>JADKAQ010000013.1 GCA_016719105.1 Gemmatimonadota bacterium | reverse complement strand
TTCAGCAGCTTTAAGAATGAACGGATCAAGGAGCGCATCTATGCGAGCCGCGACTTCGCACTGACGGACATCGCCGACTACATCGATACCTTCCACAACCGCACCCGATGGCACAGCCACACTGAAGGCGTCAGCCCTGAGCAGTGTGGGGCCACCCACAAGCCTGGTCGACGTCGAGTGAGTGGTAGGAGAACTTACCAGCTCTCCACGAAAGTCTGGCAACCCAACAACTACAAAATGCTGGCGCGTGGCGCACAGCTGCAGCGGAGGAGGATGGTCGTGTCATTCGCGTCACACCCCCAATGTCCCATTGTTGTCTGCGAGGCGACCGGTCGCGAGGGTCCTTCTCCTGATTGGAGAGGAGGGCGGTCGTCCCCTTCGTTCGCGACCCCACACACGTCCGGCCATTGGCACAGCAAAGCCGACACAAGGAACAACCAAAACAGGATAAGTCATCGAAGTGAGCGATCTGAGACGAAGGCAGTGAACCGCGCTTGTGGGTGGCAGTATCACGCGAGACCTTCCGTGCCGCCGACTGAGCTACCGCGTGGCCGCCCTTGCCCGACTCACAAGCGTCTCAAGCGAAGGCGAGGCGCTCATCGCACGAACGAAAGGAGCACCATCCGATGTCCACCCATCGCGACGAGCAGTCCGTGGCCGTAGCTGATGACCTTGCCATCTGAAGGGCAGCACGATGGAGAACAGGTAGGAGGCGTCGGCGATCGAAGAAGTCGATAACGCGCTTTCGCTGCGTCGAGCGCCCTTCGAAAAGGACCGCAAAGGTCTCTCCCACACCAGTCGCGCTCGTCGTGGTAATGACGCTGCCGGGCATCATGGTCCATGATCCTTTCCCGAGTAACGAGCTCGCTAGAGGGAACCGGCTCGATCCAGGAACCGGTGGCTCGAACGCCGTCCTTGTCGAGTATTTCGGACCTTCCGGGCCCGAAGGAGAGGGTCGCGAAGCACACATCGCCACGGGATGCGAGAAAGCAGGGACTGTCGAACTAATTCGGCTGCCCGGCAGTTCTGGCCACGGCAACGGTCCGTCGGCAACTACCGTGGTGTCGCCGACGACGCGTTGAATCTCGTGGTCCACCAAAGCTCGCAAGAGACGTACTTGGGACTCCTGCAGGTCGCAGACGCCGCGCGGATCGGCACCGAACGGATACGCATACCGGCCAAGGATAGTGCCTGTTCGAGAGACTCGACAGTCGTTTCGTTGCCAAAGGTCGAGAATACCGCGCACCCCGGCCGGTCGTGGACTGACGAACGCAATTCCGCCGAACTCAGTCCGGTCCACGGCCGGCGCGGCCTGAAGCGCTAATGCTTCCTTCCCTTGAGATGGGCGAGAGTGCCACGACTCTTCGCGCGATGGCATCGTACACGACGAAGTGTTGCGCCGTTGTAGTAAGGGAGAACGGAAGCAAGAATGTGGTATCGGCATCATCTCCCCGATTGTCCAAGTCGATCGGGAGGCGATCGCCGGGAGCGTCGTGTACTCGCTGACGACGATCGCTAGCCAGCGATCCGAAGCACATTCACCGTCGCGGCGTCTGGGCGTGTCGCGAGAACGAGCGTAGCGCGATCAGCGTCCGGCGAAGGATCGAGACGGGAGCTGTTCCTTGGCGGCTGGCGCGAAGGTGGTGACGGAGACAATAGGAGCAAAGGTCGCAGGTAGGACCTTCCCCAATGTCGTTTGCGCAAGCGATGGCTGCATGATTAGCTCGAGGTATCGCGGAGAGCGCGAGGACCGCGGCGACGACTCCGTACATGTCACGGACGGATGGACGAATGGAGTATTCCGGCTAGCTGAGTTCCTTTTCGGTCCAGCAGCAGGAGTGTGGGAAAGTGACGACACTGAGGGAATACCTGGCATGCGTCGCGGGCGCTTCATCGGTAGGACGACAAGAGCCAGCATCGATGATTACAGAGAGGGCGCGTCGGGGGTCCGCTCAGCAATTAACCCGGCTCGGAGAACACGACGACAATCACCGGCGAGGCGAAGTCATCGGGCGGCAACTTCCGCCGTAGAAGCATCGCAAAACCACAGGTAGTTGGTGCAATCATGAACCGACAGGAAAAGCACCGTACGGTAGGATCTTCCCGGATGGCGATGTACGAATGACCGCAGCGACTCCTCGAACTGTGCTTCCTTATGAATAAAAACACCAGCGCGAAATGAGAACGCCAAGAACAACTCGCGAGCACGGCGGCGATGGACCGCGATGCACGCGAGCGAGACCAATGGACGGTACCGTTGGAGATCATCGGGATGACGGTGTCCACGGACTTCGCTCGCGTGCGAAGTCACTCGATCAATTGTAGCCCGCGAGTGTGACCGTACAGCATGGGCCGCAGATGTCCGAGAGGTCGATCGTAGTGCAGAAGGTCGGCGCGATCTCCGGGCAGGCATACACCGCGGTGGCCGCCCGGGCATCCGCGCCGAGCGCAGCGATACCTCCGACGAGCGCGCCAATGAACGACCCATAGCTTGCGTTTCATAATCGCAATCCTCCCCTTCGAGAAAGGTGACCTGCATTACGCCACGAGCGACCCGCGGCCCAGACAGTCCGAGGAAGCCGCGCTCGTCGCCGACGACAGTCGCGCCCACAAGGCCACGAGACAGGTGCGCGAATGCGACAGACGGTCACGAAAGTGCGACAAGGAGGACGTCCAGGCGCTCGCTGTCGACGAGGCTTCTGCGAGCCATACCACGACGCAAGAGCACGAAGGCGGCAAGTCAACACGAACGCGAGACAGCGACGGTCGGTACGGTGCGCTCGAGCAGCTGACGAGCGCGGTATCCGAGCACCCGTCCGCTCGCCGAACTGATGCAAGCGACCGTTTCCGCATCAATGATCGAGCGCATCGGCCATCCCAAGCATGGCGACCGCGCGACGCGCGAGCCGGATGCGAGGTCGCCCGCGTGGCGACCGACGATTGCGTGCGCGCATTCCCTGACTTGACAGCATCGGTCATTCTCTGAATTCTCGCATCGTTGGTGGGTTGAACCGTTCGCCCGCCGTCGGCGCTCGGCCAGCCCATCGAACGGACGACAGGGGACTTCTCGGAATGGAAGAGGGATGAATGGGAACGTTGGGGGGTAGTTCTCGTTCTTGCGGACGAAGCGACCGTCAGCGAAATGTCGTGCGGTTTACCGCCGGCCTCGGCGATGCCTCGCCCGACCGAGCGAAGGTACGCTACGAGCGCATGGCCGAGCATTGCTGGCAGCTCGGTTCGGCGATTTCGTCGATGGGGAGCGATGTGATCGCTGTGGTACTCGATCCGGAAGTCGCCGCACCTGATGACGAGACGGCGCTCAGAGTCGCTGCGCAACTGACCTGAACCGGACGCGAGCTGCGCGTGGTCGTGTATCCGGCAATCAATCCGCAGGCCATGCACGCCGTGTATCGTTTGAGTCGCATCGGCAATGCCAAGTGGTCGTGCGCGCCTTCGACGCACTGCCAGAATGGACCATGGCGCGGCAAAGGGGCGAGGCGACTCCGAGACGATGTGAGGCTGTTCAACAACTGACAACCTTGCCCGTGCGATTTCGACGCGCATGGATCGACGCGCTCGCGGCTCCCGGTGAGACGACGGTAAAGCGCGTGCTTGCATGCGCGAGCGTCGAACGGCGAACGCGCTCGAGCGCGCGCACAGGAGGCCGGTGTATGGAGTCCGGCGCGACTGCTACGAGGCATTGAAGGCGGAAGACGGGTAGGGTTGCGTCGCGATGAAAACGCCCCGGAGTTCTCCGACCGACGTGCTGGCGGCGTCGCTACCCATCGCGAAGCGAATGGAGTCAAGCCCATCTGCGCGGTTTTGCCAATGGGTCGATTGATGCGGCAGGGCGTGATCGGGCGGTTCACCCGGTGCGGTACAATCGGGTGCGACGGAAGGCTTGGCTCGTTGGCGATGCGGATTGCGACCGCGGGCCCATGTATCACCCGAGTCTGTCGCACATCTGTCGCATCCTGCTCGTGGCGCGCCATGTGAAATCTGAGCAGCGTGGTGTGCGCCGACGGCTCGCATGGCCGTGGCGGCGTCGGTCACTAGTCGGCCGAGCGCTCTATGAGCTGTCCCGGGTCCGGTGGACGGCGAGTTAAGCTACTGCCTGCAGTCGTTCGAAGTCGATGGGGCTCTGATTGCCCAGCGAGGAGTGCCTCCGCGTGAGATTGTAGAAGCGTTCGATGTAGTCGAAGATGTCGGCACGCGCATCGTCCCGGGTACAGTACGGTTGCCGATGGCACCGTTCGATCTTCAAGGTGGAGAAGAAGCTCTCCATGACGGCGTTGTCCCAGACATTGCCGGAGCGGCTCATGCTGCAGGTGATGCCTAGGGATGTGAGCAGCCGCTGGAACGACTCACTCGTGTATTGACTCCCTTGGTCCGAGTGGTGCAGCATCGCGCCGCTAGGCCCACGACGCCAGACGGCCATCAGCAAGGCGTCGGTCACGAGCTGCGCCGTCATCGCCGTCTGCATCGCCCAGCCCACGACGCGGCGCGAAAAGAGATCCAGGACGACCGCCACGTAGAGCCATCCCTCGTGCGTCCAGACATACGTGAAGTCGGCCACCCATTTCTGATTGGGCGCCGCGGCGGTGAAGTCGCGGTCGAGCGTGTTCGGCGCCACCTGGTGTGTGGGACGCTCCCCGGTGTCCGTCGGGCGCGCACGGCGCTGCGTGTTGCCGCCGATTGAATACTGGACACTCCACCGACTGAAAATGGGACACGACTCCGCCGGCCGCGTCTAGCGGCCGGGTCCCGTTCGTCGACCTTCGGGCTTTCGGCCACTGAGAGCCCGACATGCATGGAGCGTCCACGCGTATGCGCTTATCGCAGTTGCTGGCCGAGGCCGGAGGAGATCGCCTCGAGGCGGCCCGGCGGGCCGGTGTTGGGAAGAGCACGATGTACCGCTGGCTCAAACAGGGGCTCCAGGAGGAGCCGCTCGCCGTCATCCAGGCGCGCTACCGCTCGCGCCCCCGGATCGTCCCCAAGCTCGCGGCGTTCACGGCGTTGATTCAGTCCCGGCTCGCGGAGTACCCCGACCTGAGCGCCACGCGTCTCTTCGCCGAGTGCCGGGCCGCCGGCTACACCGGGGGGATCTCGCAGCTCCGCGTCTTTGTCGCGGGGCTCCGGCTGCCTCCACCGCCGCCCGTGCGCTTCGAGACGGTGCCGGGGCACCAGGCGCAGGTCGACTTCGCGCACTGTCGCTTGCCTTGGGGCGTGCGCTACGCGCTCGTCGTCGTGCTGGGCCACTCGCGGCTCTTGTGGGTGCAGTTCTATCCGCGGCAGGATCTCCGGGCGCTGGAGCATGGCTTGTCGGCCTGCTTCGCGAGTTGGGGCGGCGTGCCGCGTGAGCTGTTGTTCGACCAGATGCGGAGTGTGCTCACGCGCGATGATCGTCTCACGGGCGGCGGCCTCGTGACGAATCTCGAGCTCGCGCGCTTCGCCCGGCACTACGGCGCTCGCGTGAAGGTCTGCCGCCCGTACCGCGCCCAGACCAAGGGCAAGGTCGAGCGGCCGATCCGCTACCTGCGCGAGAGCTTCCTCTACGGCCGCACGTTCGTGAGCGATGCGGATCTCAACGCGCAGGTCCTCACCTGGCTCGACACGGTCGCCAATGTCCGCGTGCATGGCACGACGGGGTGGGTACCCGCCGAGCGGTTCGCGACCGTCGAGCAGCCGACGTTGCAGCCGCTGCCCACGAGTCCCTATCGCACCGGGCTGGTCGCGCTGCCCGCCCGACGCGACGCTCCCCTCGCGGCGTCGCCCGTGCCCAGCGTGGTCGTCGAGCGGCGGTCGCTGCAGGATTACGCGGCGTTAGGCGTCGGGGGTGCCTCATGAGCGCCGCCCGGCTGGCCACGACGGCCCCCTCGGTTCGCGAGCAGCTCCGCACGCAGCTCGCCGACCTCAAGATGCCCGGGGCGCTCGAGGCGGTGGACGACATCCTCCGGCGCTGCGATGCCGGCGAACTCGCGGGGGGCGAGGCCATAACGCGGCTCCTGGGCGCCCACATCGACCTGCGCAACGCCCGGCGGCTCCAGACGGCGATGCGGGCCGCGCGCCTCCCCGTGATCAAGACGCTCGCCGACTTCGACTTCACCTTCCAGCCGTCGGTCAAACGCGAGCAGCTCGAGAGCCTGCATACGTTAGGCTTCCTCGAGCGGAAGGAGAACGTCGTCTTCCTCGGACCGCCCGGTGTGGGCAAGACGCACCTCGCGCTGTCACTCGCCGTGCGCGCCGCCGAGCACGGCCGACGGGTCTACTTCACCACGCTGGCCGATCTGCTGCATGCCCTGGAAGATGCGCAGGCCGCGGGGCGCCTACCGCAGCGCCTGCGGACGCTCGTCTTCCCCAGCCTGATGGTGATCGACGAGATCGGCTACCTGCCCATCACCCGCACCGGGGCGATGCTCTTCTTCCAACTCCTCGCGCGGCGCTACGAGCGCGCCTCCACCATCCTCACCAGCAACAAGGGCTTCGAGGACTGGGGCGAGATCTTCGGCGACGAGGTCATGGCCGCGGCGCTCATCGACCGGCTCGTGCACCACTGTCACATCGTCAACATCCGCGGAAACAGCTATCGGCTGCGGCAACACGCCGAACTCGCCCGGCGGCTGCACGTCCCGCCGCCTCCCACCCCCTCCTCACCCCCCGAGCGACGCGGACGTCGCCCCGATCCCATGGCTGACCTGCCGGGCTAGCCCCCCACCCCGTGTCCCATTTTCAATCGGTGGGAGTGTCCCATTTTCAATCGGCGTTGACAGTAGCGCGGCGTCCGTCCGGGCGCGTGGGCTGAGGGGACGATCACACCAGGCATAAAACCCACTCCGCGAGACCCCGAGCGCCTCGCACTGCACCTCCACCGGCCAGATTCCTCGATGTTTTGCGACGAAGCCGAACTTCACATCGACTCCTTGGCAAAGTAGGCCGCGGCTTTTTATAGGATGTCGCGCTCCTGCTTGAGGCGCGCGACTTCGCGCCGAAGCTGCGTCACCTCCGCGTCGTCGCGCTTCTGCTGCCCGACGCCAGGAAACGCCTGCTGCGGATCGGCGCGGTGCTCCCGCACCCAACTCCGCAGCACATTCGCGTGTACGCCCAAATCTCGCGCTGCCTGCGCCATCGAGACGCCGCGCTCGACGACCAGCCGTACCGCTTCCACCTTGAACTCCCGACTAAACCGTCTCCGTCGATCCGCCATCGGCCACCTCCATCCCGTAAGAACACCCTAAGTTGGTGTCCACGGAACCCGGGGCAGCTCACTACGAAGGTCGACTCATTGCAAGGAGGATGTCATGAGGATGAAGATGCTGAGATTGTCTGCGTCCGTCTTCGCCGTTGCAGTCGCTGCCACGCCGGCGTCCGCGTTCTCCGCCGGGTGTCCGAGTCACCTGTCAAACGGGTCGCAAGTCTGTCACAATACAGGTGGAACAGAGTGTAAGAGTTGCACCTACAATTGCAGTGGTACCAGCTACACGTGGAATGTGTGCGACCTGCCTCAGTAGAGCGCACCAGGCCGACGCGACCCCGACTCATGCGCTGCCCGCAGGTCGGTGGGCGCAATGCAGAATGGGGCTGAGCAAGTACATCCCATGAGGTGGCGAGCGCGCGGGTAGTGAAGGACGGAGCGCTCGCCCCTCCGCACCACGTCGCGACACCTTTCCCCAATCCCGCGACCTCGTGCCATCGCAGCCCAGCGCACGACGCGTTGGCGACGCCTTGGGTTCGGCCCCGTGCGCCGAAGGAGTCTTTAGCGGTGAGGCGAATTGCCGACATAACGACGGTCCTGCTGTTGATCGCGGCGGCGTACCTGATTGCGCAACCGTCATCGCTTGTTCGTGCTAGGTGGGTGCGCCACTGGAGCGATCGTAAGACCTTCAGAGCGGCGAATCGGCACTGGAGCGAGATTGAGCGGGCCGGATCACGACTCTTCAGTGGGCGCGGAGGGGTGGAGATGGTCGTGATCTCCGACTATGAGTGTCCCTTCTGCCGAGCCTCGCAGGCGGCGATCGACTCCGCGGTCGCTAGGGGCGTCGGAATAGCCCTCCTTCACTATCCGGGTCCTTCGCATCCCAATGCGGAGGGTGCGGCGCGAGCCGCCATCTGCGCCGAGCCAAGCGGGCACTTCCCGCGCCTTCACGCGCAGCTGATGCAAACAGATCTCTGGCAGAAGGATGAGGACTGGCTCCGTGAAGCGGGCGCGGCGGGCGTTACCGAAAGCGAACAGTTCGATGCTTGTGTGACCGGTGAAGATGCGCGAAAACGACTGTTGTTCCAGACGGAATTGGCGGACAGCTTACTGGTGACTGGTACACCGACATTTGTCTCGCTCAGCGGCGTACATCGCGGCGTCGCGTCCTCTCTCAACTCCTCGGAACTCGCGGGCCGTCGTTGATTCCTATTGCGTTCTCCACCATCGCCTCCTGACGCGCGACGGACACGAACAGCGTGCCTGCGCGGTCCGTCCACGAGCCAACGGCGAGTTGAAGAGACCCGTGGTCAACTCCGCCGAAGGGCCGGTGCAAGACCGCATCGTCACGCGCTCCACGTGTTGCTCGCGCTCTCCCTGACCACCAGCGTCGGTGCGCAGAATCGTCAAGGTCCACGGGGCCTGGACGATCGACGCGTCGCACTCAAGCCGTTGCTCACCATTGGTGATGAGTCGGACGACGCGAAGCGTTTCGATCGCATCGCCGGGGTCACACGCCTCCCTGGCGGCGAAGTGGTTGTGCTCGATGGCGCGTCACAAGAGCTGCGCGTGTACGCGTCGAATGGAGACTTCATGAGGCGCATTGGCAGACGTGGTGCCGGACCGGGCGAACTGGAGAACGCGACGGCTTTGTGGCGCGTTCGCGACTCACTTTTCGTCGCCGAGCAACCGCCCGCTCAGAGCCGCGTGAACGTCTATGATGTACGTGAGGGATTCAAGGGACGTTTGCTCCTGCGGGCCAGAAACGCGGCCCGAGGAGTTGGTGCGGTAGCGCGCCTCGCGAACGGTGCCCTGCTCGTCGTGCCAGCCGGGTTTCGACCGTTCGTGCCGCCGCCCTACGGAAGAGCGGTACGCGACACGACGGCCGTCGGCCTTCTGCAAGTTGGAGACCCGGGAGAGGTGCGCTGGATGGGCGAGTGGCCGAGTGCCTCGTGGCTAAGCTACGCGCTCTCGTCAGGCCCCGTGCGAACGGGTGTCGCACGATACTCGCTGGGACCTGTGCTCGTCCTCGGTAGCAGCGCCGATCGAGTGTGGATCGGTGATTCCGGAGACGGTGTCATCAAACGATATGACGGTGCTGGAACGTTCGTGGGTGTGGCCAGAATGCCCACCGACCGGCGACCCTATACCGACTCGATCCTTGCGAGAGTGAAGGTAGAGGCGCTCGGCGAAGCAAGTACGAGCGATGAAAGGGCGAGAATCGAGGCTGAGTTCGAGATCGGGCTACGAACACGGCTCGCACCGGCATTTGCGCGGTTTGTACCAGTCCGGATGGCGAGATGTGGGTCATGGCATTCAACGAAGACCCCAACAGCAGAACCCGCCGTCGTGTTCGACGTCGGAGGTACAGCCATGGCCACGGCAGTCGTGCCCGCTCGTGTGCGAGTGTTTGAGGTTGGGCGAGACTACCTGGCCGGCGTGCACACGAGCAACGAGGGCGTGGAGTCGGTGGTAGTGTATGCGTTAGGCAGCAAGGTGAGATGAGGCCATGCGAATCGCACGAATCGCCGCCGGTGGCTAGTGCTCTGTGCCATCTCGTGTGATCCGGCGCACAAGCCGGCGCGACCGGTCAGCCCGCTAGTCGGGCGGTGGGTTCAAGTATTCCCCGCGCTTGGTGCACTTGACACGCTGTGGCTACGCGAAGACGGAATGGTGGTTGGCCTTGCCGCCGGACTGGATGACACGGGATACGCACTAGAACGCTGGAAACTCGGATCGACCTTCATGCCTGGCGGATTGTGCCTCGGGGAAGCTCTGTCCGAGTCGGACCCGCGACAACCACAGTTCCTGTGTCAGGCGTTCAGCATTTCCGGTGACACACTGTGGCTCGCGAATAGAAGCCAGACGGTCTTCCTGCGATATCGGCCGACTGACGCCACGCATGCGATAGCGCCTTGGCCGGCTCTGACAGGCGCGCCAATAGCGCCGCGGCCGGGTGAGGAGGCTGGGTCGGCACCAGGCAGAGCCCTCCATCCGTAGCGGTGAAAGGATCGCCGATGCGCTGGGCCCGCGGCGCGGAGCAAGAGCGATCGACAATGCACGAGTGGCATGGCGCAGAAACAGTCTCGACGGGAAGATGGGCTGATCGCCAATCGCGCGCCTGGGCAGTCGGGGGCGTGCGACGAGTGAAGTGGCCTCGGTTTTCTGAACAGGGTGGGTAAGTGGACCGCGGGCTCCCCCGGCGACATGTTCGCCATAACCCGAGGAGTCCCTGATGTCGAAACGTCCCCGTCGGAATCATGCCCCGGCCTTCAAGGCGAAGGTGGCCCTGGCCGCGGTGCGCAACGAAGGTACGCTCGCCGAGTTGGCCAAACGATTCGACCTCCACCCCGGCCGGATCACGGCATGGAAGGACCAGCTCCTCTCGGGCGCCGCCGGCGTCTTCCGCGGGGGCCCGGGCGAGCCGCCCGTTGGCGTGAAGACGCTCCACGCGAACTTCGGCGAGCTCGCGCTCGAGAATGACTTCTTGGAACACGCGCTCGGCAAGGCCGGCCGGCTGAGCGCCACGCGATGATCGACCGGACGCACCCGCTCTCCGTGACGCGGCAAGCCGCGGCGTTGGGGATCAGCCGCGGCGCGGTGTACTACACGCCCCGGGCGGCGTCGCCCGATCGCCCGGCCGAACGAGGTCTGGGCGATGGACATCACGTATTCTCCGATGGCGCGCGGCCTCGTCTATCTCGCCGCCGTCCTCGACTGGGCCAGTCGGCGCGTGCTGAGCTGGCGCGTGTCCATCACCCTCGACAGGGCCTTCTGCATTCACGAGCGCCGCCTTCACCAGACTGCGGCGAGCGGCACCTCCTCGATCCACGTGCCTAGTGCGCGTGTCCCTTTCCGGTCGAGCGGTGCGAAGCGGGGACCGAACGAGAGGGAGAGCAGACACACGTCTCCACGAGGATTGCGTATTTCGTTCAAGTCGATCACCCATTTCGCTCCAAAGCGATCAGCCGTTTCGGACCAAAGCGATCACCGATTTCGGTCGATGGCGATCAGTCGATGAGCTGGGGAGCGGCGGGATCAGTCAGTGGGTGATGGGGCGGGAGATGGCGCGGGAGATGGCGCGGGAGATGGTGCGGTCGATGTCGGAGCGGTCGCCAGCCGGCGCAGCGAGCCGCCGGTCAGCGTGAGGCGATGGGCATGGTGCACGAGCCGATCCAGGATCGCATCGCCAAACGTGGCGTCGCCGATCATGTCGTGCCAGTGCTCGATGGGCAGTTGACTGGTCACGAGCGTCGCGCGGCGGCCGGCGCGGTCCTCGATGAGTTCGAGGAGATCGCGCCGTTCGCGGTCGCCGAGCGGGGCGAGGCCCCAGTCGTCGAGGATGAGGAGGTCGGTGCGGGCCAGCGTTTGCATGAGCTTTCCGTACGAGCCGTCCGCGCGGGCCAGCACCAGCTCTTCACTCAGCAGCCGCGGGAGTCGCAGGTACCGCACGGTGTGCCCCTGGCGACAGGCGGCGTTCCCCAGCGCACAGGCGAGCCACGTCTTGCCGGTGCCGGTGGGGCCGACGAGCAGCAGCGTTTGCTGCTGACGGATCCATTCTCCACTCGCGAGGTGGAGGAAGACACTGCGCTCCAGCCCGCGCTTCGTGCGGAAGTTCACATCCTCCACACAGGCGGCGTGCCGCAAGCGGGCGAGTTGCAGCAGGCGGGTGAGGCGCCGGTCGTGGCGGGTCGCCTGCTCGCGCTCGAGCAGTAGCGCGAGGCGTTCCTCAAAGGTGAGTGTCGCGAGGTCGGGGAGGCCGCGCTGCTCCGCGAGGGCGGTGGCCATGCCCGTGAGCTTGAGCGACTGGAGCAGGGTGAGCGTCTGTTCAATCAGCATAGGGAGTCTCAGCGAAGAGGGAGAGGGCCGACTCGCCGCCGGCGGAGGTGGGCGCCGCGTCGCGGTAGTACGCGGCGCCGCGGACATGTTCGTGCGTGACCGGCAGGTGCAAAGCCGGGGGAGCGAGCGGATCCGGGGGGAGTTGATCCAGGCCCGTGGCGAGGATCGACTTCACCGAGCGATAGCCGGCGGTGCCGGCGCGGAGCGCGCGCGTGCACGCCGCTTCGAGACGCGCGCGCGTAAAGCGACGGCTGAGGGATAGGAGCCCGAGACAGGCCCGATAGCCCTGCTCGGGATGGGGATAGCGGGCGAGGATGTCCTCGACGACGCGCCCGGTGCTGGGACCGAGGCTCGCGCCCCACGCCACGAGGCGCGACGGGGTCCACTCGAGATGGCGCTGGTGCGAGTGAGGGCGATGGGTCGGCTCCGTCGTACACCGCCCTTTCGACGTATTGCGCACATGGACGGCGACGCGCGTGCCCTGATGCAGGACTTCGAGCATCGCACTCGTCAGGCGCACGGTGACCGTGGTGCCGACGAGGCGATACGGGACGCTGTACAGATGGCCGTCGACCGAGATGTGATAGTCGATGTTGACCTTCGCCGTCTTCCACTCGGCGAGTTCGTACGGCGCCGGTGGGAGCGGGCGGAGTGCGGCACGCTCCGTCGCCTCGAAGACACTCCGCCGGCTTCCCGCGAGCTTCTGAAACGGCCGATCATTCACGCGCTCGCGTCCCGCGGCGAGCGCCTGATTCAGTGCCGCGAGCGAGTGAAAGACCGTATGCCGGAGCGGCGCCAGGATCTCGCGTTCGACGATCTGCACCGCGGTCTCGACCTTGGCCTTGTCGCGCGGATGATACGCGCGGGCCGGCAGGACGGCGGTGCCATAGTGCGTCGCGAGGTCCTGATACGTCGCGTGCACTGTCGGCTCATAGTAGCATGGCTGGCCGACGGCACTTTTGAGGTTGTCCGGGACCAGCAGCGCGGGCACGCCGCCTACATAGGCGAGCATTCGCACGTGCGCGCCGATCCAGTCCGGAAGCGCCTGCGTCCACGTCGCCTCGACATACAGCAGATGACTCGCGCCTAACGCGCCGACAAAGACCTGCGTGGCCCGCTCCTCGCCGGTGCTGACATCGACCACCGGCATCGTCACCCCGGCATAGTCGACAAACAGCCGCTCGCCGGCGACATGCACCTGTCGGAGCACCGGCTCCAGTGTGCCGACCCACGCGTCGTAGTGGCGGCAGAACTGCGTGTACTGATAGCCATCGGGCGCGGTCGCTTTGTACTCGGTCCACAGAAGCTGGCGCGTGACGCCCTTGCGTTTGAGCTCCTGATGCACGGCCGCCCAATCGGGCATCGGCCGCGTCGTGGTCGGCGGTACGGCCCCTCGTCGGAAGAGCTGCGCCTCGAGCGCCGCTTCGTCCATCGCCGCCGGCAGGGGCCACGTCAGCCCGGCCGCCTGAAAGCGGGCGACGTAATCGTGCACGGTGCTTTGCGAGAGCGCCAAGCTCGCGGCGATCTCACGCTGGCTGCGCCGCTGGTCAAACCGGAGGCGCAACGCCTCCCATACCATTCGCATCGGGATCCTCTCAGCAGGCACCGCCTCGCTCCGGAGTAAAGTCCGGCGGAAGCTGTCCCTGCGGTGGGATCCCGCAGCCCCTCAGGTCACCGAGTGATCGCCATCAGCCGAAACGGGTGATCGGCTTCGAGCGAAACGGGTGATCGACTTGCTCCGAAACGGGTGATCGGCTTCGAGCGAAATGGGTGATCGACTTCGACCGAAACGGGGGATCGGGATGGAGCGAAATACGCAAGGATGCGAGAAGACGTGCGACTCGCGAACCAGGCTCGGTTGTCCCCTGAGCTCGGGCCACGGGAGTGACGACACCACGCGCGTGGAATCGGTGCTGACGCGTTCGATTTCGCGATCGGGGGTCATGCCGAAGCGAATCTGCGACGAATCCAGGTCGCACACACCGGTCGCGCTGGCGCCGAGCGGATAGCTGCGGTGGGTGAGTTGTGCCCCCGATTCGGAGAGCAGCGTCACACGCTGGTTCGCATGATCCAGCACCAGCGCGCCGCCGCTTTGGCGCGCGCTGACGAAGGCCACCCCTCCGAACTCACCCGGGCCGCTGCCGGCACTGCCGAATGCCCATGCCTTGCGACCGGTTCGAGGATCGAGCGCGACGACTCGGCGCCCCGACTCTGGCACCGAGCGATGATGCAGGGGATGGTTGGTGAAACCACCGACGGCGACGCTCAGCGATAGAATCACGAGGGCCCTCTGCTGCAGGTGCATGCGCATGACCTCCCTCCCATCGTCGTGCGTGACATCGTGAACCACCGAACGACATGGCGCGACGAGCGTTCACTCCCTCGGCGCTCAGCGCGCCCGATTCGTCAGTGCTTGCCGAACAAGTCCATCCAACGCCGGCGCCACCGAGTACGCACGAACGAATGGCGCGCCGTCGTCACTCTCACCGGAGAGAACCAGCAGCCCGTGCCCGTAGGCGATGTCGGTCGGAGCAAACGGGAGTTCGATGGAGAAGAGATACGCGGCGTCGGTGACCGAGTAGAAATCGACGAAGCGCCCTCGCTTGGGCCCTCGTCCGCGAAAGAGCACGGCGAATGAGTCCCCGATCCCGTGACTCCCTGAACGGACTTCACGCTGGGGAGCATCTCCCAGGAGCCCTTGCCGAGCGACTTCGCCTGCCCCATCGGGATCTCCTCGATCCAGCGGGCGCGCGCGCGCACCCCCGAGTCGTCGAGAATCGCGAACATGGGGCCGTATGTGATGCTGACCAGACACACGCCGGCCTTCGGATGCTCGAAGATCTTCGACTGACGAGCGAGTGACGGTACCTCACGCAACTCGGGCCACGGGAGATCTGCGGCCACTGCTCGACCGGTCGACAGTGAGGTCCGCTCGAGCTCCTTGCCTTCGGTCGCGCGCAGCTGAATGCGCGAGTTCCCCGCCTCGCACACTCCGCGGGGGTTCACCCCCATCTTGTAGTCGACTCGCTCGCCCCCTTTGCCATCTTCGGTGACTAGCGTCAGGCGCGAGCTCGACATGTCAACGACGAAAGTCCCACCCTCCCGACGCGCCGTAACCTTGGCCACGCCGCTGAACTCGTCCGGACCGCGTCCTGGCCGACCAAAGCGCCAGACGATCTTGCCGGTAGCCGGTGTCACGCCCAGCAGTCGAAGTGCGATGGCGTCATACACGACGACGTGCTCGCGAGTCGCGCGAACCTGCAGCGGCATCATGATGGTGGTGTCATCGGTGTCGCCGCCAATCTGCCAAACCATTCGCAGCTTGGTCGCGACGACCCTCCGCGAGGCATTCCGCCGGGCGCTCTCGGAAGGCGAGAAATCGGAGTTCGACCGGCTCGAGGTCGCAGCCGGTCCACGTGAGCCTCGCGACACGATACTGACGGTCGACGCGCGCTCCTGCGGCGACTTCATGGCAAGCGCGAGCACGAGGTAGGCGATAGACGCGCGGATACTCATGTCCGTTGGAGTGAGCAGACAACGACCAACACGACGCGCTCGACGTGACGAGCGAATCGTGACTCTCGCCAGAATCTATGTAAAATGGGAGCACCGACGGAGACTGTGGCGGTCGCGCGACGGCGGCCGATCGAGGCCACAGATTCGCAACCGGCCATGTGTCGCGTCCAGACAAAACGAGTCGAGGCATCGTATGCTGAGAGTCCGGTCCGATCTCTCGCTGCTCGCCGCAGTTGTCCTCGTGCTGGCGCCACGACCCGTTGCACCGGTCAGCGCCGCCGCTTCATCAGTCGTCCGCTCGAACCAGCCCCCCAAGTGGACCGCCCCCCGCCGCGACGCCGGCATCACCGTGCGGCCGCTCTGGCGCTCCGACACGCAACGCGGCGCCGCCACGCTCACCTATCCATTCGACCTCGTCTTCGCCGCGCAGGGACTCGCCATCTACGATCATGGCGAGAAGCGCGTGCAAGTGGTCGACGCGGCCACCGGACGCGCGCGCTTTGCCGTTGGACGACATGGGCCGGGGCCTGGCGAGTTCGGCGATCGCGCGGTGACTTTCTTCGGTCCGGCCGCACGTCCCCTCATGGTCGAGGCCATCGACGGTCGTGTGACCGCACTCGAGGGGGACAAGCTCACGCCGATACGGATCCGCAGGGAACGACGCTGGTCCACCGGCTCCCAGTGGGGGCGAGACCAACGGCTGCTGCAAGTGTGGGGACTGGGGCAGTCGGACGATGTCGCGGTCACCGTGGGCGATGGCGCACGCATCGTCGATTTCATACCGGTCCCTTGGCCACGCCATCGCACGCTCACGTTCCTTGAACGTCAGGTGCCGCTCCAGCAGCTCGACGATTCCTCCTGCGTCTACCTCCCGTCTATCAACAGGAGTGCGCGATCATTTCCCTACTGCTCTCCCCGAGACCGGGATGCACATCGAGGCACTCTCGGAGGCTCGCGAGGAGATCCGCGGCTCTAGCAAGCGGCGCCGTCGTGGCGAGCGCCTGTCGCATCTTCGCGCCGCGTTGTCGCAATCTTTCTATTGAACACGACATTCACGCTCGACATGATACTTACCACATCGTGCTCGCGCGCCTTCGAAGTCGAGCTCAACGAGCGCGATTCATCTGAGTGCTCTATCAAGTCGCGGACGAGGCGAGAGCAAGCGCGCGCTGGAAGGAGTAGGTCAGGTGTCACAAGCGAAGGAAGTTCTAACATTCACCGCATCGAGGAGTGATCATGCCGAAGAGACTTCTTGGAAGCACAGTGCTGGCCGTCGCGGCGATTAGCATCAGTGCGGCCGAAGCGAAGGCCGTGTGCAACGATGGCGGCACATTGCAGTACGTCTGCATGTCGTGGCAGCAGGACTGCGCGCCCACTTGGATACATTCGTGCTGGTGTTGCGCATCCTAGTCACGGGTCGAAGGCCGTGGCATAAGTGAGGCCATCATGAACGCAGCGCGCGTTTGCTCAAGCCGATTGGAGACTTGCGGCGGTGGGGCTGGTATTGTGTGCGGACATCAACATAGCGCCACTCGGGTCGCGGAATACAAATCAGAGCGGTTGCCACGTCGGCGCGACGGTGAGCCGAACCGGTCCGTCCTGCCTTCCACCGACTTCAGGCGAAGGCTGCAGAGACTCGCCGTCCGACTGGTGCCCGTGTTGCGCCTAGTAGCCCTGGTGGGCTGCTCCGGCGATCGAATCGGCGAGGAGAGAAAGCCCAGCATTGCGGGACCGAGGCTTCGAACGATCGACTCACTCGTGCTCTCCGAGAAGGGAGGTGTGTTCGTCTCCAAGCCAAATGACATTCTAGCGATGTCAGACTCCCGCGTGCTTGTCAGCGACGCGGCCGTAGGCCGGGTGCTCGAGTACGCGGCAGATGGAGACCTTAGGCGCACCATTGGAGGAAGGGGACGCGGTCCCGGCGAATTCGCATCGCCTGGCTGGATGTCTCTTGTCGGCGATTCGCTCTTGCTCGTCCAAAACTCTCCGGCCCTTCGCATTGAAGCGTTCGATCTTCGCTCGGGAGAGTGGCGCTGGGGTCGTCGATTCACCGCCAAGGCAACCACTGGACTGGCATCGAGGGACGGAGTCGTTCTTCTCGGACTCCTAGACGCGACCAGGCATTCATCGTTCGTCGAGTTTCCTGACACGCTTTCCGAATTGGTCGCGCGCGGACAATTGCCGTACGACGCACATGATGATCCTCTGTTAACAGACGCGTTCAGGCTTACTCAATTGGCCGTCCATGGTAGTCGGATTGCCCAAGCATTCGAAGTGTCGAATTGGCTGTTCGTGTTCGGCCCCGGGCCGGCAGATGTGGACAGCTTCCATATCGCGGTGGCGAGACGCAAAGGTGCGCCCACGCGATTATTGCCACTGCTGCGAACGAATCAGTCGCTTGGAATGAAGGCAGTAAATCATGTCTCGCAACCCATCGCGCTCGGCTGGTTGGACTCGGAGCGAGTAGGCGTCGTCACGGTAGATCCGGATCGCACCAGTCCGAGATACCGTGGCAAAGCTTTTGTTAGCGTAGTGAACATTCGTCGACGCGAAGCGTGTGTGGATGGTGCGCTGGACGTGCCGTCGGATCCAGCACCGGTCGCGACGTTTCGAGGCGATACACTCCTGGTTCTGTATCAGGATGTAAGTTCGACGGGGGCAGCCGAAACGATTGTGAAGCGGCTTCACGTGGACTTGACGTCATGCGAATGGAGGACTACGCAGTGATCGCTCGCAGCCACTCGCAGACCCTGTTGGGACCCGGACCTTGGCGAATCCGTTGCGCGCTCAGCTGGACTCTGGTGGGCGCTCTTATCGTTGGAGGGTGCCGCGAGTCCCTTAGCAGTTCTAGCCGCGTCACAGATGGCCGTAGCCTCGGCGACCTCATCGACCGAGTTGTGCCCACGGTGGTCCTCTTCTATAGTCCAACCGACTGCTTCTCGTGCATTACGCCAATCAGCGAGTGGCGCGAGGTCGCTAGGAGTGGGAAGCTCCGCGTGTTGCTTGTGCTCGATCGAACACCGACCGATGATGACGTCCGAGCGCTTGCGCTTCAGCGAATCACGGTTGACGCGATCTATCGGCGCTCGCTGCTACATCGGGGTGCGCCCACGCCCCGAGAACTTCTCTTTGATACCGCGGGCACGATCCTTTCCCTCCCGCAGGATCCTCGGAAAGGGGTCACTTCGGCCTTCCTGAACGCGGTCCGTGTCATTCGGACCTCCGGGCAAAGCGACTTCGCGCCGTACATTCAGTAGGCCGGAACTCCCCGCGTGGGCGCCTCCCGGCGATTGAAGCGCTTGCTCGCATCCTGCGACAACTGCTTGGACTCAGAGCGAGACCGATCCTCCTCCTGCCGTCACGCGATGATTTACGCCGTTGGAGAGGCAGGCACTTCGTGAGTTCAGAACCTGCCGCACACTCAGCTCGCGTCACCGCCTTCACAATTGTGCCTCGGATACGGATGTATACGGCGCGCCGCCGCCGCTCCGCCGTTGTCGTTGTCGCGACGGTGGCAGCTGTCGCCAGCTTGCTTCCCTCGTGCGCGGATGCCGGTCGTGCTCCGCCTCGCGACTCACAGATGGGTGACACAAGCGGAGTGATAGAAAGCGCAGAAGAATCGAACGTCGCGATCCCGACCGAGCAGGGCGGCAGGTTTCAAGGGGTTGTGGCTGACGGGCGCGGAAACGCGCTTCTGCTCTTGCGTCGCCCGGACGCGATCGTTGCGGCCAACGTCGGTGGTCGAGCGGTCCAGCTCGACTTTGGCGACTCCTCAAGTTCCCTAGTTGGAGCAGTGATGTTGGATAGCACGGTCGGCTATGCGCTCGGTTATCCGTCCGGCGAGATCTTGAGGTTTCGCGTGGGCGAAGGTGCGCGCGATGTCGTGCCGTTTGCCACGTTCGACTCAGGGACCGCGGCGATCGCCGCACACGATAGTACGGTCGTTGTTGCTCGAGTGGCTGCAGAACGCGGACTTTCGATTACCGCGTCCGTCGGACAGAGGACGTTCAATAGCAGCGGTACGCTCGCCGACCTCATCGCGAGCGCACCGCGAGCGGCATCGCTCTTTGGTAAAGTCGGTGTGGACGTGCTCGACTCGCTTGTCATCTCTACTACCGAACTCTCCGACTTTGCCTACGTGTTCGACTTGCGCACGCGAGAACGTGATTCGATAGAAGTGAGTCGGTCGCTGAGACGTGGAGCACGCCAGCTTCTGGCGGAGCTGATTGTCGCGGCTGACTCGTCAAGATCTCCGGAGCCGCTTCTCGAACCGTCGTCTGTTGCGACAATCGCGCTGGTGCGCGGGCCCCTTCTGCTCGCTGTATATCTCGATCAGCAACTGAAGGGTCCGTGGCTGGGTGCCACCGCCTTCTTGCACATCGTGAATCTGCGCACGCGCGAACAGTGTGGAGACATCCCAATTCCCGGAAGAACGTTTCCGCTGCGTCGATTCGCGGTCGGCGGGGACGACTTGATCAGCGTGCAAGAGGCGGAGCCCGCCAAGAATGAGCGGTCGCGCAATTTCACGATTACTCGATTCAAGCTTCGCGTAGATCGTTGCGCGTGGAGCCCGGCCACTCACGATCAATAGGGAGGGGTTCCCAGCCGATCCTGTAGTGCGCGTCGGGCGACTGCCGTTCATGCGGTGGCCCACGCGCCCGATTGTGCCCGGCTGCTTCACGTCCAGGTGCACCAGTGCACCAGTGCACCAGTGCACCAGTGCACCAGTGCACCAGTGCACCAGTGCATCAGTGCACCAGTGCGCCGGGCCGTCGGCGCTCATGGCGCTGGATGCGGCGCGAGGGCTCGAGTCGGCTGGACTCCCCAACTGCGAACTAGCTCCGATTCCGGGGAGGAGGTCACGACGACTCCACCTGCGTCTACCTCCCCGCCTGTCACCGGGACGCACATCGAGTCACTCCCCGAGGCCCGTGAAGCGGTGAGCGGCACGAGCAAGCGGCGCCGTCACTCCTTGGCGGAAGGGACCCGGGCAGGTGCAAGCGACGTGGCGGCGTGGCGCGACGTGGTGCTGGTGAGCTTTTGGGGGAACCTCACCGCAACGTCATCGCGTGCTCGATGTCTACGACCGGCGCTCGCTCGCGTATCGCGGGTCGGTGCTCTTTCCCTACAAGATCGACCACATCGCGGTGCACGGCGACACGCTCGCGCTCACCGGCGAAGTGGAGGATGAACCGGTGGTGGGGGTCTTTCTGCTGGGGCGCAGGGGAGGGGCGGCAAGCGCTCGCTCAGGCGCGCCCACGGGATCGCGCCAGACAAAGCCGGACACGGGGGTTCACGGAGGTTTCACGGGGGTTCACGGAGGACTGCGGCGAACATGCGATCTCCTCCGTGAACCCCCGTGTTACCCCCGTGAACCCCCGTGTCAAGCTCTTCAGTTGCCCGTGTCGACGTCACGAGCCCGACGCGCCGGATCGGCTCACCCCGGCCTCCTCCACCGCAACCCGACAAACCGCGCAAAGGCGGCATCGTCCGACACCAGCTCGCACCCATGCTCGATCGCAAGCGCGGCGTGCCACGCGTCGGAGACGACGTTGCCGATGGCCCCCGAGTGTACGAGCAGCCCCTGAAAGAGCTCCCAGTGCCGAGGCCCCGGCGCAATCACCACCGCGTTAGGCGTGTCGCGGAGCGCCGTCACCCACGCGCGCGCCGCCTCGGCAGGGGTCGGAGGATCAAAGACCCGCGGATGCGTCAGCACACGCAGCGCGCCGCTCAGGATCAGGTCACTCAATCCGAACGGCTCGGGCGCACGCCGCAGTTGCTCGACGTACGCCTTGCACACCGCATGGCGCGGCGACGCGTCACGCATGGCCGACACGAGCACGTTGACGTCGAGCAGGACCACGGCTACGTCCCGCCCATGAGGTCTTCCAACGCGCTCGAATCGCTCAGGTCCACCCCCGGCCTGAGCGTCCCTCCGTGATAGGTCGGGAGCGGCTCCATCACGCGCGCGGCCTTCGTCGGCTGCCGCAACTCCGCGCGCAGACAGTCCTCGAGCAGTTGCGTGAGGGTGCGTCCGGTCTGCTGCGCCCGACGTTTGGCGGCGCGCAGCAATTCATCGGGAAGTCGAACGGTTGTGCGTTGCATATGTCTGCAGATTCATCACGAGACATATATATGTCAAGCTCCTCCAACCGCTCCCTCTCACCTGACACTTGCTTCACCCCTCGGCCGCCCTCCCGCGCTTCCCCGGGTACTACCTTACCAGCGCAACCCGACCACGCTTCATCGCGCGCCGCTCCAGCACATCACCTCGCCGCGCCCCCCGATCCGTCGCCGACGTGACCCCAGTCGTCCTGATCCTCGTCCTCGTCAACATCGCCGCGTACCTGCTCCAGTCCATGGTACCGGGGCTCGGCAACTGGTTCGCCTTTGTCCCCGCCGCCGCGCTGGTGCGGCCGTGGACGGTGGTGACCTACATGTTCCTGCACGGCAGCCTGTCGCACATCGGCTTCAACATGCTGGCGCTCTACTTCTTCGGTCCGCGCATCGAGGACCGAATGGGGTCACAGCGCTTCGCCACGCTGTACTTCGCCAGCGGGATCACCGGAGCGCTGCTGTCGATGCTCTTCTCCGGCGCGCCGATCATCGGCGCATCGGGGGGCGTCTTTGGCGTGATGCTGGCCTTCGCCTTCTTCTGGCCCAACGACGTGATCCTCCTCTGGGGGATCGTCCCGGTGCCGGCGCGCGTCCTGGTGATCGGGACCACGGTGCTCGCCCTGTTCAGCGGATTCAGCGGCGGTGGCGACGGCATCGCGCACTTTGCCCACCTGGGCGGCTACGCGGGGGCGTTCCTCTACCTCAAGTGGCTCGAGCGCGGGCGCGGGAAGTTCCGGCAGATGGCGACCAGCACCTCCGCCCCTCGATCTCGCATCCGGCGCGTTCGGCCCCGCCGTCTATGCGCACGGTGGAAGGCGTCGGCGAGATCGACATGTCCGGGGTGCACGAGGTCAACCGCGAGGCGGTCACCCGCATCGTCGACAAGGTCCAGGCCCAAGGGCTCGCGTCGCTCACGGCACAGGAGAAGTCGTTCCTGCGGGCGTTCCTGCCGATGGACGAGCCGCGGCGGCGGGGGTAGGCGGCGCGCTCGCTCGTCGTTCGCTGCTGCTCGCGAAGCGTCTGCCGCGGCTGGCGCAGCCGGCGCAGCTCCTCATGCGGTCGGCGTGGTTCCTGGCTCGGCGACGCGTCGACCACCGGCCGCCGCACGCCGTCACTTGTCAGGCAATGCCGCACAACGTTGCGACTGCGTGCGCCCCCGCCGCAACGCTGGCGGCGCGCGTGCACGTGACGCGCGCTCGTCCACACCGATCGACGCGCGCGATGCAGCTGCGCTGGTAATCGCTTCACGCGACCTGAGTTAGGCGCCTGCGCCGCGCGCCTCCGCGCACTCGTCGCGCGCCCCGCCCCTAACGCCTCGAAGCCTACACCGCCGTTCGTTGTCCCCACCCCACTTGACAAAAATGGGGGGTCCGGGGGAAAGGGTAGGGGGGCTCGTTGCGAAAGAACGCGCGCCGGCGGCCGTCGACCGTGTCCGGCACCCGCGCATCGCCCCCCAACGCCTGGAGTCCCGCGAGCAATCGGTCGCGGTCTGTGCGCACGAGCCGTCGGTCCGTGTGCGCGAACGGTTGGTCCGTGTCCACACGCCGTTGGTCCGTGTGCACGCGCACTCGGTCCGTGCAGCTGTTGGTCTGGTCCGTCCTCGCGTTCGCCCGGGCGCGTCACGTCGACGTTCGGAACGTCGACGCCGACGCTCGGTCCGTCCACGAGGCCGATGTGCACCTGTCGTGCGTCGGCCGGTCCGCCGACGACGTCGACCCGTCCGTCGGCGACGCTGGTCGGTCCGTGCAGCTGTCGACGCGATCCGTGTGCGTGTGCGGTCGGCACGTGCGAGATGCAGCACGATACGCCGGCGCCGGCGACTGAACACGTCCACGTCGACGGTCGGACCGTGCACGTGGCCAACCGGATCGTCGACGATGTCGTCCGATGCGTGCAGCTGACCGGGCGGATCGTCGACGCTGCAGCGTGGATCGTCCGCGGTGTCGCTCGGATCGTGCACGTGTCACGTCGGTCCGTCGACGAGGTCACGCGGGCCGTGGACAACACCGTGTGGTACGTCGACGCCGCCGCGTGGTCCGTCGATGAGCAACAACCGACCGTCGCCGTGTCCGTCCGGACCGTCGACGATGCAGCACCAAACGTGTGCGTGTCAGACCTAACGAGGCACGTCGGGGGATGGCCGGCTGATGGTGGTGACGTCCCCCTCATTGAAGGGCATCACTCGCGCCGCCCAGCAAGCGAAGCCCCAACGTGAACGCCGAACGGCCGGACGCAGCGCTCGGCGTTTCCCCTTCTCCTGCGTCCAACCTTCCCAAGGAGCGTGTCCCATGCATGCCAAGGACAAGAACCGCCTGCAGATGTTCCGCCGCGTTCGCGATCTCCTGCGGTCGGGACCTGTGGCACCTGAGGTGGAAAAGAGCCTGGCCAGGTTCGAGGCGACGATCGATCGCCTCACCGAACTGGCAGCGCAACAGGAACACCGGGGGCGTCTCACCCTCGCGGCGACGCAGCGTTCGCGGCTGCTCGCCGTGCGGCTCCGCACCGAGTTGATGGCCCCGATCGTCCGCGTGGGGAAGTCGTTCCTCCCCGCGTCGGGGCCGGACGCGGAAGCGATCAAGGGTGCGCTCGTGAAGCACCGCGCGAGCGACTACGAGGGACTCATCGCCTCCGCCGAGGGCATGGCGCGGCTGGTGGCGCAGCAGGAGGCGCAGTTTGGCGAGCACGGGCTCCCCGCGGGGCACGTCAAGCTGCTGAGCCAGGTGGCCGGGGAGCTGCGCCTGGCGATCAACACGCGAGGGGTGGAGATGGGCAAGCGAACGGCGGCCACCAGCGGGGCGCGCGAGGTCACGCGCGAGGCGCTTCGGCAGATGCGCATCGTGCAATCTTTGGTGGTGCCCAGGCAGGCGCCTAACGCCGAGTGGATGGCGGCGTGGCGGACCGCCACGGTGGTGGCGCGTGTCGGGGGGCGGGCGAGGGGAGGGGAGGTGACGGGCGCGGTGGACGCCAGCACCGTGGAGGCGAAGGCGGCGTAACCGCGGACGGTGAGCACGGCGGGCGAGGGCCCGCCGTGCTCAGCGGTTGCATATCAATGCTTGACAGCGCGACCCATCTCCCCGAGCGTGCATCGTCCCGCGTCGGTCGCCACACCTCGGAGGTCCGCATGCGCCTCACGCCGCTCGCTGTCGCCCCGGTCGCCTTCGCCGTCGGGATGCGCGCCTCGTCGCCGGCCATCCCGCCATCGACCGCCAGCACCATCGATCACATCCCCGCGTCGGCGCTCAACGCCGCCCTCGACTCCACGATGCGTTCGGGGGCCAAGGGGGTGCAGTTTCGCCTCGCCGCCGACCGCAACGCGCAGTACCTCATGAATCGCCGCACGTCGCCGAGTGAGGTCGAGCTGCATTGCGAGTGGGACGACATCCTGGTGGTGCGCGCGGGGGCGGGTGTTGTGTCGCACTCCAGTCGCGTTCAGAAGCCGGTGAAGTACACGGGGGGCGAGTGGCGCGCGGCTCGGCTGGTGACGCCCGAGGAGGTGACGGTGAGGCCCGGCGACGTGGTGCGCATCCCCGCCGGTGCGGCGCACCAGGTGCGCCCGTTAGGCGACGTCCCGCTCGTCTACCTGGTGGTGAAGGTGCGGTCGGCGATGGAGGGGATGTGCGGGAGCCTGGAGAAAGCGATGGGGCGGAGACGGGGAGAGTAGGCCCCCCTCCGTTGGCCAAAACCAACGTAGGTTCTCGCGCGCCGCGCGCCGCAGCGCTTGCACCGGTGTACAGGTGTACATACGTTGCAGCATGGGCTTCGACTGGGATCCGGCGAAGGCGATGGGAAATCGGCGGAAACATGGGGTGGAGCTCGCCGACGCAGTAGGAGTCTTCGAAGACCCCATGGCACTCACGCTCGAAGACGACTATCCGAGCGAGGTACGATACGTCACGATCGGGCGCGACACCCTCGATCGGGTGCTGGTTGTGGTGTGGAGCTGGAACGCAGCGTCCATTCGCCTCATCTCAGCGCGCCGCGCTACCCCCCGAGAACGGCGGCAGTTCGCCGAGGACACCGATGCGTAGGCAATACGACTTCTCCACCGCGCGACGTGGCGCCGTCATCCCTGCGCCCGCAGGCAAGACGCGGATCACGATCCGTCTCGACGATGACATCCTGCATTGGTACCGCGCGCAGGTTGATGCGACTGGTGGGGGAAACTACCAGACACTGATCAACGACACGCTGCGTCGCGCGATGCACGAGACAGTGGAACCCCTCGAGGCGGTGCTGCGGCGGGTCGTGCGCGAGGAGATCGGGCCGCGCCCGGTCGCGCAACGCAAGGTGAAGCGCGCGAAAAAGTGAGCGCGGGGACGCCGACTTAGTCAGCGTCCCCGCGCTCCGTTTCCAATGCGACCCAGCGTTTACTGCACCCGATACCGCTGCAGATACTGCAGGTCGTCATCATCGGTACGCACGACATACGCCGTCCCGCTCCCCAGCCCCACCAGCCGAGTCTTCTTCGGCAGCACCACCTGCATCGCCACCTTGCCGCTCGCGTCGATCACGTCGAACCTGGGCGCGTCGTCGCCGGCGGCACGCGTGCGGTTGACCCACACCTGCCCGTTAGGCGCGACGAAGACCGAGTTGTCCAGGAACGGCGGCATCACCTCCGGCCAGTTCCCCGGGTCGGGGGCGTCGGCCGGCGGCGGGCCGGTGCGCACGGAGCGCTGCCCGTTGTTCATCGTCACCATGAGCGACGTCTGCTGCTTGCGCGACTCGCGCCACTCTTCCTTGTGCTTCTCGGTGACCTTGATGGGCGGATAGGCAATGGTCGCGGTCGCCCCCTTGCCGCTCGGCCCGTACCACTCCGCCCGGTACTCCGGCGAGCGCAGCACCAGCACCCGGCCGTCGGGGGTCACTGCCCACTCGTCGCGCGGCTGGAACGGGTTCGACATGCCGATGCGGACCTGCATGTTCCCGCTGTTGCCGCTCGTTTGCACGTTGTTCTTGGCGACGCGCGTCCACGCCAGGGTGTCGGTCTTCTTCGTGTCGCGGTCGTAGCGCATCACCGGGACCGAGTCGGCCGACTTTGGCATCTCGCCCTGGCGTGGGGCGTTGAACGGCTGCCCGGTCCAGTACAGGCGCCCCTTGGCGTCTGCATAACGCGGGGCCGATCCGCCGATGCGGACCGTGCCACCGCCGGGTCCCTGTGTCGACGCCTGCTCGACGGTGAGGAACGGTCCCGGCTTGCCGTTGGGGAGGACGACGAGCAGGCGCGCGTTGAGCATGTCGTACACGCCTGACGAGTCGCCGGGGAGCGGGACGAGCCGCATGGGGAAGGCGTACTCCCCAGGCCCCGATCCCTCGCGCCCGACCTTGGTCCCGGTCCCCGCCTTGAAGTCGACGATCTGCACGATCTTGTCGCGCGAGTCGATGGCGACCACGCGCCCGTCCTTGAGTTCGCGGATCCCGCTCACGGCGGTGAACGGCTCGGCGAATTCCGCGTCGGGCTTGGTGAGCTGCCGCGCCACCTGGGCGCTGACAAGCGTGGGGAGAAGTCCCCCAACAGCGAGGGCGAGAAGATAGGGACGACGGGCCACCATGTGCGGGGTCTCCGATGGACGGGGATCGACGGGGACGCCTGCCGCGACGTGCGCGGCGAGCGCGACTGTCTCAAATGAAGCGCAGGAGAACCCCGGGTGGAACGCCGTAGCCGGGGGCTCGCGACATTAGTCGCCGCGCATTCCCGAAGGGTTTACGACGTGTGTCGAACCGAACGGCGTCCAGCGGATGGTGTGTGGCGCCCCCCACCAACGACGAGAGGTGCTGGGCGCCCAGGGACGCGAGGCGGGTGATTCGTCTCTCGCTGATCTCTACCGCGGGATCCCCTGCTCGCGCTTCCACGCCTCGTAGCGCTGCACTTCGGCGTCGAGCTCCTTGAACACTTCGCTGGCGCGGAAGCGGGTGTAGAGCTGTTCCTGCTGCCGCAGCTGCTCGAGGAGCTTCTTGCTCGCCTCGCCCACGGGGAGCTCCATGAGGACGGTCGCCCGGTAGACGTCGCCCTCGGTGCGCAGCGCCTGCTGCTTGGCGCGCGTGCCGTAGAGCGTCTGGCTCACGACGGCCTTGTACGCGGTGGTGTACTGATCGAGGAGCTGCGACCCTTCGCGCCCCACCTCCTCCACGAAGCGCTTGGTGAGGGCGCCGTACTTCACCTCGAGCTGCTGCGCGAGTCCGGCGCGCCCCTCGGCCTCGGCCTTGTTGATGGCGACCTGGACGTCGCGCGAGACGGCGGTGGCCGGGGCGTAGAGAAAGTTCTTGTCGGTGGGCGGCTTGAGGTACCAGCCGGGGAGCCCCTTGATCGTCTCCCGGCTCGCGGCAGGGGCGAGGTCGGTCGAGCGCGGCGCGCGATGGCAGGCGACCGTGAGGAGCGCGAGGACGGCGAGGGATCGAGTCGACATGGCAGTTTGGGGGAGGGCGTCCTCTTTAGTATCGGCAGCTTTTGCGTGGGGACGACTGATCGGCCTGCTCGGCGGACGAGCCTGGCGCTTGGGGGGGGCGTGATGCAGGCCCCCGAAAAGCACGACACGGGGGTTCACGGGGGGAACACGGGGGTTCACGGAGGAGAACGAAGGGGCGGCTGGTCATCCCCGTGTTCTCGTTTCTTCTCTGTGTTCTCTGCGGTGAGTGCAGTTGAAGACCCCTACCGCAGAGATCAGAGAGGAGGATCGAGAACACGGGGAACTACAAAGAGCGCACGGCGTCAGGCGTCGCTGGCTGTCAAGCCGTTCCCCCGTGAACCCCCGTGTTCCCCCCGTGAACCTCCGTGTCAAGCTTCTCCCAAGTGCATCACCCGTCGCAATCAGCGCCGCCCCCCAGCCGCACTCCGCCTAACGTCATACACCGCCATCCCCATCGCCCGGTCCTGCAACGGAATCCGCACCAGCCACCGCTGCAGCTCCATCACCGAGAGCGACGCCGCCGGTGGTGCCACGGGTCCACGCGTGGCGACCACCAGCAGTAGCTCCCGCCGCTCGTCCACCTGCGGCGGGAGCGTGGCCCGCAGCCGCAGGCCGCGTTCGCGCCACTCGGGATCGGGCCACTCGCTCGTGCGCCCGGAGTCGGCGGTCGCCACCGGGAGATAGGCATTGGGAAAGAGCCGCTGCGCGCTGTCGCCGGCAATGGTGAAGAGCGCCAGGTGCGCCGAGCGTGAGCTGCGCACCGTGGCGATGATCTCGTCGTTGCGGCTGGCGACGTCGTCCCGCACGTCGAAGCGCGGGGCATTGAGCGAGACCTCGACAGTGAAGGCCGCGTCCGACGTCCCGACTTCCCGCTCGACCACGGCGCGCAGGGTGAGGTGCAGGTAGAGTTGCGACGCGCCGTCGATGCGCCGCGTCTCCCATTCTTCGGCGGTGACCCGGTAGTCCACGGCGCGGGCCGCGGCGTCGAGGGCGATGACGCTCGTGTAGCGCGAGTCGAGGCGCGTGCCGCGTTCGTCGAGGGTGCTGAGGGCATTCGACTGCACGCGCACCCCGGCCACCCGCCGCACGGCGTCGGCGAGCGCGGCGTCGATGGCGCGGCGACGGGCGTCGGCCGGCGTCAGGTCGGGGGTCATCAGGATGCGCTGCTCGACCGTGACGGTGTCGGCGCCCTGCGCGCGCGCCGTGCTCGCACTTGCCGCGAGGCAAAGGCCAACGGCGAACAGCCTGACACGGAGGTTCACGGAGGGAACACGGAGGTTCACGGAGCGGACCTCACGGGGCGAGTTTGGCGACCACCGTGGTGCTGTCGCGGGAGATCACCAGGGGGCGTTGGTCTCTGTTGAGGCGCGCGGCGGTCTCCCGCACGTTCCGCTCGGCGAAGCGTCCCAGCTCGGCGATCGTGATGATGTGGTTGGCGTCGGTGTCGGCTTCGCCGCGCAGCCCGCGGGCCACCCAGTACGTGAGCAGGCCGTGGCGTGCCTCCGGGAGGTCGCCGGCGGACTGGGCGCCGCGGGAGGCGGTGATGACCCCCATCTGGCGCCTGACGAGTGCCGGGTGCTCGATGGAGAGCACGGTGGGGCGCGCCCCGGCGGCCAGCGCCTCGCCCGCGCGCGTGAGCCCGCTGAAGCAGGCGTCGAGGATGATGGTGATCGAGCGCGCCGGGAGGCGGGCGAGGCGGTCGTACAGGTCGCCTAACGCGTAGCCCGTCTCGGTGACGAAGGCGGGGTCGGCGTCGAACGGGAGGAGGTACGGCGCCCGCCGCGCGGCGTCGGGGGCGCCATGCCCGGCCCAGTAGATCACGAGGTCGGTGTTGGCGGTCACCCGACGTGCGAGCCAGCCGGTCTCCCCGAAGAGCTTGCGCAGCTCGCCCCCCGTGACGTCGGCGCCGGTCCGGGCGTACAGGTGCTCGACGTCGTCGTTGATGCCTAACGCCTCGACGGCATACCGACGCATGAGTGCCGCGTCGCGCTCGGCGAAGCGGGCGTCTGGCAGCGCCTTGTATCGCTCGACCCCCAGGACGACGGCGATGGCGTCGGGGCGTCGGGTGGCGGCGCGCGGGAGTTCGCGATCCACGTCGGCGCTCGGCGTGCGTGCGCTGGCCCGGGTGGCGGCGGCGCTGTCGGGGGTGGCGACGACGTCCAGCACCCCGCTTGCGCGTCCGGTCACAGGGAGGTCGATGGGGAGGCGCGCGAGGACGCGTCCCCGCGCATCGGCCAGTTCGAGCCGCAGCCCGGTGTCGGCGGCGCGGCTGTTGGTGTACACGGCGAGCGAAACGGTCGACTCTCCACCGGCGGGGAGCGCACCTAACGAGAAGGTGTCGCGTGCGCCGGCGGCCAGGAAGAGGTCGCCCCCGCGCCAGAGCCGCGCGCGCAGCGGCGGGGTGGGGGCCGTCCCGGTGTTGGCGAGGCGAATGGTGACGTCGGCGATCTCGCGCGGCGCGAGGCGACCGTCGCGCGACGCGTCGTCGATGCGCGTGTCGCGCACCACGATCTGCGGCGCCCCGGCGACACGCGCCGGGATGCGCAGGCGCAGGGCGGGGGCCAGGTCGAAGCCGTTGGCCTCGCTGGCGCTCGCCACCACGACGACCTCGGTCGCCGACTGCGCACTGTCGGCGGTGAGTCGAAAGGTGAAGTCGCGCGTGATGCCGCTGGCGATGGTCACCGCGGCAGGGGCGATCGAGGCGGTGACCCCCGACGCCGGCGACTCGATGCGGAGCGATCCTCTGACGCCACGCCCCTCCCCCGGGCCATCGTTGGTCACGGCGAGGGTGAGGCTCACCCCTTCGCCGGGCGCCAGCGCACCATCGCCATCGTCGTCGCGCCAGCGTACGCTCCCGCGGAGCGTCGCGGGCGCGGCCGCCTGGCGCGCCTCGCCGGTGCCCCGCCGCACGAGCATCGCCTGCTCCCCCTCGACGAGTTCGCGCGCCTCGACGCGGATGGCCGAGTCGCGCACGATCCACCCCGAGACCCGGTCGTCGGCCACGGTGAGGCGCACGACGCTGCGGCCGTAGGCGAGAAAGGCGTGTCGCGCGCCGGCATCTCGCGTGTAGGCCCAGGGGGAACCGTAGCGCCTGAGCACATCGTCGCGCGAGGCGCCGAGGGTGAGGGGCGAGCGCAAGCGCACCGCGGCGGCGTTGCCGGCGGGGCGCGCCGTGGGGACGAGGGCCACCTTGAGGAGGCGCTCGGCGTCCACGTACTCCACCACGTGCCCCGTGCGCGGATCGAAGGTCACGGAGCTGGTGCGGTAGCTCCAGACTTCGCGATTGAGCGACGTGAGCCGCTCGATGAGGTCGGGGGGGCCTTGCACCTGTCGGACGCGCTCGCGCGAGTCACCGAGCGTCCACCGTTGCGGCACCTGGGCGGCGAGGGCGACGGCGGCGAGGAGGAGCGTCAGCGCCGCCTGCGAGACGATGCGCGCGGCCAGCCCCGCCTCTGACGGGCGTGCGCCAGCGACTCCGGCACGAGCGGAGCGCGTTGCGGCAGCATCCGGGGGGGGCGCGGCGGGATACTCCATCATAGGGAGTATCGGCGCGGCACTGGGGCGCTTGAGCTGGCAGGCCTGCGCTGGAGGGCGGGGTCCCCGAAAGCACGACACGGGGGTTCACGGGGTATCACGGGGGTTCACGGAGACGGCTCGCGCGCGCGCCGCGTCGTCCTCCGTGAACCCCCGTGTCTCCTCCGTGAACCCCCGTGTCTTGCTTTTGCCCTTACCCTCCTCGCCAACGGTCCCAGGCTCGCGTGCGCTACCGCCCGAGCTGCCCCTTCAAGGCCAGGATCTCCTTCGACGCCCGCGGATACTCCGGCCTGAGCCCGGCGAGCGTCTCGGCGATCACCCGCGTGATGAGGTAGTTGCGCGCCGTGCGATTGTCCGACGGCACGAGGTACCACGGCGCCGCCTTGGTGCTGCACTTCCGCAGGGCATCCCGGTAGGCCCGCGTGTACTCACCCCAGAGCGCGCGGTCGTCGAGGTCGCCGGCGCGGAACTTCCAGTTCTTGGTCGGATCGGTGAGCCGCTCGAGGAACTGCTCCCGCTGCTCTTCCTTGGAGATGTGCAGGAAGAACTTGAGGATCACGACGCCGTTCTCGGTGAGCATCTGCTCGAAGTCGTTGATCTGCCGGTAGCGCCGGCTCCAGACGCTCTTGGGGACGAAGTTCTTCACGCGCACCACGAGGACGTCTTCGTAGTGTGAGCGGTTGAAGATCCCGATCATCCCCTTCGGTGGCACCACCTGGTGCACGCGCCAGAGGAAATCGTGGGAGAGTTCGAGGTCGGTGGGGGCCTTGAACGAGGCGACCTGGCATCCCTGCGGGTTGCAGGCGTCGAAGACGGAGCGGATCGTCCCGTCCTTCCCCGAGGCATCGCGCCCCTGCAGGACCACCAGCAGCGCGTGACGGCGATCTGCATAGAAGGCCGACTGCAGCTCGCCCAGCCGCTGCTGTTCGACCGAGAGGAGACGCTTGAGGTCGTCGCCCGTGGGGAGCCCCTTCGGGGCCTTGGCGGTGCCGTCGGCGAGCGGGAAGCGCGTCTGAGGGATCGATGGGCTTGAGAATCATATATGCGTTATGCCGCATTTCAGGGAATGTCGCCGGTTGGGTGGGGAGATCCCGCACGCGAGCGGCGATCGGCTCCTCTGATATTGCGCGCCGAATGACGAATCCGCGACCCGTGACCGTGCGACAGGAGTGACCGATGGACTGGTTCTCGAAGGCATTCCTCAAGTCGAGCCTCACTTGGTTCGGGATCGGCGTCACCCTGGGGGCGGTGATGTCGTCGTGGCCTCACGCGGCCATCTACCGCACGGCCCACTTCCACATGAACCTGCTGGGCTTCGTCTCGATGATGATCTTCGGCGTTGCCTATCACGTGATCCCGCGCTTCATGGGGCACCCGCTGCACGACAAGCGACTGGCCGCGATCCACTTCTGGGTGGCCAACCTCGGCCTGGCGACGCTGTCCATCGGCTTTGCGCTCATCCCCCACATCGGCGCGCGCGCCTACCCGGTGCAGGGAGCCGGCGGCATCTTCTCGGCCATCGGTGCCTACCTCTTCATCTACAACCTCTGGCGCACCATCGATGGGCCCAGGGTGCTGCAGCGCGTCCAGCGGCGCCCCTCGGGGCTCCCCCTCATCCAGCCCGACTGACGCCCGAGCCACGGTCCGGTGCGCACGCTCTACTTCACCCTCGTCACGCTGCACATCCTGGCGGCCGTCACCTGGATCGGCGGCGTGCTCTTCATCGCACTGGTCGGAGCCCCCGCGCTGCGCACGGTGGAGCCGCCCTCGCTGCGCACCGCGCTGTGGGAGGCGATCGGCTTGCGCTTTCGCACGGTAGGGTGGGGGGCGGTGATCCTCCTCCTGCTCAGCGGGACGTGGCTCCTCTGGTATCGTGGTTGGCTGGCGTGGTCGCTCCTCTCCAGTCGCGCCTTCTGGAGCGCGGGGGTGGGGCTGGCGTTAGGGTGGAAGCTGGGGCTGGTGACGCTGATGCTCGTCCTGAGCCTGGTGCACGACGTGGCGCTCTCGCCGTCCAGGGCGCGGGAACTGGACGCTCGCCCTGACGGGGCCGCGATTCGCCGGCGCGTGGTGCTGCTGGCGCGATTCGGGGCCATCGCCGCGTTAGGCGTGGTGGTGGCCGCCGTTCGTCTCGTGCGCGCCTGACGAGTCCCGGGCCGTGCACCGCATCGTCCGTCGCTACATCAAGACCGCGATCGGCTTCTTGGCCATTGGCCTCGTGCTCGGGCTGGTGAGCCTGGTGCAGCGCGAGCTCGGGCGCTCGTGGCCATCGCCGTATCAGGTCTCGGCCCACACGCACGCCATCCTGGTGGGCTTCGTGATGATGATGATCCAAGGGGTCGCCCTCTGGCTCTTCCCGCGCCCTGACAAGGAAGACCGTCGCTACGATCCGCGCCTGGCCGAGGTGGCCTACTGGTGCATGGCGATCGGGACGGCGTTGCGTCTGGCGGGGGAATCTGGGCGGATCTGGAGCCAGGCGCCGCTGCTGCGCGCCGCGGTGGTCGTCGCCGGGACGTTGCAGGTGATGGGGATCGCGACCTTCTTCCACACGATGTGGTCGCGCGTGCGGGCGGTGGGGAGCGCGGTGCGCGAGGCCAAGGGCGAGCGCTTCTGAGCCATCGCGCTCGCCGACCACTCACCCGAAGAGGTGAACGCGCGCCTCGGACGTGATTTCCTTGACCACCGGGTGCGTGATCCTGCGCTCGATGGAGATGGCGTAAAAGCGCTCCTTGATGGACTCGACGCGCCCCACCGGCTTCACCCCGTACTGCTGCATCACGTCGGCTTCGATGGCGGTCGGCGAGGCGAAGAGCCCGATCCCCCCTTGCCCGAAGACCTTGAGCACCGCACTGTCGTCGATCTCGGCGACGATGTTCGGACGCACCCCGATCGAGTCGAACCAGGCGGCGAGCGACCGATGCAGCGTCGTTCCCTCGGTGGGGAGGAGGAAGGGCGCCCCCGCCAGCGATTCGGGAAAGCGCTTGCGGTAGTGGGCGGCCAGCGCCGGCGCGCCGTAGATCGTGACGTCGGTCTCGCCTAACAAGTGGTTGAAGGCGCGCACCTTCGCACTCGCCCCCACCGGGGTATCGGAGATCACCAGGTCGAGCGAGTGGATGGCCAGGTCGGCAAAGAGCCGTTCCGGCTTGTCGTCGCGCAGCACCAGGTGCACGGCGTCGCCCTGGCGCAGCACCGGCTCCAGCAGGCGGAAGGCGATGAGCTTGGGGACCTGGTCGCAGACACCGACCACCAGTCGCTGCGGGCGCCCGCTCGGTCGCCCCGCCAGCGTCTCCTGCATCTCGCGCCCGAGCAGGAAGATCTCGTCGGCGTAGCGATAGACGAGGCGCCCGACGTCGGTGAGCGCGAGGTTGCGCCCGCGCTTGACGAAGAGCTTCTCCCCGAAGGCGCGCTCGAGCATCCGGATCTGCGCGCTCACGGCCGGCTGCGTGAGGTGCAACTCCTGGCACGCCTTGGTCACGCTTCCGGTGCGGGCGACGGTCCAGAAGTAGAGCAGGTGATGGTAGTTGAGCCAGGGCATACGCGGCGGCAGGAAGGAAGTGAAGAGCGCGCTAGGCGATCAACGCCGCGCCCCATCGGTTCGTTCTCGCGACGTGACCGCCGCGCCGAACGGTAGGGGGGGCGCTCACGTGTCGCCCGGAGGGGCGAGTCCGGCGCGCCGCAACCGATCGGCGATCGCCTCCCACGCGTCGCCATCGGGAATCGCCTCGACGAACGCCACCGAACAGCCGGCGGCGTCGAGCGCGTGCAAGGCCGCGTAGAGCATCCGCGCGTAGCCCGAGGCGTCGCGCGGCATCTCGATCGCCACGGTCGCGGCATGGTCCTCGACGTCGAAGGCGACGAGGCCGGTGCGAACCCCTGCGTCTTCGAGTGCGGCCAGGCGCCCCCAGACCCGCGGGCGGTCGTCGTCGGCGAAGGGGTGCAAACGCGCGCGCGGGGCGTAGTGCCGGTCGATCATCCCCGGCGACGGTCGCGGGGCCTCCCCCGCCGGGGCGTGCCTAACGACATCGACCGGGCCGATGACGCGCTCCAGCGCCTCGCGCGTCACCCCACCCAGCCGCAACAGCACGGGGCGCGCGCCGGTGACGTCGACCACGGTGGACTCGATCCCCACGCTGGTCGCCCCGCCATCGAGGACCAGGTCGACCGCTGCGCCCAGTTGGGCCACGACGTGCGCGGCGGTGGTGGCCGAGACGCGCGTGAAGGCGTTCGCACTCGGCGCGGCGATCGGGACTCCGGCGCGGGCGATGAGGGCGTGGGCCACCGGGTGCGAGGGGACGCGCACCCCCACGGTGTCGAGCCCCGCACTGACCGCATCGGGAAGCGACAGGACGCGCGGGAGGACCAGGGTGAGCGGCCCGGGCCAGAACGCCTGCGCGAGCGTGTGCGCCACCGGCGGCACCGCGCGCGCGACCGTCGGAAGCTGCGACACGTCGGCGAGGTGGACGATGAGCGGATTGAATGCCGGTCGCCCCTTGGCGGCGTAGATGCGCTGCACCGCCGTCTCACTCAGCGCGTTGGCACCGAGCCCGTAGACCGTCTCGGTGGGAAAGGCGACCAGACCACCCGCGCGAATCACCGCCGCCCCCTCGTCGATGGCCGCGGCAAAGGCGGTGGGATCGGCGGGGTCGGCGACGAGGATGCGGGGGAGGGCGTCGGCTGGCGGCACGGAGTGGGAGCGATCGGGTTGGCGAAATCTAGTCGCCCCACGCGCGGGGATCGTTTGCCGGGGGACGGCGCGCGGGCTACGTTGCGGGCGAGCCATTCCCCGAGGGGGCGTGGTACCCCGAACGCCGCTCGTGAGCCGCCCGTCTCGCCAACCGCACATGTCCGTCCCGTTCGATCCGATCCGCCCCAAGGAGCGCCTGTTCCAGGAGATCGTGGAGCACGTGCAGGCGCAAATCCTCTCGGGTGAACTCAAGCCCGGCGACCGCATCCCCGCCGAACGGGAGTTGGCGACGCACTTCGGCGTGAGCCGCGCGGCGGTGCGCGAGGCGATCAAGTCGCTCGCCGAGAAGGGGCTGGTGGAGGTGCACGTGGGGCGCGGGACGTTCGTGGCCACGCTGACCACGGATCACGTCGTCGAATCGATGTCGCTGTTGCTGCGCGATGCGCGCAACACGCCGGAGCATCTGCAGGAGGCGCGCGAGATCCTCGAGGTGCCCATCGCGCGGCTGGCGGCGCAGCACCGCACGGCCGAGCACATCGAGCGACTGCGCGCCCACATGCGCACGATGGAAGCGCAGCAGCACCTCACGCGCGCCTTCATCGACGCCGACGGCGACTTCCACTACGAGCTGGCGCGCGCGACCGGCAATCCGGTGTTGGAGATCGTCAGCCGGACGCTGCTCACGATGCTGCGCTCGGAGCGGGTCTTCATGGTGGGGTTCCGCGACGAGATCGGCGGGGCCATCCGGAGCCACGCCGAGATTGTGGCGGCGGTCGAGCGGCAGGACGCCGAGGCGGCGGGGACGGCGATGGCCACCCACCTCGGGCACGTCTCGGCGGTGCTGCGCTCGTTGCGTGGACCGGCCCCGGTAGCGGTGGCGACGTCGGCCCAGGCCTAACGCCGCGACGCTCAGTGCTTCGCCGTGCGGGCCAGCGCGAAGGCGAGGACGTCGGCGGTTTCGGCGATGAGCTTGTCGGTGGGGCGGTAGCCGTGCGAGCCCTGCGTCTCGACACGAATCAGCACCGGGCGGTCGCACCCCTGCGTGGCCTGCGCTGCCTGCAGCGTCGCCGCGAACTTGAAGGAGTGCGACGGGACGACGCGGTCGTCGTGGTCGGCGGTGGTGATGAGCGTCGCCGGATGGCACGTCCCCGCCTTCACGTTATGCAGCGGCGAGTAGGCGAGCAGATACGGGAAGGCATCGGCTTCGTCGGCCGAGCCGTACTCGGTGGCCCACGCGGCGCCGCCGGTGAACTTGTGGTAGCGCAGCATGTCGAGGACGCCGACCGCGGGGAGGGCGACGGCGAACAGCTCGGGGCGCTGCGTCATCACGGCGCCCACCAGCAGTCCGCCGTTTGAGCCCCCCTCGATCGTCAGGTGCGCGCTCGAGGTGACCTTGTCGGCGATGAGCTGCTCGGCGACCGCGATGAAATCGTCAAAGACGTGCTGCTTCTTGTCTCGCATCCCCGCCTGGTGCCACGCCTCGCCGTACTCACCGCCGCCGCGCAGCGACGCCGTGACCCACACGCCCCCCTGTTCCATCCAGGCCACGTTGGACGGGGAGAACGACGGCAGGAGACTCACCGAGAAGCCGCCGTATGCGTACAGCATCGTCGGGTTGGCGCCGTCGAGCGGGAGCCCCTTGCGATGCGTGACGAAGTACGGGACGCGCGTCCCGTCCTTCGAGGTGGCGAAGCGCTGCGTGGTCTCGTAGCGCGAGGGATCGAACGCCATGGTGGGCGCGTCGAACGGGACATTGCCGCGGGTGGCGATGTCGTAGCGGAAGACGGTGGTGGGGTAGAGCGGGGAGGTGAAGGCGTAGTAGAAGCCCGAGAAGTCGCGCGAGGTGCTGACCCCGGCGACGGTGCCGATGCCCGGGAGCGAGACCTTCCCGGCCCCCTTCCCGTCGAGCGTGTAGAGCGAGAGTTCGCCGCGCACGTCGACCAGCCGCGTGACCACGAGGTGCGTCTTGGTCAGGTGCACGTTCTCGATCGTGTGCGCCCCCTCGGGGAGGATCGTGCGCCACTTGCTGCGCGCGCGCTCCGCGAGCGAAATGGCGACGACCTTGCGCCGCGGGGCGCCGAGGTCGGTGCTGACGTAGAGCGTGCTCCCCACGTTGCCGATGACGGCAAACTCGCCGTCGTCCTCTTCCACCACCGGGACCGGGGCCGCCGCGACGTTAGGCGCCTTGGGGTCGCCGAGGTCGGCGACGTAGAGGCGATTGCGGCTGTCGGCCCCCTTGGCCATGTAGACGAAGAGGTAGCGTCCGTCCTCGCTGACCGAGGCGTTGATGAACCAGGTGGGGAGGTCGGGGCGTTCATAGACCAGGACGTCCTGCTCCTGCGGCGTCCCGAGGCGATGATAGTAGACCTTCTGGTGTTCGAGCGCGGCGCTGAGCTTTTCGGCGTCGCTGCGCGCGGGGTAGCGGGAATAGAAGAACCCCTTGCCGTCGCGGGTCCAGGCCAGCCCGGAGAAGCGGACCCACTGCAGCGTCTCGGCGAGGTCCTTCCCCGTTCGGACCTGGCGGATCTTCACGTCCTGCCAGTCGGCACCGCCCGGCGAGAGGGCATAGGCGACGTGCCGCCCGTCGGGGGCCGGCTCGTACTGCGACAGCGCGACCGACCCGTCCGGGGAGAGGGTGTTGGGGTCGAGAATCACCTTGGCGGGGGTGCTCGGCGACGAGCGCGCGAGGACCACGAACTGCTTCTGCAGGCCGCTGTTGCGACGATAGAAAAGGACGCCGTTGGCGAGGCGCGTGGGGAGGGAGACTCGCGGGTAGTTCCAGAGGGCGGTGAGGCGATCGCGCAGGACGGCTCGCTGCGGGAGCGAGGCGAGGTAGCGTTCGGTCACCAGGTTCTGGGCGGCGATCCACTCCCCGGTCTCGGGGGCGTTGAGCGACTCCAGCCAGCGATAGGGATCGGCCACCGGCGTGCCGTGCAGCGTCTCGACGACGTCGCCTCGGCGGGTGGCGGGATAGGTCGGGCTTTGTCCGGCGAGGGCCATCGGCCAGGCGAAGAGGAGGAAGGCGCGGGCGAGGCGAAGCGTCCGGACCGGAAAACAGCGCGGGGAGCCGTGCACGTCCATGTCTTCGGTCTCCGGTGGGTCCGTGGAGGGGCGAAGCTAGCCGAGACCCTCACGTGGCGGAAAGGGGATAGCGCACAACACGGTGGGGCATTTCCCCCCTGCCGGAACCAATCCGGGGCGACGAGACTTGGTCCAGAGTAAGGTTAACTAGATGCCAATTCGGTTATGTTCATGACCCCTGATCGTTTCGCTGCAGCCCCGGACTTTCCCACCTTCCTCTCGACGGTCGCTGCCAACACCGAGCTCTGGCCGGCGGTGTACCGGACCGCGCGCCTCCCCGAGGGGATGGTCGAGCGCGCGCGGGCCATTCCCGGGGAGTGGAAGCTGATTGCCCTGGCCGAGGACTGGTGCGGGGACGCGGTCAACGTCGTCCCGATCCTCTCCAAGCTGGTCGAGCAGCTCCCGAACTTCGAGTTGAAGGTCATGGGGCGCGATGCCAACCCCGACCTGATGGACAGCCACCTGACGGGGACGTCCCGCTCGATTCCGGTCGTGATCGTCCTGGACGACCAGTTCGAGGAAGTCGGCTGGTGGGGGCCGCGCCCCGGGCCGCTGCAGGAGTGGTTCATGGCCGAGGGGCTCCAGCTGGAGAAGACCGAGCGCTACAAGCACGTGCGCCAGTGGTACGCGCGCGACCGCGGGCGGACGCTCCTGGACGAGATCCTGCGGATCGCCGAGCGTGCCTCGGCGGGAGAAGGGGTGGGGGAATCGGTGGCGGGGGGAGGGGTCGTCTGATCGGCATCGCCCGGCGGGCCCCAACTGCTCGCGCGAACGGACTCCGCATTCGGAGCGTTGATCGCTAGTTTTCCGCGTCGCCGCGCGACGGGTGTTCGCGCGATCACCGCACACGAGTACGAGGACGTCATGGCCGCTGGACGCAAGGAAGCCAACTTCTCGCAGGGCTGGGGCATTGCCACGTTCATCACCGCGCTGGCGGTGGGGGCGTTCGTTCTGGCCGGCACGATCAAGTCGCGCACCTACATCCATCCGACCGATCCGTCGCGTCCCAACGGTGGCACGTCGCACGGCCCGGCGGCGGAGCATGGCGCCCCCGCTGGCGATCATGCCGCGCCCGCGGCCGAAGGGGCAGCGAAGCACTAGTCGCACGCGCCGTCCCCGTCACCGCGCGAGGGTGACGGGGTAGAAGGGTGCATGGCGTGTCGTACGGAGACGACCTCTCGCCTCTTCCGGTTGCCTCGGAGCGATTCCATGCGCCGCCTGCTTGCCCTCATCGCGATTGTCAACGCGATCGTCTGTGCGATCGCCATCGCCGCCACGCCACTCGTCGCCCGCGCACAGCGCGGTGGCGGCGCCCCGCCGTTTGGCGGCCCGCGCCCCGAGTTCACCTTCGACCTCACCGACGGCGAACCCGTGTCGTTCTACCTCGAACTGTCGCGCGAGCTGGAATTGACCCCCGGGCAACGCACCGGGTTGATCGACGTGCGCCGACGGCTGCGTTTGCAGAACTCGCCCTTCATGCGACAGCTCGACTCGTTGCGCGAGGTGGTCGGGATCGACCTCAACGCGCGGCGACGGGTGGACGAGCAGAATCGGGAGGCCTTCCGTCGCTTCCAGCAGTTGGCGGCGCCGGTGATCGACTCGATCCGGCTCAACAACGACGGTGCGCGACGCGAGATCCGCACGCTCCTCGATGCGCGCCAGATCGCCAAGGGCGACTCGCTGGCCACCGCCATGCGCGACCCGCGGAACCGGCGCGAGGGCGAGCGTGACCGGCGTCGTCCGGCCGGCGCGCCTAACGAAGTCTCCGCCCGTCCCTGGTGACGACGGCCGCCGCGCCGCGCCCGGTGCGGCGGACCCTCCCGCGCTCGACCCGCCGCCTGCTGCGCGTGCTGGTCACCTCGGCGTGGCTGTTCGTCGGCTTGGCGGCCTTGGCGGGGGTCGCGGCGCTGCTCTTCTTCCATCGCGGCGACGCCGAGGGGAGCGCCCGAAAGGCCAATGCGGAGATCGAGGCGTTGCTGGAACGCGGCGAGCGCGTGGAGTGGCGCGTCCCCGTCCTGCAGCGCCACTGGTGGGACTCGTTTCGCGTGACGCACGGCGTGCTCGCGGCGACGGACCGGCGCCTGCTCTACGTGGGCGTACCGCCGGAGCCGCTGCTGCAACGTGGCTTCGAGCCGCAGGAGTACCTCGAACGCTCGCTTCCGTACGATCGCCCGCTGTCGGTGCAGTTCGAGCGACTGTACCTCGGCACGCGCACCGGCGTGCGGCTGACGGGGAGCGCGGGGGGCGATGCCTTCGCCTTCGCGCCTCTCGACCGGCCGCGTGTGGATAGCGTCCTGGCCGTCCTGTCCCGGCGGCAGGCGACGCTTCGTGCGGCCAGCGAGGCCGAACGACGGGCAACCGAAGCGACAGCCGCCGCGTCGCGCCGCGCCATCTATCATCTGGTGCAGCGCGGCGAGGCCCTGGACTTCATCGCCCGCCGGTACGGCGTCCCGAGCGATTCGCTCGTGGCGTGGAATGCGCTCACGTCCACCCGCATCACCGCGGGACGCCGCCTGCTCGTCAAGCCTGAGGTGCCATGACCGAGGAACTACGCGCCGCGCTGCGTCTGGAGCACGAGAAGCAGCGCGAGCATCGCGTCGTCACGCCGCGATCGGCGCGCGTGCGATCGTTAGGTAACCTGGCGACGGCGCGCGAGGTGTGGGTCGTGCTGCATGGCTACGGGCAACTCGCCGCCGACTTCCTGGTGCCCTTCGGGGGCATTGCCGACGACACGCGCGCCATCGTCGCCCCGGAGGCGCTCAATCGCTTCTACTCGGGGAAGGAAACCGGGGGCGGTCACCCCGGGCGTCCCGTCGGCGCCACCTGGATGACGCGCGAGGATCGGGACGCCGAGATCGCTGACTACATCGGCTATCTCGATCGCGTCGTCGAGCAGCTGGCGGACGGACGCCCCATCATCGCGCTCGGCTTTTCGCAGGGGGTGCCGACGTTGCTGCGCTGGGTCACGCGCGGGACGACCCAGGCGTCGCGCGTGATCGCCTGGGCCGGCGAACTCCCGGGCGACGTCGACCTCGCCGCGACCCGGCATCGCTTCCCGCCGGACGGCCTCGACCTGGTGCTCGGCAGCCGCGACGAGTACCTGCCGTGGATCAACCTGGAGGCGGTGCGGCGACGCCTCGACGACTCGGCGCTCCCGTTTCGCGTACACGAGTTCGACGGCGGGCACCGCCTCGATCGCCGCACGCTGGCCACGCTCGCCGACGTGCGTTAGGCGCTCAGTCGCGGGGGCGCAGGCGACTGATGTCGCGGCGTTCCTTCTTGCTGGGGCGCCCCTTGTCACGGAAAGCCGGCGGGCCCACCGCCCGCATCTGCTCGGCGAGCGACTCGCGCGCCTGCGCCGACGCGTCGGTCTCACGGTAGAGGCCGGCGGCAATCGTGGCCGAACCGCGGTTGTCCGAAACGGCGGTGACGACGACGACCTGTTCGAAGGGCGGGCGCCTGACACGGACGGTGTCACCAACCTGGACCGCCTTGGAGCGCTTGGCGCGTTCACCGTTCACTTCGATGCGACCGCCGTCGATGGCCTCGGCCGCGAGCGCACGCGTCTTGAAGAAGCGGGCGGCCCAGAGCCACTTGTCGAGCCGGACCTTGCCGGCGGTCTCTGTGTCGTCAGTCACTGACTCTGGTCCTCGTTTTCGGTATTCAAGATCTCTCGCCGTCTCAGGCGCCGCCGGTGGTGCGCGTCACGCACTGGCGTGCGTCCGGTCGTTGCGTCTTCTTCGCCCCAGCGACGATTGAGTACACCACTCACCGATCCGCCGATGCCCAGCGATCCCACCACCTGGGATCCCGCGCGCTTCGCCTCGCGGCTGCTCGACAGCGCGGGTGAGGGAATCGTGGTGTACGATCGCGAATTGCGCTACCGGGTGTGGAACCGGTTCATGGAGGCGCGCACCGGCGTGGCCGCTGCGTCGGTGATCGGTCGGGTGGCGCCGGAACTCTTCCCGTACCTGCGCGAGGAGGGGGTGGTCGACCAGCTGCGCCGCGTCCTGGCGGGCGAGCGCGTGCAGTCGGCCCAGCCGCGCATCTGGCAGTCGCCCGACGGGGCGCCGGCGTGGATGATGACGCGCTTCGAGCCGTTCGTCGACGAGGGGGGGGCGATCGTCGGTGTCATCGCCTATCTGCTCGACATCACGGCGCGCCAGCACGCCGAGGATGAGCTGCGGCGCAGCGAGGCGCTGTACCGCACCATCATCGAGAGTGCGAGCGACCTGGTGACGATCCTCGATGGCGAGGGGAAGGTGCGGTACGTGTCGCCGGCGGTGTCGGCCGTGCTGGGGTTGCAGCCGTCGGAGGTGCTGGGGCGCAACCCGGTGGAGCGCATCCACCCGGACGACCAGGCGCACATCGTCGAGCTCTTCCGGGAGCTGACGCGGGATCCGTCGCGGGGGCAGCGCGCGCAGTATCGCGTGCGGCACGCAGACGGCAGCTGGCGCACGCTCATGACCTCGGCGCGCAACCTGGGGGACGATCCCGCGGTGCAGGGGATCGTGGCCACCTCGCGCGACGTGACGGCGTGGGAGGAGCTGCAGGCCCGGCTGCAGCAGTCGCAGCGCATCGAGGCCGTGGGGCGCCTGGCCGGTGGCGTGGCCCACGACTTCAACAACCTCCTGACGGTCATCCGCGGGAATGCGCAGCTCATCATGGCGAACGGCGCGCTCCCGACCGAGCTGCAGGAGGAGCTGGAGGAGATCGGGCAGGCGGCCGAGCGGGCGGCGACGCTCACGCGGCAGCTGCTCGCCTTCAGCCGGCAGCAGGTCCTGCAGCCGCGGGTCATCGACCTCAACGAGGTGGTGGGGGCGGTCTGGAAGCTGCTCGAGCGGCTGGTGGGCGAGGCGGTGCAGCTCACGTTCCTGGAGGGAGAGCCGTTAGGCGCCGTGACCGCCGACCCGGTGCAGGTGGAGCAGGTGCTGCTCAACCTCGTGGTCAACGCCCGCGATGCCATGCCGGGGGGCGGCACGCTCGTGCTGGAGACCTCGAACCTGGTCGCCGACGAAGCCTTCGCGCGCGCCCACCCGCCGATGCCACCGGGCGAGTACGTGCAGCTGTCGGTGAAGGACAGTGGTGTGGGCATGGACGCCATCACGCTGTCGCGCGCCTTCGAGCCGTTCTTCACCACGAAGGCGAAGGGGCACGGCACCGGGATGGGGCTGTCGACGGTGTACGGCGTGGTGAAGCAGAGCGGTGGCTTCATCTGGGTGGACAGTACCCCGGGGAGCGGGTCGACCTTCACGATCTACCTCCCGCGCACCGCCACGGTGCCGCGCGCGGCCGTGGTGCGCCCATCGAACAGCGACATGCGCCGTGGCTCCGAGACGATCCTCGTGGTCGAGGACGAGCAGCTCGTGCGGGCGATGACGCGCCGCACGCTCGAGCGCGCCGGCTATCGCGTGTACGAAGCGGCCAACGGCGCGGAGGCGCTGACCATCGCCCGCGAACTGGGGACGCAAGTCGATCTCCTGCTCACCGACATCGTGATGCCGGTGATGGGGGGGCGCGAGCTGGCGTCGGCGCTCCAGCTCGAGCGTCCCGACCTGTGCATCCTCTTCATGTCCGGCTACACGCACGAGCGCGAGGCGCACTTGAGCGCCGGAGGCGGGATCTCGCACTTCCTGCACAAGCCGTTCACGCTGGACGAACTGCGCGGACGCGTGCGGCTTCTGCTCGACCAGACGCCCAGCGCGGCGTAACGACGCCGAGGCGAGGCCACGCGGCCTCGCCCTCGCTGCGTGCGATCGTTCCTAGAGCTCCCGCAGGATGATGCGCCGGAGCGTTGCCTCGTCGATGTTGCCGCCGCTCACGATGATCCCGACGCGTTGTCCCGCCAGCTGCGGGGCCAGCGTGCGGAGCGCGGCCAGCCCACCGGCGCCGGCCCCTTCCACCAGCGAGTGCGTGGTCGACATGAGCAGGCGCACCGCGTCGGCGATCTCGGCGTCGCTCACCGTGACGAAGCCGGCGAGCCCCGCCTGCAGCGCGGGAAAGGTGAGGTCGTAGGTGCTGCGCGTGGCGAGACCGTCGGCAAAGGTGTCGGCACGCTCCCGGGTGATGCGCTGGCCGCTGTGCCACGAGTCGTGCGCCGCCGCAGCGCCGGTGGCTTGGGCCGCGTAGACCTTGGTGGATGGCGAGAGCGCGCGCCACGGTGATCGCCCCCACCGCCTGCGAGCCACCGCCCACCACCGCGACGATCGCATCGAGCGTCCCCGCCTGTTCGAACATCTCCAGCGACAGCGTCGCGGCGCCGGCCAGCACGGTGCGGTCGTTGGTGGAGTGGGCCAGCGCCAGGCCGTCGGCCTCGACGAGTCGCTGCGCGACCTGCACCGACTCATCGTAGTCGCGCCCTTCCTCGATGACCCGGGCGCCTAACGCGCGCATCCCGGCGTTCTTGTCGGGGTTGTTGCCGACGGGGACGCAGATGACGGTGCGCACGCCGAACGTCTTCCCGGCGTAGGCGATCCCCAACCCGTGGTTGCCGCGCGTGGCGGCGACCACCCCGCGTGCGCGCTGCGCGTCGGGAAGTGCCGTCATGAACGACAGCCCGTTCCGCACCTTGAAGGAATTGGTCGGGTTGAAGTTCTCGTGCTTGACCAGCACCTGGATGCCGTGACCCACCGCCGCGTCCAGCAGCGGATAGTTGTACAACGGCGACGGTTGCAGGTAGGGCGCCAGCCGCGCGTGCGCCGCGCGGACATCGTCGAGGGAGATGGGCCAGGGGGAGGTCATGCGATGCGTGCGAGTGGGGCGGTGATGGAGGCCACGAGCGTCGCGGGCGAGGGGTGGCGCAGCGTCGCCTCGTGCCGCGATCGCCTCCGTCCCCGATCGACTCGTGGAAGTGCGCTTCGTTTACACACCAACGCACAACCGGTCGACCGCTCCCGGCCCGTGCCTCGGCCGGTGCGCCGCCCACCGCTGGTGCGCTGGCTCCTACTCGTCGAGTGGTGACACCTCGACCTCGGCGTGCCCCTCGTCGTCGAACGTGACGTGCACGTTCCACGGACGACAGCACACCTGGCAGTCCTCGACGTACTCCTGTGCGGCGCCGCTGCCGGGGTCGACGGCGATCTCGACCTCCTCCCCACAGTGCGGGCAGGTAACGGTCGTCTCGGTGTCGGCGGTGCCGTCGCCGAGGTCGAACTCTTCGGGGTCATCGAATTCCATGCGGACAAGCTAGCGAGGTCGCGCGGATGCGCGGCGTGTCGTGATGAAACACGGCCGGGGGGAACGGCGTACCAGAGACATCGTGCAACAGGTGCACGAGATCCCCCCACGCAGTGTTCGAGGAACGTATGTGGTACGCGAGGAGAGTGATGGCGGGGCTGGCGCTGGTGATGCTCCCGGCGGCGGCAGGTGCGCAGGTCTTCACGGTCGGCAAGGAGTCCAACAAGCCCGGGGTGGGGCCCAGGCGCTCCCCCGTCTTCGCCGGCCTTTCATTGTCGTATGCTGTGCCGCAGCAGGACTTCAAGCAGAACGTGAAGCAGGGGTTCGGCCTCGACGGCAACGTGCACTACAAGCTGGACCGCCAGGGCATCTTCAGCCTGGGGGGTGAACTCGGCTTCCTCGGCTACGGGCGCGAGACCAAGCGTGTCCCGCTCAGCTCGACGATCGGCGGGCGCATCACCGTCGATCTCACCACGTCCAACAACATCTTCTGGATGGGGCTCGGGCCGCAGATCACCGCGCCGTCGGGGCCCATTCGCCCCTACGTGAACGGCACGGCGGGCTTCGCCGTCTTCTGGACCGAGTCGAGCGTGAAGGGGACCTTCGCCGACGAGGAGTTCGCCAGCACCAACAACTACGACGACGCCATCTTCGCCTGGACCGGCGGGGCCGGGATCCTGATCCCCGTCGGCCAGTCGAAGCAGGGGGCGATCGACATCGGAGCGCGGTGGCACGGCAACGGGAATACCCGCTACCTCAAGCGGGGGGACATCATCGACCTCCCGAACAACAACGTGCAGCTGCGGGTGAACGAGGGCGAGACGCCGATGCTGGTGTGGCGCCTCGGGGTCAAGTGGGGGCTGTTCTAGCGCGACGGGGCGGCCTCGCGCGGGCCTAACGACGCCGGGGCAACGGCGCGAGGCGCCCTGCTGTTTGAGCCTCACCGGCGTGCCGGTGGTTGAGCCTCACCGGCGTGCCGGTGGTTGAGCCTCACCGGCGTGCCGGTGGTTGAGCACCACCGGCGTGCCGGTGGTTGAGCATCACCGGCACGCCCCGTAGCATTGGGGCCATGCGCATCAGCGGCGGCCCCGCAGCCATTCTCGCCCTCGCCACCGGCTTCGCCGTCGGTGCCACGGCCGCGTCGGCATCGCCGGACGCGGCCTCGCTGCTCCTCGCCGTGAGCGACCCGGTGGGGACGCTGTGGGTGAACGCGATCCGGATGACGGTGATCCCGCTCGTCGTCTCGCTCCTGATCACCGGGATCGCCGGGATGCGCGACCTGGGTTCGGTGGGGCGACTGGGGATCCGCGCCCTCCTCCTGTTCGTCGGATTGCTGGCGGGGATCGCGCTCTTCACCGCCCTCGTCGCGCCGCCGATCTACGAGCGCCTCACCGTCGATGCGGCATCGGCGGCGGCGCTGCGCGAGCGCGTGGCAGGCGTCACGACCACCGTCCCCCCGCTCCCGGGGTTTAGCGCCTGGCTCACCTCGCTCGTCCCGGTGAACCCGCTCGCCGCGGCGGTCGACGGGGCGATGCTTCCGCTCATCGTCTTCACGGTCGCCTTCGCGCTCGCGATCTCCCGCCTGGCAGAGGAGACGCGGGGCGCGGTGCTCGGCGTCTTCCAGGCGACGGGCGATGCGATGCTGGTCCTCGTGCGGGCCGTGCTGTGGGCCTCCCCGTTAGGCATCTTCGCGCTCGCCGTTTCGCTGGGGGCCAAGCTCGGGGTCTCGGGGGCCGGCGCGATCGGCTTCTACCTGGCGACCCACGTCGCACTGCTCGTGGCGGCGATCCTCCTGCTCTATCCCGTGGCCGTGGTGCTCGGCCGCGTGTCGCCGCGCGTGTTCGCCCGCGCCGCGCTCCCGCCGCAGGCCGTCGCCATGGGGACGCGCTCGTCGCTGGCCGCCCTTCCGGCGATGCTCGATTCCGCCGAGCAGGCGTTGGGATTGCCGCGTGACGTCTCGGGATTCGTGATCCCGCTGTCGGCGTCGGTCTTCCGGCTCAACCTGGCGGTCTCGTGGATCGTGGGCGGGCTGTTCATCGCCAAGCTGTATGGCGTTCCGTTTGGCTTCCAGTCGCTGGCGACCTTCTACATCGCGGCCGTGGTAATGAGTTTCTCGGTCCCCGGGATCCCGAGCGGCTCGCTGTTCATCATTGCGCCGCTCTTTCCCTCGGTGGGGCTGCCGGTGGAAGGCGTCGGGATCCTCATTGCCCTCGACGCCGTCCCCGACATCTTCAAGACCACGCTCAACGTGACCGGGCACATGACGGTGGCCTCGGTCCTCGGGCGCTCGCCCGAAGCGAAACGTTAGGCACCCCGCATGCGCATCCTCACCTGGATCGGCCGGTCGCTCGCCGTGCTGCTGGTCGCCGCCGCCGGTGCCTGGGCGATCGTGGCGCTCCCGCAGCGCCCGTCGGCCGCGCGCAGCTGGGACGGTGATCATGCGCGGTTGGCGCGCGCCGACTTCGAGGGCGATAGCGCCGTCACGCTCCGCGGCGTGCGCGACTTCGCCTACACCTCGAGTACCGCGTATACGCCGGGCTTTCGCGATCGGCGGTACGATCTGTCGGCGATCGAATCGGTCTGGTTCATCCTGACCCCATTCTCCACCACCTGGCGCGGGCCGGCGCACGCCTTCGTCTCGTTCGGCTTTCGCGATGGCGAACACATCGCAGTCTCGGTGGAGGCGCGCCGAGAGGTGGGTGAGGAGTATGGGCTCGTACCGGGCGTGCTGCGCCGCTTCGAACTCGCGTACATCGTGGGGACGGAGCGCGACCTCATCGGCCGCCGGGCGCTGTTCGACGGCGACGACGTCTTCCTCTATCCCATCGCCGCGCCGCCAGCCCGCGTGCGGCAGATGTTCGTGGAGATGATGCGCCGAGCCAACGCGGTGCAGGAGACGCCCGAGTTCTACAACACGCTGACCAACAACTGCACGTCCAACCTGGTCGATCACGTCAACCGGATGGTCCCGGGGCGCATCCCCTCCAGCGTTCGCACGCTTCTCCCGGGCTACGCCGACGAACTGGCGCTCTCGCTCGGGCTCATCGAGGCGACGGGGACGCTGGAGGACGTGCGCGCGCGCTTCCGCATCAACGAGCGGGCGCGTGCGGTCCGTGCCGGCGAGGACTTCTCGGCCGCCATTCGCCGGGGGATGGTCGCGGCGCCAGCGCCGGTTGCATCTGACGGAGACGGGAATGGGCCGCAGCCCGGGCGCTGACCCGACGCGCGCGCGCTCCCTCGTCGCCGGGGTCAGCCTCGGCGTCATCTTCGGCGCGATCGGCATCCCGCTCGGCATCCTCCTGGGGATCAAGGGCTACTGGCTCCTCGTCACGGCCGTGGCGATGGGGGGTGTGGCCGGCTTCATCGTCATGAAGTTCTCGTCGGGCTTTGCCGAGGGGAGCGCGGCCGCCATCGCCGCCTTCGTGCACCCCAGCGGATCGAGCGTCCCGTACGAGGCCACCTTTTCGGCGCATGATGCGCTCGAAGTCGCCGGGGACGTAGCCGGGGCGATCGAGGCGTACGAGGCGACGCTGGTCGCCGAGCCGGAGAACACGCGCGCGCTGCGCCAGGCAGCGGAGTTGCACGTGCGGGCCGGAAATGCGGGACGCGCCGCCGAGCTGTTCGGCGCGCTGCGCCGCGTGGGGGCGTCGCGCGAGTCGGAGCTGTATGCCACCCAGCGGCTGGCCGACCTGTACCTGGGGGCGTTAGGCGACGACGGGCGCGCCCTGGTCGAGCTGCGGCGCCTGGCGGAGCGCTTTCCGGGGACGCGAGAGGCCGAGGGGGCGCGCGTGGCGCTGCGACGCCTCAAGGAGGCTCGCGAGCGCGAGACGGGCCGTGAACCACGAGATCCTGCTCCCTGACACCGTGGGGGGGCGCGCCGTCTAGCGGTGACGGCGGGTGATGCGTATGACCATGGTGCGACGCCGCGTCACCCGGGCGTCGTTTCTCCCACTCGTCGCCACGGTCCCATGTCGCCGTTCTCGTTCGTTCGCCCCCTGACTCGCTCCTTCTCGCGCCCCCTGTCGCGCCTGTCGGGCCACTCCGCGGTGCGAGTCGCTCTCGCCGCGCTCGCCCTCGCCGCGACCGCCGTCCCCACGCTCGAGGCCCAGGCCCCCACCAGCCCGCTCTTCTCGGAGCTGCGGTGGCGCCACATCGGCCCGTTTCGCGCCGGGCGCACCAAGGCGGCGACGGGGGTGCGGCAGCAGCCCAACGTCTTCTACATCGCCGCGGTCAACGGCGGGGCTTGGCGCACGACCGACTACGGGCGCACCTGGACGCCGATCTTCGACGGGCAGCCCAGCGGATCGATTGGGGCGCTGGCGGTGGCGCCGAGCGACCCGAACATCATCTACATCGGGAGTGGTGAGGGGTTGCAGCGCCCCGACCTCTCGACGGGCGACGGGATCTACAAGAGCACCGACGCGGGGAAGACGTGGGCGCACCTGGGGCTGCGCGACGGACAGCAGATCCCGCAGATCGTGATCGACCCGCGGAATCCCGACCGGCTCTTTGTCGCCGTGCTCGGGCACCCGTACGGCCCTAACGAGGAGCGCGGCTTGTACCGCTCGCTCGATGGCGGCCGCACCTTCAAGAAGATCCTCGGCAAGGACGAGAACACCGGGGCGATCGACATCGTCATGGCGCCGGACGATCCCAATACGCTCTACGCCGCCCTGTGGGAGGCGCGACAGGGGCCGTGGGAGAACGGCGTGTGGCAGGGACCGGGGACGGGGCTCTTCAAGTCGACCGACGGTGGCGACTCGTGGACGCCGATCATGAACGGCCTGCCGACGCCGGCCGAGGGGCTGGGGCGCATCGGGATCGCGAGGTCGGCGAGCCGCCCGCAGCGACTCTACATCACCATCGACGCGGGCGACCGCAGCGGCATCTACCGTTCCGACAACGCTGGCGCCTCGTGGGCCAGGACGTCGACCGACGAGCGCGTGCACAACCGCGGGTCGGACTTCGCCGAGGTGAAGGTCGACCCGAAGAACGCCGACGTCGTGTACAGCGGGAGCATCGTCACCTGGAAGTCGGTCGATGCCGGCGTGACGTGGAAGATGATCCGCGGTGCACCTGGCGGCGACGACTATCACCGCATCTGGATCAACCCCGACAACCCCGACATCATCCTCATCGCCGCCGACCAGGGGGCGATCATCACCGTGAACGGTGGTGAGAGCTGGAGCTCGTGGTACAACCAGCCGACGGCGCAGTTCTATCACGTCACCACCGACAACTCCTTCCCGTATCGCGTGTGCGGCGGACAGCAGGAGTCGGGGTCGGCGTGCGTGCAGAGCCGCGGCAACGACGGGCAGCTCACCTTCCGCGAGTGGCGCCCGGTCGGGGTCGAGGAGTACGGCTACGTCGCCCCCGACCCGCTCGATCCCAACATCATGTATGGCGGCAAGGTGACGAAGTTCGACTATCGCACCGGCCAGACGCAGAACGTGGCCCCCAAGCCGTTCCGCGACGCCAACTACCGGATGCTGCGCACCGCGCCGATCCTCTTTGCGCCGACCAACCCGCGCAAGCTGTACTTCGGCGCCAACACCATCTGGCAGACCATCGACGGCGGGAACAACTGGACCGAGATCTCCCCCGACCTCACGCGCCAGGATTCGGTCGTCCCGCCTAACGTCGGCAAGTACGCCACCGAGCGCAGTGCGAAGGCGCGCCACCCTGGCGTGGTCTACACGATCGCCCCGAGCTATCGTCGCGAGAACGTGATCTGGGCCGGATCGGACGATGGGCTCATTCACGTCACGATGAACGGCGGGCGCACGTGGAAGAACGTCACGCCGCCCGAGCTGGTCCCGTGGGCCAAGGTGTCGCTCATGGACGCCGGGCACTTCGACACGCTCACCGCGTACGCGGCGATCAACACGCTGCGCCTCGACGACCTGCGCCCGCACATCTTCCGCACGCACGACGGCGGGAAGTCGTGGCAGCGCATCGTGACGGGGATCGATTCCGGCGCGACGATCAACGTGGTGCGCGAGGATCCCAGGCGCAAAGGACTGCTCTATGCCGGAAGCGAGACCAAGGTGTGGGTCTCGTTCGATGACGGCGACCACTGGGAACCGTTGCAGGTCAACATGCCGGCCACCTCGATCCGCGACCTCGTGATCAAGGACGACGATCTCGTCGTCGGGACGCATGGGCGCGGCTTCTGGATCCTCGACGACATCTCGCCGCTGCGCGAGTGGGCCGATCGGGCGACGTCGAAGCGGGCGCACCTCTTCAAGCCGGCACTCGCCACGCGCGTGCGCTACTCGATGTATACCGACACGCCGCTCCCCGTCGACGAGCCGCGCGCCGAGAATCCGCCGGATGGCGCGATCCTGCACTACGCCCTCGAGCGGGCCGCCTCGTCGCTGGCGCTCGAGATCGTGGACGCGAGCGGTGCGGTGGTGCGCCGCTATGAGAAGGGGGTCAACGCCGACCCCGATCCGCGCGCCGAAGGGCACTGGCCCGACTGGTGGATCCGTCCGTCGCCGGTGCTGAGCGCCGAGCCGGGGATGCATCGTTTCGTGTGGGACCTGCGCCACGCGCGTCCGAGGGCGCTCTCGTTCTCGTACCCGATCTCGGCGATTCCCGGGCAGACCGTCCCGGAGCCGCTGGGGCCGTTCGCCCTCCCCGGACGGTACACCGTGCGCCTGACGGTGGACGGGACGACGTATTCGCAGCCACTCGTGGTGCGGATGGATCCGCGGGTCAAGACCGCACCGGCGGGGATCCAGGCGCAGCACGCGCTGGCGCTGCGCCTGCACGCCGGGATCGACAAGGCGGCCGACGGCATTGCCCGCGTTCGGCAGCTGCAAGAGGCGGCGCGCGCCGCAGGAAACGCCACGCGCGCCGCCGAACTTGGCGCACTGGTCGGGGCGGCGGGGGGCTTCGGCGGGCGTGGTGGAGGACCGTCGCTGTCGCGGGTGAGCGGGGCGTTGACCCAGCTGCTGGACGTGGTGGACGGGGCCGACTACGCGCCGACGGCCCAGGTCCGCGCCGCGGCGACGGCCACCCTTCGGGAGCTGGAGGCGCTGCTGGGGCGGGTGAAGTAGGGGGCGCCCGCTCCAGCCTCCCGGGGGTGGTGCCGATACTGAAAGGCGATGAGCCGGATCAGCATTGTCCCACCCAAGCCGCCTGCTCGCCAGACGCTCGTGCACCGGGGGGCCACGTTGGTGTCGTCGACACCACGTGACCGCGCCAACCGGTTGGACGGCACGCGCTGGAGCAACCGCCTCTCCTGGAAGGAGGAGGAGGGGATCGGCCTGTACCTCGAGTGCTTCCGCCTTGGCGAGGGGGTCGCCCTCTTCAAGGAAGGGGACCACGATGCCTTCGCCGCGATCATCATCAGCGGGGCATTGGAGATCCGGAAGGGAGACTCGTCGCAGCAACAGCGCGTGGTGGGGCGGCTCACCGAGGGGAAGATGGTCGGTGAGATGTCGCTCATCGACGGCACGTTCCGCTCGGCCACCGCGGTCGCGACCGAACCGACCGAGATCCTCGTGCTGTCGCGCGAGGACTTCGACACCATGTGTAACGACCGCCCCGATCTCGCGCTCAAGGTGGCGCTGATGATCGCCGAGGCCGTGTCGCAGCTCCTGCGCAAGACGACCGGGGAGCTGGTCGACTATCTCGACACGGACGACGAGCGGGCGCTCTAGCGCCTAACGCTGACCCTCCGCGACCAGGGCGGACGCTTCTTCAGCACCTTCGCATAGACCGGACACGACTCGTCGTGCGCCCCGGCGAGGTAGCCGGTGCTCATCAGGAACTCGCCGACGATCTCGCCCCCGGTGAAGACGAAGGTCTGCTTGAACAGCTTCTGCCACGCCGGGCGGTCGAGCGGGTGGTGCGCGTCGAGCCAGGCGGCGAACGAGCCGTGCGACCGCTGCAGCGACTGGATGCGCGTCGCGTTCTCGATCGCGGCCTTCACCTTGAGCCTGTTGCGGATGATCCCGGCGTCGCCGAGCAGGCGTGCCTCGTCGCGCGAGGTGTAGCGCGCAACGCGGGCAATCTCGAAGCCGTGGTACGCGCGGGTGAAGTGCTCACGTTTCCTGAGGATCGTGAGCCACGAGAGTCCGGCCTGGTTGATCTCGAGCATCAGGCGCTCGAACAGGCGGTCGTCGTCGGCAATGGGAAAGCCGTACTCCCGGTCGTGGTAGGGGCCGTGGAACTCGTGTCCACGCGCGACGTCGCAGTAGGTGGTCATGGCGAGTGAGGGGGGAAGCTCCCAAACCTAACGCGCACCGCGACGCCGGCGGCGGCTTCGCGCACATCCGCGCTCGCTGGAGCGGTACGCGGATCGGCAAACGCGTCACGCTCGACATCCCATGCATCTGCCGAGCGTGGGGCACGGCGTACGGAGCGCGTTACGGCGACTTCAGGAACTCCGTGGCGAACTGCATGACACTTGGAGCGCCGAGGAGGTTCATGTGGGTCGTGTTCGGAACGATCGCCAACCGGCTGGCAGATCGCAGCGATCCATCAATGCCCGCGTCACGCTGTCCGCCGCCTAACAGCTTGTAGAACTCCGCCATGTGCTCGGGGCGAATCGCGTCGGCATCCGCAAAGACGAGCAGCGTCGGTGCCTTGATGCCAGCCACGGAGGCCGACCAGTCGTAGCTGTGATTCGCCAGTTCACCCGTCTTCCTGAACACGGTCTCCCAGTTCACCGACGGATAGAGCGTGGCAAGCGGCGACTTGGCCACCTCGGCCGCAATCATCGGTGCCGCCGCGGGCATCTGGGCGAAGGCCTGCAGTACCTCCGGGTAGTAGCCGTCCGAGCGAAAGCCGGCCGCGATCACGATCAGCTTGTCGACCAGTTCGGGATGGCGGATGGCGACCTGCAGCGCCACGTCTCCACCACTCGAGTACCCCATCACACTCGCCTTGGTGATGCCGAGATGCCGCAGCAGCGCGGCGACGTCGTCGGCGAAGACATCGTGCGACCACGGGCGGCTCGTGTCCTTGCTCAAGCCGTGTCCCCGAGCATGCGGCGCGATGACGCGGTGCGTCTTGGCCATCTCGGTCAACGGTGCACCGAACATCTCGGACGGCGTGACCCCTCCATGCAGCATCACGAGGGGTGGACCATCCCCGTGGATCTCGTAGTACAGCTCGACGCCGTTGACCTTGGCATGGCCCTTGGTGTCAGGCGTGCGCATGGCTTGTGCTCCCGCGATCGTGGCGTGTGCGGCCGCGGCGCAGACCGCGGCGACGAGTATGACCGCCCTGTGTGTACGTCGCGCACTCATTCCGCGTTTGTCGATCCCAGGCCGACGAGCAGTTCGTCGAGTTGTTCGAGCGCCTCAGGCATCGCGCCGGTAGATCCGGCGGCGGCATCGGCCGCGTCCTTCGAGGGATAGAGATCGTGCACCGCCACCACCGTTCTGCCGTCGACTTCATCGAACGTCACCGTCGTGACGGTCACGCCGCCATCGCTTTCCTCGTTGGTCCACACGAGACGCGAATCGGGGACCACTTCCACGTACGTGCCGAAGAACTCCATGGTCGAATCCTCGTAGGGAAAGACCACTCGGTACTCGCCTCCCACACGAACATCCATCACGCAGGACAGCATGCTCAGACCAAACGATCTGGGCACCCACCACTGCCTGAAGAGTTCGGCCTTGGTAAAGGCCTCGAACACGAGGCGCGCCGGACCGTTGATGGTTCGCGTGACGACGAGTTCGCGCTCGCCCCTTCGTTCCACCGTGGGCCGCTCCTGGGTTGGGGCGCCGTCACCGTCTTTTCGTTCGTCCATCGTCGCGTTCCTCTCGTTTCAGGTTCCCCACAACCCGGTCCAACTCGTCAAAGCGTTCGCTCCAGAGCTGGCGGTACCGTTCGATCCACTCCGCCTCTTCCTGCAAACCGCATCGGCCGAGCCGGCAGATGCGTACCCGTCCGACCTTCTCCGTGGTGACGAGCCCCGCCTGCTCCAGCACGTCGACATGCTTCTTCATGCCCGTGAGGGTCATCTGGAACCGCTGGGCAAGCGCCGAGATCGACGCGTCCGCACGCCCGAGTTGCTCCAGGACACCGCGTCGGGTGGCGTCCGAGAGGGCGCCGAACGCAGCATCGAAGTTGGCCTGGTGAAACTGAACCATATGGTTCAGTGTACAAGATGGAACGCTGGCGTGCAAGGGGACGCTGGGGAGCCGCCGCGTTCTGGGCGGTTCAGTTCACTCTCGATCAACGCCGGCGGACGGCCTAACGCACTCCGCGGCGACGCACCGGCAAGCAGATGTCGGTGTGCGGCAACCGGTCTCGCGTCCGGATCGCCGAGGCATGGTAGATCTCCACGGCGGGGAGCCCGACGAGGTCAAAGCCGCGCAGCGTCGTGACGCGTGGGAAGATCGTCGCGTAGGCGGCCGGGAGCGTGTCGAAGCTCCCGGCATGCGTCGTCACGGCGAAGTCGCCGCCCGGCAGCGCCTGATAGGCGACGCGGCCGTCAGGTGCAAACGGGGCAGGGACGACCAGCGCGGCATCGAAGCGTCGCTGGCTCGCGCGCGTGGTGAGGGGGGCGTCATGGCCAATCCCCATCCAGATACGCGGCCCCCGCAGCCGAACGCGCGTGGCCCACCGTTCCAGCGCCTCGAAGATCGTGTCCGGCACGGCTTCGTAAGGGCCGAGGTGCCGCACGAACGCGAGGTGCACCGGACGCAGGCGACGCACCGTGGTGGTGGAGAGCGCGAAGGCGTCGGGATGCGCCGGCTCGCGCGCCGGTGACGAACGCTGCGGGGGCGAACGGTCGACGGCCGCACGGGCGATGACGTGGCGCTGCGCCCAGGTGCGGTACTCGCTCGGCGTTCGATGAAATCGTCGCCGAAAGGCCCGGGTGAACGTCTCGTGCCGGTCGAAGCCGCAGTCCAGCGCGATGGAGAGGATGCTGGCGTCGTGTACGAGCAGGCGGAACGCCGCACGCTCCAGTCGAAGGCGCGACACGTACTGCCGCGGCGTTTCGCCGACGGCAGCGCTGAATACCCGATGCAGATGCGACGGAGAGTGCCCCGCGTGTCGTGCGAGCGTGGTCAGGTCGAGATCGTCTTCGAGGTGCGCCTGGATGTGAACGAGCAACGGCAGCAGCTCGACGAATCGTCCGGACGATCGCTCGGGCGTTTCATCGCGCCGACGCACGCTCAAGCGATCGCGCCCCCACCTGCGCGCTGCGCGTGGGCACCGCCGAGGTAACACGCAACGAGCTTGGTGGAGTAGCTCAGCGACGCCATCGCCCACGGGGCCGCGGTGCCGTTCTGCGACGAGGCGAGCAGGAGCCCGAGATCGAGCACGAAGAAGATGCCGAAGAGGGCGAGCGCGGTCGGGGTGTTCTTCGCCACCCGTCGGCTCGCGAGGTAGAAGATCGGCCCCCCCGCCACGACGGAGACCCAAGGCCCCGACAGCTGCGCGTAGTGTTCGTAGGTCGCGACCGGCTGCCCGGGATTGATGGCGTAGCTGTAGATGGCGACCCATGCGAAGGCCGCTGCCACCTGTGCGACCTCGGCGATGATGGCCCCGGCCAGGGCGGCGGGCCAGCGAACACGCGTGGATTTCATGGCCGCCAATATGTCGCCTGCCGTGTCGTGCGGCTTGACGTTTCTTGCCCGGTCGACAGGCTCCAACAGCGCACGGGCGCCGCACGTAACCCTCGACGAGCCACCGTCCGTCGGCTCGCCCCCCAAACTCTCGTCTTCCCACGATGATGCGCACCGCCGTCTGTTCGCTCCTCCTTGCCGGCAGCCTTGGGGCCCAGGCGCGCCCGTCGGCGCCGGCCGCCGCGACCGCCGCCGTTCCCGCACGGCCAGCGGCGGCCGACACCGCCGAACGTTTCGTCGAGACCTCGCACGTGGCGCGCATCGGAGGGGCCGAGATCCGCTATACCGCGACGGTCGGGCGGCTGGTGCTGCGCTCGGCGGCGGGCAAACCGCGCGCCCAGATCTTCTTCACGTACTATCGCAAGGACGGCGAGGATATGAAGGCGCGCCCCATCACGTACACCTACAACGGCGGACCAGGCTCTCCGTCCATCTGGCTGCACATGGGGCTCATGGGGCCCAAGCGCGTGCAGATGGCGACCGACGGTTTCCAGCCGGCGCCCCCCTACACGCTCGTCGACAACGAAGAGTCGCCGCTCGACGTGACCGACGTCGTGCTGATCGACCCCGTGCAGACGGGCTACTCGCGCGCCGTGGAAGGGGAAGACCCGCGTCCATTCCTCGGCGTGCGCGGCGACGTGCAATCGGTGGCCGAGTTCATCCGGCTCTTCACCACCAGGTTCAATCGCTGGCCGTCGCCCAAGTACCTGCTGGGCGAGTCGTATGGCACGATGCGCTCTGCCGGGCTCTCCGCCGAGTTGCAGAACCGGCACGGGATGGAGCTCAACGGGATCGTCCTCGTGTCGTCGGTACTCGACTACCAGTCGAAGGGATACGTGCCGGGGAACGACTACCCGTACGCCAACTTCCTCCCCTCGTTCACCGCCTCGGCGTGGTATCACCGGAAGCTGCCAGCCGACCTGCAGGCCAAGGGGCTCGAGCAGGCGGTCGCCGAATCGCGGGCGTTCGCCTTTGGCGAGTATCTGTCGGCGCTGGTGAAGGGGACGCGCCTGCAAGGCGAGGAGCGCGCCGCCATCGTGCGGAAGGTCGCGCGCTATTCGGGACTCGACCCGGCGTTCATCGAGCGCGCCAACCTGCGGGTGAGCGACCAGCGCTTCCGGAAGGAGCTGCTGCGTGACCGCGGTGTGCACATCGGTCGGCTCGACGGGCGCTACACCGGCGTGGACGCCGACGCGGCCGGCGAGGACCAGGAGTACGATCCGTCCAACCAGGCGTTAGGCGGTCCGTACACGGCACTCTTCCTGGACTACGTGCGCCGCGAGCTGAAGTGGGAGTCGGAGCTGCCGTACTACACCAGCGGCCAGGTGCAACCGTGGGATTACGCGCCGTACAGCAATCGCTACCTCAACATGGTGGAGGACCTGCGCTCGGCGATGGCGCGCAATCCGTATCTCAAGGTGATGGTGGCCAACGGCTACTACGACTTCGCGACGCCCTTTGCCGCCACCGAGTACACCTTCGACCACCTGGGGATGGAGCCGTCGTACCGGGCGCGCGTGTCGCTCACGTACTACGAAGGGGGGCACATGATGTACATCCATCCGGCGCTGCTCAAGCAGCTCAAGGGGGACATCGCGCGCTTCGTGCAGTCGACGCGGAGTGCGAAGGGGACGAACTGATCCGCAGTCACCCGACGTGAGGCACGCGGCCTAGACGCTCCCGCAGAGCTCCACCAATGCGCCCCCTGCCAGGCGCGCCCCCAGCGTGTGCTCCTCATCCCACGGCACACGGTACGCCACGTCGGCGTCGAAGCCGCGAACGCTGGGGTCGACAGTCACGTACGGAACCGCGACGCGGGGCCACACATCGGCAGCGGCAGCAATCGCCGAGAGGTCACAGTCCGCGTCGTCGCCAGGGGCCTCAGCGTCGCGGTACGGTTCGAGATGCTCGAAGAGGGCAGCGGCGATGACCGGGAGCGCCGTCGCGTAGCGCGCGGGGAGCGCGCGCGCGGCGGCCAGTGCCTCGGGGTGGGGCGCCTTGCGATCGCCGGCCAGCCGCAACGTCACGCGACCGTGCGGGGCGAGCATCAGCTGCTCCCACCCAGAGCCCTCCCGACCGCTCGAACGTACCGAGCGCGTCGTCGTGGAAGGGCGCCGATGTGAAGAGTCCGCACATGTGCGCGTGCCTCCGCGTCGCCTCAGTCCCAGTTCCGTTGCCGGCGCTCCTGCTTCTTGTGCGAGTCGCGCCGCTTGTCGTCGAGCCGCCGCTCCTCCGAGGCGCGCGTCGGGCGCGTCGCCTTGCGCTTGCGCGGGACGGCGAGCGCACGCTTCACGAGCTCCGCCAGGCGCAACTCGGCCAGTTCCCGGTTCTGCTTCTGGCTCCTGGTGTCGCTCGCCACCACGCGCACGCGCCCCTCGGCATCGAGACGCGCGGCCAGCTTCTCGGTCACGCGGGCCCGCTCGTCGTCGGCCAGGGCACGCGACGTGGCGGGGTTCCAGAGGACCTCGACGCGCGTGGACGAGGTGTTCACGTGCTGTCCGCCGGCCCCGCCGGCCCGCGAGGCGCGCGCCGACAGTTCGCGGCGCGGGATCACGTGGCGCGCGTCGATGACCAGGTCGCCGTCGGGGGTGTCGTCGCCGGGGCGGGGCGCACGCGGCGCAGCAGGCCTCGGGGACTTGGGCGGCGTGAGCGGCTTGGGCGGCCTTGGCGACGGTGCCTTCGGGCGCGCGGCGGCGGCAGACGAATCGCGGGGCGACTTGGCGGCGGGCATGGGGGGGACGTCAGCGTGGGGTAGGGGTGCGGTGTACGCGCACAGCAGCTACGCGTCGTTTGTCCATGGCCATCACCTCCAACTCGCCTCCCGGGTACGACGCACGCTCCCCGAGCTTGGGGACGTGCCCCAGGCGCGCGAAGACGTATCCGCCGAGTGTGGTCCACTCGCCCTCGGGGATGGGGAGGCGATGGTCGGAGCGCACATCCACGAGCGACAGCGAGCCGGAGAGCTCGAGGACGCCGTCCACCTCGACCACGTCGCGCGAGGCCATGTCGTACTCGTCGGCGATGTCGCCGATCACCTCTTCGATCAGGTCTTCCATCGTGATGATCCCCGCCGTCCCCCCGAACTCGTCGAGGACGACGGCCATCTGTGCCCGGGTGCGACGCAGGTCGTCAAGGACGCGTTCGGCCGACCGTGACGCGGGGATCAGGAGCGGGTCGCGCAGGTGTTCGCGCAGCACGAAGGGGCGACCGGGCTCGCGCAGCCAGAGGTCCTTGGACAGGAAGACCCCGACGATGTCGTCGAGCGACTCGTCGTACACCGGATAGCGCGAGTAGCGCTCGCGGCGCACGATGCCGGCGATTTCGGCCTCGTCCGAGTCGACGTGCAGGGCGACGATCTCGGTGCGTGGGCGCATCACGTCGTGCACGCGCTTGGCGGCAAAGTCGAAGATGCCGGCGAGCATCGCCGAGTCGGTCTCGTTGAGCGTCCCGACGGCGCGGGCCTGCATCACGAGGAGGCGGATCTCCTCCGGCGAGTGCGCGTGGTGCGCCTCGGACATCGGGCGGATACCCGCCAGTCGCAACAACCAGTTGGCGGCCCCGTTGAGCACCCAGATGAAGGGCGACATGACCTTCGAGAAGGCCATGAGCGGGAGGGCCACGAGCCCGCTGATCCGCTCGGGCATCACCAGCGCCACCGACTTGGGGGCCAGCTCACCAAGGACGATGTGCAGGAAGGTGATGATCGCGAAGGCGGTGATCGTCCCGGCGGCGGTGTGCGCCATCCCGGGGGGGACGTCGATGCCGAACTGCGCCAGCATGCGGTCGACCACCACGGCCAGCGCCGGCTCGCCGATCCACCCTAACGCGAGCGAAGCCAGGGTGATGCCCAGCTGCGTCCCCGAGATGTAGCGATCGAGGTCGGCGAGGGCCCGTTGTGCCCGGCGGGCGCCGCGATCCCCGGCCTCGGCCATCGCCGCCAGCTTCGAGCGACGCGCCCCCACCAGGGCAAACTCCGCCATGACGAAGAAGCCGTTGAGCAGGACGAGGACGACGACGGCCGCGAGGCGGCTACCGAGCGATGACAGCGAAAGCGGTTCCACGAAGGGAGGGCAAGGGAAGCGATCGAGCGGGAGCCGACGCGCAAGCGCCTAACGCTGCCGGCAGGCTCCCGCCCCCACGCGGGCGCGGATCGTGGTGGGCGACGGGAGCGAGTCGGCCGCCGGGGCGCGGAAGATCGCGAGGTACTCGTCGTCGCCGGTCGCCACCGTGCGAACGGGACGATAGCCCACGACCCCCAGTTCGCACTCCAGCAGCCACGGAGGGGTCCCGTGCTGGTCGGTCGGGAAGGTCATGTCGAGAATCCCCACCTGCGCCCCGTCCCTGAGCGCGTGCGCCAGGTTCCAGAGCAGCGCATACGGATCCGTGATCTCGTGGTACATGTGGATCATGATCGCCGCATCGACCGAGTCGCGCGGCAGGCGTGGGTCGTGGGGGTCACCTCGCACCACCGCGACGTTGGCGAGCTGCTCCTCCCGCACCCGGTCGGCGAGCAGCGCCAGGTACTCGGGCACGATGTCCTGTCCGTACACCCGGCCGGTCGCGCCCACCCGCTGGGCCATGCGCACGACATAGTAGCCGTCGCCGGCCCCCACGTCGGCGACGCGCATCCCCGGCACGAGCTGGAGCGCATCCATGACCGTTTCGGCCTCGTTGGCGGCATCCCGCGTCGTTTCGTCGGTCCAGCGCGGGGCGACGATTTGCGAAAAGCGGCGGCTTGGGGCCGGGAAGGAGTCGGCCGGGAGGCCGCGGGCGAACGACGTCCACTGCGAGTCGGCCGGCGACTGCTGCGGCGGCGACGCCTTGCTCGCCCCACAGCCGGTCATCGTGAGCGCCACGAGGAGGGCGCCCGCCCATGAGGCGGCGGCGACCAGGAGCCGAGGGCGGCGGGCGTGAGTGCTGACGAAAGGTGCGTGCACGAGGGAGACGGAGGAGCGAAGGTTCCCGAGCCGGGGCCTGACGGCAGCGCCCCCGAAATCAGGCCGGCGCCCTTTCAACGCTAACCGGGGCGCGGCTTTTCGCCACAGGCTCAACGCCATGCGGGGAAACGCGTTCCGCCTCCAGTCGTCCTGAGGGTGGCACTTTGCGAGTGTCCGCCGAGCATCCCGTTCGTTGCAGGATGCAAGGCAGTTCAGCCCCGAAACCGGCGTGACCGCGATCAATCCCGAACCGCGATCGTTCATAGACCCGCGTCGCCTGCTGCGCTCCATCTATATGGGACGCTTGGCGATGACGGCGGCGATCTACCTCGCCGCCGTCTTCGCGTGGCGTGATGCCGACCGGGGCGACACCCTGGTCGCCTCGCTCACGATCACGGTGGCGATGATCTTCACCGCCGGCTCGGCGCTCTACTCCGAGGACGGGAAGAAGAGTCTTGGGCGCACCTTTCTGTCGCTCCAGGCGGTCTTCGACCTTGCCCTGGTGACCGCGGTCGTCCACATCACCGGCGGCGGGGCGTCGCAGTTCGCGGCCCTCTACATCCTCGTGATCGCCACCTCCGCCGTCCTCCTGTCGACGACCGGGGCGCTGCTGGCGGCGGCGCTGGCCTGCGTCCTCTACTTCGGCGACGTCATCCTCCTGACCGAAGCGCCGATCGACGCCGCCCTGCTGCTGCAGCTCGGCGTCTTTGCGGTCGTCGCGCTCTCCTCGTGGTACATCGCGGCGCGCCTGCGCGAGGCGCGCGCCGGGACCGAGGAGCTGGCCGCCGAGCTGGTGAAGGTGCGCCTCGAAGCGAGCGACATCCTCCGCAACATCCGCAGCGGGATCATCACGATCGACGCGCGCGGGACGTTGCTGTACGCCAACCCGACCGCCAGCACGTTGCTGGGGCTCCCGCTCGAGGGGCACATCGGCGAGTCGGCGCTGGCGCTCATCGAGCCGGTGGCCCCGGTGCTGGCGCGCGCCATCGAGCGAGCGGCGGTGGACGGCGTGCGCACGACACGCGCCGAGGGGACGGTGGCGACGGCCACGCGTTCGTTCCCCATCGGGCTCAACACGACGGTCTCCGTGCCTAACGGGACCGACGGGGCGCCCGGCGCCGGCACCGCGACGGTGATCTTCCAGGACATCTCCGACCAGAAGAAGCTCGATACGCTGCACATGCGCGCCGAGCGGCTGGAGGCGGTGGCCGAGCTGAGCGCGTCGCTGGCGCACGAGATCAAGAATCCGCTGGCCTCGATCCGGTCGGCGGTGGAGCAGTTGGGGCGCTCGCCGCGCGCCAACGACGACGAGCGGTCGCTCTCGTCGCTCATCGTGCGCGAGTCCGATCGCCTGTCGCGCTTGTTGAGTGAGTTCCTCGACTTCGCCCGTGTGCGGGTGACGCGCATCGGGCCGGTGGACCTGGCGTCGGTGGCGCGCGGGGCGACGTCGCTGGTGGCGACGCACCCCGACCGTCCCGAGGGGGTGCAGGTGCAATGCGTCGTCCCCGAGGGCGAGGTGATCGTGGAGGGCGATGAGGACCTGCTCTATCGCGCCGTCTTCAACCTCGCGCTCAACGCCGTGCAGGCGTCGACGCGCCCGGGGACGGTGCGGGTGGAGATCGCCCCCCTCACTTCCGACGATGCGCCGGCCGGCGTCTCGTTCGACCAGGGCGGGGTGGCGCTGCGCGTCTCGGACGAGGGGGAGGGGATCCCCTCGGAGATTCGCGACCGGTTGTTCGATCCGTTCTTCACGACGAAGCCTGGCGGGAGCGGGCTGGGGCTCTCGGTGGTGCACCGCGCCATCGAGTCGCACCGCGGTTTCGTCTTTGTCGACAGCGATGCGCGCGGGACGCGCGTCACCGTCCTCCTTCCCACGTTCCAGGCCGACCCGGAGTCGCCGCGTGATTGACCGTGCTGCCAACGGACCCTGCGTCCTCGTCGTGGACGACGAGGCGGGGATCCTCGAATCGCTCCGCATCCTGCTCAAGAACGAGGGCTTCACCCCACACGTCGCGTTAGGCGGCCGGCAGGGGCTGGAGCAGATCGAGTCGCTGGCGCCGGACGTCGTGCTGAGCGACATCCGCATGCCGGCGGTCGGGGGGCTCGAGATCCTGAGCGCCGCGCGCCAGAAGGATCCCGACATGCCGGTGATCCTCATGACCGCGCAGGCGACGCTGCAGTCGGCGATGCAGGCGGTCAACGAGGGGGCGTTCTACTATATCCAGAAGCCGTTCCGCAACGATGAGCTGCTGGCGATCCTGCGGCGTGCCACCGAGCACCGCGTGCTGCGGGTGGAGAACAAGACGCTCAAGCAGGAGATCAAGCGGCGCGACAAGTCGACCGGGGCGCGTCCCATCGGGAAGAGTCGCGCCTGGCAGGACGTGCTGCGCCTGGCGGAGACCGTCGCCCCCACCGACTCGACCGTCCTGATCCAGGGCGAGTCGGGGACGGGCAAGGAAGTCATTGCCCGCTACATTCACGACCTGTCGCTGCGCGTCGACGGGGCCTTTCTCTCGATCAACTGCGGCGCGCTCCCCGAGAGCCTGCTGGAGAGCGAACTGTTCGGCCACGTGAAGGGCTCCTTCACCGGCGCCGTGAAGGACAAGACCGGCCTGTTCGCCTCGGCGGAGAAGGGGACGTTCTTCCTCGACGAAATCGGCGAGACCACGCCGGCGACCCAGGTGAAGCTCCTGCGCGTGTTGCAGCAACGGCAGATCATCCCGGTGGGGGCCACCGAGGCCATCCCGATCAACACGCGATTGCTGGCGGCGACCAACCGTGATCTCGAGGAGGAGATCCGGCGCGGGACGTTCCGCCGCGACCTGTACTATCGCCTCAACGTCATCGCCATCCACCTCCCTCCGCTGCGTGAGCGACGCGACGACATCCCGCTCCTGGTCGACGCCTTCCTGGCGCGCAGCGCGCAGCAGCGCGGACAAGCGGTGAAGCAGCTGAGCGAGGGGGCGCTGGACATGGTGATGCGCTACAACTGGCCCGGCAACGTGCGCGAGCTGGAGAATGCGCTGGAGCGCGCGTGCATCCTCACCGAGGGGACGATGATCGAACTGGCCGCGCTGCCGGAGAAGCTCTCGTCGCACACGCCGGAGCGCCTGGTGGAGGACCGCGCGACCCCGAATCCGCCGCTCGACGTGATCGAGCGCGCCTACATCCTCTGGGTGCTGCAGTCGGAAGGGGGGAACAAGACGCGGGCGGCCGAGGCGTTAGGCATCGATCCATCGACGCTGCATCGCAAGCTGCAGCGATTCGGGACCGAGAATTGACCGGGGGCGGGATGACGGTGGCTCCGGGAGGCGGCGACGCGAGCGTCGGGCGATCGGCGCACGCGCCGGGCATCGAACGGACGCCGCTCGTGTCGGGTGCGGAGACGTTGACGCTGGCGCGCCTGGTGCCGTGGATGGTGGCGCTCGCCGCCTTCGGTGCGGCAGTCGCGGCGATCGGCCCGTGGCCGGTCGGCGTCTTCCAGGACGACGGCATCTACATGGTGCTGGCCAAGTCGCTGGCGACGGGGGAGGGGTACCGCTACCTCAACGTCCCCGGGACGCCGAACGCGACACATTATCCGCCGCTCTTTCCCGCCGTGCTCGCGCTCCTGTGGAAGGTGAGCCCCTCGTTCCCGCAGAACGTGGCGCTCTTCAAGTTCGCCAACGCGGCGTGGCTGGGGGGCGCGGCGGCGCTGTTCTACGCCTTTGCGCGCGAGCGGTTGCAGCTGGGACGCATGGCGGCGGGGCTCGGGGTCGCGGCGTTCAGCGCCTGCGCGCCGGTTGTGCTGCTGACGGTGATGGTCCTGTCGGAGCCGATGTTCCTGTGCACGTTGGCCGGGACGCTGATCCTGTGCGAACGGGCGGCGTCGAGCGCGCGGGTGAAGGACGCGGCGATCGCCGGCGCGGCGGCCGCGGTGCTGTCGCTCGTGCGCACGTTAGGCATCCTCTGCGTGCCGGCGACGATGCTGGTGCTGGCCTGGCGGCGCCAGTGGCGCGCGGCTTTCGCGATCGGGGCGGTGACGATCCTGCTCTCGATCCCGTGGCAGCTGTGGGTCGGGGCGCATGCGGCCGAGGTGCCGTCGATCTTCCTGGGGAAGTACGGCTCGTACCTGGGGTGGTTGGTGGACGCGGTGCAGCGCGACGGGATCGTCTTCCTGCGCGACGTGGCGTGGGCCAACCTCAAGAGCCTGGTGGCGCAGGGATGGGCCTCGACGGCGACCGACACGTTGAACGTGTACGTGCGCAACACGACGTCGATCGCCCTCGCCTTCTTTTTCGGGTTGGGGCTGGGGGCGTTCGCACGGCGCGCGCCGTCGGTGGCCCTCTTCCTCCTGTTCTACCTCGGGATCGTCGTGATCTGGCCCTTCGCGCCGGCGCGCTTCACCTGGGGGGTGTGGCCGTTGGTGGGGCTGGTGTACACGATGGCGGTGGTGACGGTGTGGGAATGGCGGGGCGTCGCCTCCGGCCGCATGGGGGGCCCCCCCCAACAACACGATCGCCTCGGCGACCGACGCGCGCATCATCATTTCCGCGCGACCGTCATCGATTCAGCGCATCCTGCGCCCCCTCGCCCTCGCCTCGCTCACCGCGCTCGCGGTCGGCTACGCCGGCTACAACTACCTCGGCGTCACGCGCGACTGGTGGGGGGTGGTGCAGGGCTCGGTCGCCAATCGCGCGCGTCCGCTCGCCGAGTGGGTCGTGGCCAACACCGACAGCACCGCCGTGCTCGCGACCGATGACGATGTCCTCATGCACCTGTACACCGGGCGCAAGGCGATTCCCAATTCAGCCTTCACGCCGCAGGAGCATCTCGTGGAGCAGTCGCCCGCCTTCGCCGTGCAGTCGCTGCGCACCATCCTCGCCACCTACCGGGTCGACTACGTGCTCGCCTCGGCGCGATACGGGGCGCACGCGGTGCAGGGACTCGTGCGGGCCACGCCGCCCGAACTTCGTGTGGTGCGCAGGCTCCCGACCGGGGCGATCTTTGTGCCGGTGCAGGGGAGCCGGTCGACGCCGTCGGCCGATGCCGCCGCGAGCCCACAGGCGACCGACACGCGGGTGACGCGATGAGCGCCGCCGCCGAACCCACCGACATCGACCTCCGCAAGGAGCGCCTCGCGCTCTTCGCCGTCACCGCTCTCGTGCTCGTCGTCGCCGTCCTCACGATCGCCCCCTGGCCGGTCGGCGCCTTCCAGGACGACGCCATCTACACGGTCCTCGCCAAGGCGCTCGCCACCGGCGAGGGCTTCCGCCTCATCAACCTCCCCGGCTCGCCGCACAACACGCACTACCCGCCGGGCTATCCGCTCGTCCTCGCCGCCCTGTGGAAGCTCTGGCCGGCGTTCCCCGACAACATCGTCCTCTTCAAGTTCGCCAACGCCTTCTTCCTCGCGGCGGCGGCGGCCGGGACCTGGCTCTTCACCAGGGAACGACTCGACTTCCGCCCGTGGCAGGCAGCGGTGACGGCGATCGTCGGCACCCTCTCGGTCACCGTCCTCCTCGTGACCGGCGTCGTCCTCTCCGAGCCGCTCTTCCTGGCGCTGCTCTTCCCGACGCTGATCCTGTGCGAGCGCGCCGCCGAGCGTGGCGACGTGCGCACCGCATTCCTGGCGGGGCTCCTGATCGGCGTGCTGGCGATGGTCCGCACCCTGGGCGTCTTCGCCCTTCCGGGGGCCGGGCTCGTCCTGCTCCTCCGCCGGCGGTGGGGCGCCCTGATCGCGTTAGGCGTCGGGGCGATGCTCTTCCTCGTCCCGTGGCAGCTGTGGGTGGGCGCCTACCAGGGCGAGATGGCGCACCCGCTCGTGGGGAAGTACGGCTCGTACGGCGCCTGGCTGGTGGAAGGCTACCAGGCCGGCGGCTGGGACTTCGCCAAGGCCGTCGTCATCCGCAACGCGCAGGACATCGACAGCACCGTCAGCTACATGCTCGTCCCGGTGACGACCGCGTGGCCGCGCGCCATCGCCTTCGTCTCGCTCCTCTTCTTCATGCTGGTGGGAACGAAACGGTACACGCGCAATGCGCCGGTGACGGCGGGCTTCCTCGCCTGCTACATCCTGGTGGTCATGCTGTGGCCCTTTGAACCCAATCGTTTCTTCCTCGCCATCTGGCCGCTCTTCGTCCCGCTGGTCTGGTACGGTATCGTCGCGTGCTGGACCGTGACGCTCCCGCGCCCGGTCGCGCTGCCGTGGCGCGGCGCGGTCGCCGCCACCGTCCTGCTCATGACGGTGGGCTACGTGTGGTACAACGGGATCGGCTACACCAAGAAGTGGTGGGTCTCGGTGCAACGTACCGCCGGAGTGCGCGCGCGTCCCACGGTCGAGTGGGTCGCGCGGCACACCGCTCCCACCGACGTCGTCTCGACCGAGGACGACCTTATCATCTACCTATACAGCGGTCGCAAGGCCGTCCCCACGTCGACCTTCACCGCGGTCCAACGTGTCCGCACGCTCACCGACGCCGAAGACGTGGCAGCCGTCGAGGAGATCTTCGACGCCTTCCAGCCGAACTGGTTCATCGTCAGCAGCACCACCGGCGTCCGCACGGCCAAACAGTTCGCGTCCCGCACCCCGCCCGTGCTGCGCCAGGCGGGGGAGACGCCTCACGTGATGATCTACCAACGCCTCGCCCGATGACGCTTCCTCGCCATCCCACCCCATCGTTCACCGGTACGATCGAGGGGAGCACCCCCTACATGCGCGGTCGCACGCCGATCGCCCGTGAAGACGTCGTGCTCTCGGTGCTCATCCCGGTCTACAACGAACGCAGTACCATCCGGCTCATTCTCGACCAGGTGCACGCCGTCCCGGTCAAGAAGGAGATCATCTGCGTGAACGACTGCTCCACCGACGGGACTCGGGAGATCCTCGACGGGCTGTACGCCGAGGGGCTCATCGACAAGCTCATCCACCAGCCGGTCAACCGCGGGAAGGGGGCGGCGATTCGCACGGCCATGCAGGCCAGCACGGGGAACATCGTCATCGTGCAGGATGCCGACCTCGAGTATGACCCGGCCGACTGGCCGCTCCTGCTCGATCCGATCATCGATGGGAAGGCCGACGCCTGCTTCGGGTCGCGCTTCCTCGGCGGCTCGCACCGCGTCCTCTACTTCTGGCACTCGGTGGGGAACTCGCTCCTCACCACCGTCAGCAACATGTTCACGAACCTCAACCTCACCGACATGGAGACGTGCTACAAGGCGGTGCGGGGCGAGGTGGCGCGGAAGCTCGTGCTCACGGCCGACCGGTTCGGCTTCGAGCCGGAGATCACCGCTCGCCTTGCGCAGGCCAAGGCGCGAATCTATGAAGTGCCGATCACGTACGCCGGGCGCACCTACGCCGAGGGAAAGAAGATCAGCTGGAAGGACGGGGTGGCGGCGTTCTGGCACATTGTGCGGTTCAACGTGTTCTAGCGCGTGATGCAGCGCACGGTTGGCGCGACGGGCCTAGGTTGCGCCCCCCGTGCGTGTTACGAACATCGTCCCCGCCGCGTCTAGCGGGTGTCTTGCCGGACGGTCGCTACGTCGGGATCGAAGGGCAGGGCGGCAGTGGACGCAGGGCGCCGCGCGACGATGTTGGACGTGTGGCAGACTGCAAGACAGCGTGCAAAACACTGAAGCGCTCGCGGTCTGCACGCAGTCCAAGGAATCTTCCAACTCGTTGTCGATACGCAACTTCGACAGAGTATCCGCTTCTGGTCCGCCGCTTGCCTTACCTGAGACTCGAGAACGGCCCGCTCCTCTAGCACGATCCACCACCCCTGTCGGACAACCCCGGAGACCAAACCAATGCTGAACAAGACTCGCAAGGGCTTCACGCTGATCGAACTCCTGATCGTTGTCGTCATCATCGGCATCCTGGCCGCGATCGCGATCCCGAAGTTCGCCAACACGAAGGAGAAGGCGTACCTCGCGTCGATGAAGTCTGACCTCCGCAACATGGCCACCACGCAGGAGTCGTACTTCGCTGACAACCAGGTGTACGTTGCCGGTAGCGCCGCGAACACGACGGGCGGCACCAGCTCGCTCTACGGGTTCGTTCCGTCGGCTGGCGTGACGGTGACCGCGTCCGCCTCGGGCGGCACGGGCTGGAGCGCGACGTCGGCCCACACGGCCACGGCCCGCACCTGCGCCATCTTTGTCGGTGTCGCGGCGGTCTCGCCGGCGACGGTCGAAGCCGAGCCGAAGTGCAACTAAGCTAAGGCTTCGCAGCCACCTCCTCCCGGCTGCGAACATCGAGGGCGGCGCTCCCCGGCGCCGCCCTCGATGTTTTTGTACTCCCCGGCGTCGCACGATCGCACCGGGCCCACCGCTCGAGGGCCATCGCTGCGCGATTCCGGTACGACCCGCACGATTTCGGTCCTGCACCTCGCGCGAGGCATGCCTAACGTCTGGCATGCCTCGTTTGCGTTCCTCCCCTGACCGACGCCCGCGTTCCGCCGCGCGCCGCACACCGTGCCGTCGCGGCTTCTCGCTGGTCGAGGTGGTCGTGGCCGTCGTCCTCCTCAGCGTCGCCGCACTCGGCGTCGCCTCCTCGGCCACCTTCGTTGCGCGGCTCGCGGCCACCGCGCGTGCCCTCGCCCTCGCGACACGCAGTACCGCCCACGTGGTCGACTCGCTTCGCGCGGTCCCCTGCGCCACGCTCGGCGCCGGCGCCGCCAGCACCGCGGCGGGGACGGTGCGATGGTCGGTCGCGGCGCCCGTGGGCGTCCGGCAACTGCGTGCCGTGCTCACCCCCACCTCACCCCGTGTCGCCCGCCCCGTCGTCGAGGAGGCCCTCGTCCCATGCGACTAGGCACCACATCACGCGGTCGGCAGAGGCAAGGGCCACCCACGAGGGGAGTGCCGACCGGCTTTGCGCTCGTCGAGCTGCTGGCGGCGCTCGCCATCACCGCCGTCCTCGGAGCGGCAGTCGTTCGCCTGCTCGACCGGGCGCAGCGATTTGCCGGCGGCGTTGCCACCCTCGCCGACCAGCGCGCGCAACTCGCGGTTGCCGGCTTTGCGCTGGAGGGGGCGCTGCAGGGCGTTGCGGCTGGCGATGGCGACCTGCTCGGGGGGAGCGACTCGTCGGTCGTCTACCTGGGGAACGTGGGGAGCGCGATCGCCTGTGCCCTCGGCGCGGGGACGCTCGACGTCGCCGACCAACGCCTGAGCGCTGGGGCGACCATCACCTGGTGGAACACCGCACCGCAGCCAGGCGATTCGCTCGCGATCCTCGACGAGGGGCACTCGCTCGCCGCCGCCGACGATCGCTGGCATCACACGATGATCGCCGCCGTCTCGGGGCGCACCGACGCCTGCCTGTACACCCCGTATCTCGACTCCCTCGCCGACGCCGGGTCGGTGGGATGGCGCCTCACGACGTCGACCCCACTCCCGGCCACCGTCGTCGCGGGTGCCATCGTGCGCGTCAGTCGCCCGGAGCGCTTCGCCCTCTACCGCTCGTCAGGCGAGTGGATGCTGGGGTGGACCGAATGGAATCAGGGCGCCTCGGCGTGGAACGTGATCCAACCCGTCGCCGGTCCGCTGCTTCCGTATGCCGCCGGCGGTGCGACGAGCGGCTTCGGCGTCGCCTGGTTCGATTCGCTGGGGGCCGCGCTCTCGCCCCCGCCGGGGATCGCTCCTCGTCTCGTGGCGTTCACCCTGGGCGCCACCACACGCCGCGCCGTGCGCATGGACGGACTGGCGCGCGGGGCTCGGCGCGATTCGCTCACGGGCCGCGTGGCGCTGCGGAACTCCCCATGACCGTCGCCGCCACCCGACGACGTCGCGCCGCACGCGCGCGGCGAGGGATCGCGCTCCTGACCGCACTCGTCGCCATCCTGCTGGTGGCGCTGCTGTCCATCGGGGCCATGCACCTCGCGCTCGGTGACTTCCGTCGGACCCGCGACGAGGGGACCATGCGCCGAGCGGCCAATGTGGCCGATGCCGGCGCGTACGATGTGCTCCGGCGGTGGGCGACATCGCCTCACGAGGCGACGCCGATCGGCCAGACGTTGCCCCCCGACTCGCTGCAGCTGACGGGGGCGAGCGCGGTGGCGCGTACCACCCGCGCCTCGCGCACGACCTGGTGGACCGTCAGCACCGGGAGCGCTGGCGACTCGACCGAGCGCACCCTCTCGCGACGCACCGTGCAGATGGCGTATCGGCTTGCGCTCCCTGACGTGGTGGCCAATGCGGCGCTCGTGGTTCGGGACAGCGTCACGCTCGCCGGGGGGGCGCGCGTGGTGGGGAGCGACACGGCGCTTGCCGCGTGGGGGGCACTCTGCCCCTCGCTCACGCAGGCGGCGGGGCTCGCCATGGCCGACACGACCCGCCTCTGCGACGGCACCTGCGGCTCCGGGAGCGTCGGGGGGCGGGTCCACGGGTTCCCCCCTCTGCTGGTCGACGCCTCCGCGGCGCTCGCCCCCCGCTATCGGGTGTTTGGGGGTGAGACGTGGGCGTCGCTCACGGCGCACGCCAGCGTCGTGCTCCCCCCGGGGAGCGTCGTGACCCCTTCGCCGGTCGTTGCCGCGGGGGGCTGCGATCGCACGCGGATCGACAACTGGGGCGATCCTGGTGGAGTAGGGGCGTGCGGCACCTACGCGCCGCTCATCTGGGCCACCGGTGACGTGGTGCTGCGCGGCGGCGTGGGGCAGGGGGTGCTCCTCGTCGAGGGCGACCTCATGGTGAGCCACGGCGCGCGCTTCGCAGGGGTCGTGATCGTGCGCGACGACGTGCAGTCGCAGGGCATCGGCGGGACGGTGCTGGGCGCCGTGCTGGCGGGCGACGCCAATGTTGCACCTGGCGACCACACCCGGCTGGATGGCGCGACGCTCGTGCAGCGCTCGCGCTGCGCCGTCGACCTGGCCCTGGAGTGGTCGGCCCGTCTCGTCCCGGTGCGCCAGCGCGCGTGGGCGCCGTTTCGCTAGCCGGTCGATGCGTGCCGCGCGCCGGTGGTGGCTGCGCGCAGGGCGCGCCCTGGTCGCCGAGGCGGGGGTTACCTCGGCGCCTCGCCGCACCCCCGAACCCGGGCGGGCCAACGCATCGAGGGCGCAGCGGGTCTCCCCTCTGCGCCCGGTTTGGATCCCGGATCGGGACGGCGAGTCACCTCGCGTCGGTGATTTGACGCACGTGGCGGGAAAAACGCAACAGCAAGCGCATTCTGCTGTTACCCCGCGCCATGGGCGGTCGTGTGAATGGCAGAATCGACCGATGCTTCGGTCATAGTGTCTGCAGGTCGGTCTCGCGCATGCCGCGCGACGCCCCTTAGCTCCTCCTCCGCACCCTTCCAAATCGATATGGCGCTCTTCGGTCGCAAGAAGACGACGATCGGCCTCGACGTCGGCTCGGGGCTCATCAAAGTCGCGGTCATCGACCACGGCCGCGGCGAGCCCGAACTCACGAAGGTCGTGATCACGCCGCTGCTCGCTGACGCCATCGTCGAAGGCGAGATCATGGATCCGGGCATCGTCACCGATGCCATCCGCAGCGCCATCGAGCAGGCGGGGCTCAAGACCAAGGACGTCGTCACCGCCGTCGGCGGACGCGACGTCATCATCAAGAAGATCCAGATCGAGCGCGTGAAGGAGCAGCAGGCCCGCGAACTCATGCGATGGGAGGCGGAGCAGCACGTCCCCTTCGACATGGAGTCGGTCGAGCTGGACTTCCAGATCCTCGATCCGGATGGCGACGGCATGGAGATGAGCGTCCTGCTCGTCGCGGCCAAGCGCGACCTCATCGAGACGAAGATGCGCCTCCTCACCGACGCGGGGCTCCACACCGCGATCGTCGACGTCGACGCCTTCGCCCTGCATAACGCCTTCGAGATCAACCACCCGGATGCGATGAGCGGTGTGGTCGGGCTGATCAACATCGGCCACGAAGTCACCAACATCAACATCCTCGACGAAGGGGTGCCGATCCTGACCCGTGACCTCACGGTCGGGACGCGTCGCTTCCGCGAGGACCTGCAGCGGGAGCGCGGACTGGGCGCCGACGAGGCCGAGTCGCTCCTGCAGGGCTACGATCGGTCGACGCACCTGGATGCGGTGATCGAGAACCGCGGCGAGGAAATCGCCGTCGGGGTCGAGCGCGCCGCGGCCTTCCTCGCGTCGTCGTCGCGATCGGGCGGGCAGATGCGCGCCGTGTACCTCTGCGGCGGCGGGGCCCGCGTCCCGGGGCTCGCCGACGCGTTAGGCAGGCGCTTGCGCCTCCCGGTCGAGCAGGCCAACCCGCTCGCGAACATCCGCATCCGCGAAGGCGCGCTCGACAACCTCGTCACCGACGAAGTCGCCCCGCTCCTCATGCTTCCCATTGGCCTGGCGCTCCGCAAGGCTGCCTGAGCGATCCCGAGCAGATCTCCCACGATGATCGAAATCAATCTTCTCCCAGGCGCCGACAAGCATAAGGGGCGCGGATCGGGGTTCTCGCTGAAGGCCGCCGCGGCTGGTGTCTCGGCGCGCATTCGCGATCCCTATCTCCTGTCCGCCGTCGCGAGCGTCCTCATTGCGGCTGCCGGCATCGGCGGCATGCACCTCTCGCAGGCCTCCACGCTGTCGACCCTCGAGGAGCGCGAGCAGGGTGCGGTGCGCGATTCCGCCCGCTTTGCCGTCGTCCTCAAGGAACGTCGCAAGGCCGAAGCCAAGCGTGACTCGGTGGTCCGCCAGCTCGAGATCATCCGGTCGATCGACAACGACCGCTTCGTCTGGCCGCACATCCTCGACGAGGTCTCGCGCGCCCTCCCGCCGTACACCTGGCTCAAGTCCATCGCCCAGACGGCCGCCGTCGCGCCGCCCGCGGCCGCGGCGCCGAAGGACGCCAAGGATGGAAAGCCGGCCGCCGAAGGGGCCGCCAACACGAAGCAGGACCCGCAGCCGAGCACGGAGCCGCTGCGCTTCCGCGTCATCGGCAACACGGTCGACATCCAGGCGCTCACGCGCTTCATGAAGGTCCTCGAGACGTCGCCGTTCGTGCAGAACGTGCAGCTGGCGCGCTCGGAGCTGGTCATGGTCGACGGCAAGGAAGTGACCGAGTTCCAGCTCGACGCCGAATACGAGCGCCCCGAGAAGGGCACGCTCACCACCGCCCCCGTTTCCCTCTCGGTCAGGTAGCCATGGCCTTTCCTCCCAAGTCCCAACGTGAGCAGGCCATGCTCCTCGTGAGCATCGTGGCCCTCGCCCTCGTCGGTCTCTACTGGACCTACGTCTACTCGCCGAAGGGCACCGAGATCGTCACCATGACGGAGCGCGTCGACACGCTCGAGTCGCGCAACCAGCGGGCGCGCGCCGAGCTCAAGACGGGCAACGTCGAGGCGCTCAAGGCCGAGGCGGCGCGTCATGCGCGCGACCTCGAGGTGATGCGGCAGCTCGTCCCCACGGGGAACGAGGTGCCCGCCCTGCTCGAGCAGGTCTCCACGGCCGCGCGTCGCGTCGGGCTCGACCTGGCGACGGTGCAGCCGGAGCCGGTCATCGAGGGCGACCAGTTCGACACCTATCGCTACAAGATCACCGTCACAGGTGGCTATCACAACGTGGCCGAGTTCCTCACGAACGTCGGGTCGCTCACCCGGATCATCGCGCCGGTCAACCTGGCGCTGACGCCGGCGACCAGCAGCGTCTCCGGCGCGCGGTCGCGCCCGATGGGCGGCTCGGCGCTCGACACCAAGTTCGAGATCCAGACCTACGTGGCCAAGACGTCGGCGAGTGCCAAGGGAGGCAAGTCATGAAGCGCGTCGCATTCGCGATGGGATTGCTGCTGGCGGTCGCCCCCGGGGCGTCCGGCCAGTCGGTCCCCAACATCATGAAGCCGAAGCAGGCGGCCGCTCGCGCGGTCGCGGCGACCAACCGGGCGGTGGAGGCCAACTCCACCCTGCCGGCCGAGTCGGCCGACACCGGCGCCAAGCGCAAGGCCGACGCCCCGTCCCCGACGGGACGGGCGACCTCCACCGACAGTGCCGGCGGATCGGCGGCCGTCTCCGAGGCGCCGTCGGCCAAGGGGGCCGCCGGGGCCGCGTTCGAGCGCGAGACCTTCGCCTACGACCGCAGCGGCCGCCGCGACCCGTTCGTCTCGCTCATGACCACGAGCGAACTCCGCCCCCTCGTCTCGGACCTGCGCCTTGTCGGCGTGACCTACGATGAGTCGGGCCGCAATTCCGTCGCCGTCCTGCGCGACATCGGGACCAAGGACCAGTACCGCGTGCGTGTGGGCCAGTCGTTAGGCCGGATGCGGGTGTCGTCCATCACCCCGCGCACCATCGTGTTCACGATCGAAGAGTTCGGGTACAGCCGGCAGGAAACGCTGGCCCTCGGGGATTCCAACAAAGAGAGGAAGCAATGAGGCGAGTTTGGACGCTGGCCGCACTGCCGGCCGTCGCGCTGTTCGTCGGCGCGTCGCCCGCAGGCGCCGCGCACATCGATACGCCGGTCGCCCGCGCGACCGACGCCGCCAGCGCGGTCACGGCGCTCTCGCTCGTGCCGGGCCAGGGGCAGGCGGAAGTGGTGATCGCGATCTCCGGACCCGTGGCGGTTCAGGACTTCACGGTCCCCACCCCCCATCGCATCGTCCTCGACCTCACGGGCGCCCGTCTCGGCGCCCAGGGGACGACGTACGATCGCGTGGCCCGCGGCGGGATCACGAACATCCGGACCTCGCAGTATCGCACCGACGTGGTGCGCATCGTCCTCGACATCGACGGCCCGCGCGCCTACAGCGTGACCCGCGGTGACGGCGTCATTCGCGTCGCCATCAAGGGTGACGCGTCGTTCGCCGCCTGGCACTCGTCAGGCGCGATGCTCGCCGAAGCGATCGCCGCCCCGGCCGCCCCGGCGCCACGCGCCCAGGCCGTGACGACGGAAGTGTCGGCCGGCGCGCTCCCCGAGCCCGTCGCCCCCGACAGCAACACGTCGTCGGTCGAGGCCGCGGTCGCCCGCGCCTCCGCCCAGGCGCGCCCCGAGGCCCCGGCCCCGGAAGCCCGCCAGCCGCAACCCGACGCTGAGCCGGCCCAGCCGGCCCAGCCCAAGGCCACGCAGCAGCCGCGCCAGTCGCAGCAGCCGCGCATCACGGTCACCTGGTCCGACGCCGACATCCGCGACGTGCTCGCCGGCTTCGCCACCTTCTCCGGCCGCACGCTCGTCGTCGGCAAGGAAGTGACCGGGACCGTCACCGCCGAGATCAAGGACCAGCCGTGGGACGTCGCCCTCAAGGCGATCCTCGAGGCCCAGGGGCTCGCCGCGAGCGAGGAAACCTCGGGCATCATCACGGTCGACAGCTACAAGAACATCCTCGAGAAGCAGTCGAGCGAGCCGGTCACCACGCAGATGGTGAACATCAACTACGTCTCGGCCAGCTCCCTCGTGCAGACGGTGCAGGGGCTCCTCTACAAGGAATGCCCGATCGGCGCCTCGTCCGGCGGCGCCGCGGCCAACGGCCCGGGCAGCAACAACGGCTGCATCATCCGCGGCACCGTCGCGGCCGATAGCGGCACCAACTCGCTCATCGTCACCGAAGTCACCTCGCGCCTGCCGGACCTCCTGCAGTACGTGAAGGGGCTCGACGTCCGCACCCCGCAGGTCGCCCTCAAGGCCAAGATCATCTCGGTCTCGCGCACGCAGATCGAGCAGCTCGGCCTGTCGTACGACCTGGGCTCGAGCGGGACGTTCTTCAATACGCTCATGCCGCGCATTCCCGAGGGGCAGACCTCCCCGGGGACCTTCGACTCCCGCGTGGAGCTGGGCGGCGACGCGCTCGCCGGCGTCTCCAACGCCAGCCGCAAGTACAAGCAGGGCTCGGCGCTCAACCTCATCTTCTCCACCGCGTTAGGCAAGTACTCGCTGACGTCGTTCCTCGACGCCCTCCGCGAGACGCAGCTCTCCGACATCCAGGCCGAGCCGAGCATCGTCACGCTCGACAACCGCCAGGCCCGCATGTTTGTCGGCCAGGAAACCCCGGTCCGCGTCATCGACGCCGGGTCGCAGGGGCAGATCGGCGCCCCCGTCCGCGCCAACGTCCAGTTCCGCGAGACCGGCATCATCCTCACGGTCACGCCGCACATCACGAACAACCGCCAGATCCGCATGACGATGGAGGCCGAGCAGTCGGACCTCAGCATCGTCGGCGGCGACCTGGGCTTCATCATCAACAAGCGCAACGCCAAGACGCAGCTCCTCGTGAACAACGGCGAGACGGCGGTCATCGGCGGCCTCACGCAGACGCAGGTCACGAAGAACAAGTCCGGCATCCCGATCCTCTCGGACCTCCCGCTGATCGGGCGCCTCTTCTCGCAGTCCGACTCGCGCGAGGAGAAGAAGGACCTGCTCATCCTCATCACGCCGCACATCATCGACGAGGGCGACGCCGTGCGCCCGCCCGATGGGAGCAGCAAGTAATCCACTCCGGAGCCTAACCCGATGAAGACCAACATTCGTCGCGTCGCCCCGGCGCTGCTTGCGGCCGCACTCGCCGCAGGCTGCGGCAGCACCGAGATCGCGTCGACGACATCCGACAAGATCCTCCCGGAGCTGAGCGTGGCCATCGAGGGGATCGTGGGGAGCGGCGGAATCGATTCCGTCTCACTCCGCGTCCCCCTGCAGGTCGCGATCGACGCCAAGGACAATGCCGCCCTGCAGTGGGTCGTGACCCGCGTCTTCGCGGACACCACCCTCGTGGGCCGTGATTCGAGCGCCTTCGCGGTCGCCTCGAACACCTTTGCCAAGACCCTCAAGCTGGCCATCGCCGGGGTTCGCCCAGGCCAGCGCATCACCGTGCGCACCGTCGTCTCCGACGGCGCGGGGAACTCCGCGACCGACGAAGCCACGGCCGTCGCCTTCGATCCCAATGTGCCGCGCATCGCCTTCGTGCAGCCGCAGCCCAACGTGATCGTCGGCGGGACCTACAACTTCGAAGTCGCCGTCCTCGACACCACCGGCATCACCAAGGTGGGGTACCGTGCGCTCGCCCCCGGCTTCGCCAAGGGCGACTCCACGCTCTTCGCGGTGCCGTACCCCAAGGGCGACACCGTCACGTACTCATTCGAACTGCCGGCCAGCCTGCCGTCGGGGACCACGATCACGATCACGCCGTTCGCCGAGAATCGCGACGCGCTGCGCGGTGGTGGTGAGCCGTTCCAGGTCCGCATTGCGGCTGCCGGCCCCGACCTGCTCCCGCCGGTCGTCTACCAGAACATCCCGGCGCGCCTCGAGACCCCCGACTCCGTCGACCTGTCGGCGCGGGATTCGGACGGCCTCGTGCGCATCGTCGGCTTCCTTGCCAAGGACGCCACCGGTCGCGTGATCTATCGCGCTGCCGACACGCTCGCCACGCCGGCCCAGCAGGTGAGCCGTCGCCGCGCGTGGGGGGCCCCCATCGCCCTCCGTGGCCAGGCGCTCTTCATCACCGCCTACGCCACCGACGTCGCCGGCCGCACCGGCTACGCCGTGCCGAACGGCGCCACCGTCCCGGTCAACAGCGACACGCTGGCCCGCCGCGACGCGACCGTCTACGCCTACGGCCTCACCTACGCCTTGCCGGAAGGGAGCCTGGGCGCCGACATCACCGTCGATACGGCGCGCACCCGCGTCTTCGTCTCCAACCTGAACAAGAACCAGGTCGAGGCGTGGTCCTACTCCAGCACGCTGCAGCAGCTGCCGGCCATCGCCGTCGGTGCCCAGCCGTGGGGGATGTTCATCGACAACTCGGGATCGATCCTCCTCGTCGCCAACTCGGCCGGGACGAACATCTCCAAGGTGTCGCTGGTCAATCGCCAGGAGACCGGGCGCGTGAAGACCTCCAACGAGTACGTGTATGACGTGACGTACTCCAAGGACGAGACCTCGGGCGGCTTCAAGTTCAAGGTGCCCCCGCCCATCGACTACTCCGACCGCCCGCAGTTCATCGGGCAGGCGGCGTCGGGCGCGCTGTACTACAGCACGCGTCCCACCACGACCGCCACCCCGGGCACGCTCCGCCGCATCGACAACTTCCTCGATGCGCGCGCCGAGCCGCGCCAGATCTGGCAGTACGGCGGCTTCCTCAAGAACCACTACGTCATCATCAACGCCGACTTCGTCGACGTGATCGAGGGACAGAGTGGCGTGGCGGACAAGATCGTCATCTGCGAACACACGCCAGGGCAGTCGCCCGACACGGCCGTGTGCGTGAACTCGACGACCGTCGAGGCTGCGGTCGCGGCACTCCGTTCCGACCCCATCAACGGCAACGTCGAGGCGATCAAGGACCTCAACGTGGCGTCGCTCGCCCTCCCCGACACGAACTTCGTGGCGGTGGGCGGTGACCGTCGCCGCGTGGCCTTCGGCGAGGGGGCTACCCCGAACCGCTCCGGCCGCGTCCTCCTGGTCTACGATCCGAGCGGGACCCCGGCCAATGCGACGGTCTACTCCGCGCCGATCGAGGTCGCCGACCTCACGAACAACGCCTCGGACAAGGTCTTCGGGCTCGACATCAACCAGAACAGCTCCAACATCGGCGTGCATGGCGAGGAGACCTTCTTCGCCGACTCGTCGCTGCGACTGCAGGGCAAGTTCGCCACCTTCAACAGTGGCGCCGGGATCGCCTTCCACCCGCGCAACATCAACGAAAACACCGCGGACTCGACCGCCCGCGTGGCCTTCGTCGCCTCGGGAGACAAGTCGATCCAGATCGTCGACTCGTACAGCTATCGCCTGCGCGGACGCATCCCGATCCGCGAGAACCTCTACGGCCCGCTCCGCGCCACGATTCCGACGCCGGCCGAGCGTTCCGCCGACCCGACACTCGTGGTGAAGCTCTTCGGCTTGACCAAAGAGGGGATCGTGGTCATAGATGTTCGGTCAGGAGATATCGACAACGTGCCACGATGACGATGCTGCCGGCGGCGCCCTAGCCGCCCCAGTGTCGCACCGCGAGCCCGGCCTCCCAGCCGGGCTCGCGTCGTTTCCAGGACGGTCCATGCTTCGTTTCACCACCGCGGGCGAGTCACACGGCCCGGCACTCGTGTCCATCCTCGAAGGGCTGCCGGCGGGGATCCCGCTCACGGCCGAGCAGGTCAACGCCGACCTCGCGCGCCGGCAGCAGGGCTACGGGCGCGGGCGCCGCATGCAGATCGAGAAGGACGAGATCGAGTTCCTTTCGGGGGTGCGCGCGGGCGAAACGCTCGGCGGCCCGGTCGCCATGCTCATCCGCAACCGCGACTGGAAGAACTGGGTCGAGATCATGGATCCAGCCGTGCGCGCCGACGACGCCGAAGGGCCGCGCAAGCGCGTGGTGACCCGTCCGCGCCCCGGGCACGCCGACCTGGCCGGTCTCCTCAAGTACGACCGCGACGATGCGCGCGACATCCTCGAGCGCGCCTCGGCGCGCGAAACCACGGCGCGCGTCGCCGCCGGAGCCATCTGTCGCCAGCTGCTGTGCGCCTTTGGGGTGCGCGTCGGCTCGCACCTCGTGCACCTGGGCGGGATCGATGCCGTCATCCCCGACCGCCTCCCGCACGAGCTCAACGTTGTGAGCGATGCGTCGCCGCTGCGCACGCTCGACGCCGACGCCGAGGCGCGCATGATCGCGCTGGTCGACGACGCGAAGAAGCAGGGCAACACGTTAGGCGGGATCTGCGAGGTCGTCGTGACCGGGCTCCCCGTGGGGCTCGGCTCGCACGTCTCGTGGGATCGCAAGCTCGACGGGCGCATCGCCGCCGCGGTCATGTCGATCCCCGCGGTGAAGGGGGTGGAGATCGGGCTCGGCTTCGAGGCGGCGCGCCGTACCGGGGCGCAGGTGCACGACGAGATGGATGCCGCCGCCGGGCGCACGCGCGCCGGCAACGTGCAGCGCCGGAGCAACCGCGCCGGCGGGCTCGAAGGCGGGATCACGACCGGTGAACCGCTGGTCGTGCGCGTGGCGATGAAGCCGATCGCCACGCTCATGCGCCCGTTAGGCACGGTCGACATCCCCACCGGCGAGGCGGCCGCCGCGGTCGCCGAGCGATCGGACGTGACCGCCGTCCCGGCCATGGGGGTGATCGCCGAGGCGATGATCGCCTTCGTCCTCGCGCAGGCCTGGCTCGAGAAATTCGGCGGCGACTCGCTCGGCGAGACGCGACGCAACGTGGAGGGGTATCTCGCGCAGGTGGCGCAGCGCGTGGGGAGCGGGCGCCTCGCCGAGGCGGCGGCGCCGGACGAGCGGTCGGCCGAGGGGAGTGCCGCCGGGCGTGAGTGACGGTCGTACGGCGCACCTGATCCTGGTCGGGCTCCCCGGGGCCGGCAAGTCGACGCTTGGCCCCCTCGTGGCGGCGCGGCTCGGCCTTCCGTTCGTCGACCTCGACCGGGAGATCGAGCGGGCGAGCGGAACGGCGATCGCCGAGATGTTCGCCCGCGACGGCGAGCCGATATTCCGGAAGTGGGAGCGCGAGGTGACCGCGCGGCTCGCCGGGGCCACGCCGAGTGTCGTGGCGCCCGGGGGCGGGTGGATCATGCAACCCGGGGTCGCGGCGCTCCTCCGCCCGCCGGGACGCATCCTCCACCTGCGGGTCTCGCCGGCCACCGCGATCGAACGGATGGGGAACGAAGTGGCGCTCCGACCCCTACTTAGGGGGAGCGATCCACTCGCGACATTGACCGCTCTGGAGCGGGAACGACGACCGTCGTATGATGCGGCGGACGCCGTGCTCGACACCGAAGCTCTTTCATTACAAGAACTTGTCTCTCAGGCCGCTGCGCTTGCTTCGTCTTGGGGCGTGGGGGTAGGTTAGGCCATGGACGATCGTTTGGCACACCTCCTGTCGCAGCTCCGCGAGCGATTTCCGGCGGACGCGGATGTGTCGGAGGTCGAGGAATTCCTGACGTCGGAAGGGTACAATCGGCGTGAAATCGGTGAGATTGTCTCGGCGTGGGTGTCCGAGATTTCGCCGGTCGCCGAGTCCCGGCCGGCGTCCGCTGCCACGACGGTGCCGTTTCGGGTGCTCGGGCCGCACGAACGCGGGCGATTCACGACCGAGGCCTGGGGCCACCTCCTCTCGCTGACCAACGCGGGGATGGTGAGCGCCGCCGAGCTGGAAGGCGTGATCGACCGCGCCATGTCACAGGTCGATGGGCGCATCGCCCTCGATGATCTTCGCACGCTCATGGAGTCGGGCGGGCTCGATGATATCGGCCCACCCCCCGACCACGTGACCATACATTGAGCCATGCCAGTCAAGAAGAAGCCAGCTGACGAACTGGAAGAGCCGACGACGCGCCGGGTAGCCGGTCGCGGCGCCGTGGCGCGTCCAGCGGCCAAGAAGAAGACGGCCAAGCGTTCGGCGGCGAAGAAGACCACGACGGCCGCCAAGAAGGGGGCCAAGCGTGCCGTGCCGGTGGAGCCCGAGGTTGAGGAGCCGATTGCTGCGGGGACCGCGGCGCTCGTCATCGTCGAGTCGCCGGCCAAGGCCAAGACCATCGGGAAGTATCTGGGGCGCGGCTATCGCGTGAAGGCGACGGTTGGCCACGTGCGTGACCTCCCGGAGAAGAAGCTCGGCATCGACGTCGACAAGGGCTTCGAGCCCGAGTACGTCACGATTGCCGGGAAGGAAAAGACGCTCGCCGATCTCAAGGCTGCGGCCAGGGAATCGACCGCCGTCTTCATCGCCACCGACCCTGATCGCGAGGGGGAGGCGATCGGCTGGCACGTCGCCGAACAGATTCGCCGGAAGGGCGGGGCACCGATCCGTCGCATCCTCTTCCACGAGATCACCAAGGAAGCGGTGCGCGCGGCGATGGACCGTCCGCGCGACATCGACATGAAGCTCGTCGACGCGCAGCAGGCGCGCCGCGTGCTCGATCGCCTGGTGGGCTACAAGGCGTCGCCGCTGCTCTGGAAGACGGTCAAGAAGGGGCTGTCGGCGGGGCGCGTGCAGACCGTCGCGCTGCGACTCATCGTCGAGCGCGAACGCGAGATCCGCGCGTTCCGGGCGCAGGAGTACTGGTCGGTGGCGGCGGAACTCGCCAAGGGCGGACAGCGCTTCACCGCCAAGCTCCATTCCATCGACGAGAAGAAGGTGGAGATCCCCAACGGCGCGATGGCGACGGGGATCGTCGACGACGTCACGAAGGCGGCGGCGGCGCTCGCCGCGTCGCTCAAGGCGGCGGCGCGTGGTACGTTAGGCGTCTTCCCGGTGCACGACGTCAAGCGTCGCGAGCGCCGCAAGAACCCGGCAGCGCCGTTCACCACCTCGACGCTGCAGCAGGAAGCGGCCAAGAAGCTCGGCTTCGGCTCCAAGCGCACCATGCGCCTGGCGCAGGATCTCTACGAGGGGATCGAGCTGGGGAAGGACGAGGGGGCGGTCGGCCTCATCTCGTACATGCGTACCGACTCGACGCGCGTCGCCGAGAGCGCGGCGGTGCAGGCGCGCGAGGTGCTGGAGCGCGAACTCAAGCTGGGGAAGGAATACCTGGCCCCCGCGCCGCAGCTCTACGGCTCGACGTCGGCGCGCGGGCAGGCGGCGCAGGCCGCCAACGCCCAGGACGCGCACGAAAGCGTGCGCCCCACCGACCCGAGCCGCACGCCGGACTCGGTGCGGAAGTACCTCAAGGAAGACCAGTTCAAGCTCTACCAGCTCATCTGGCAGCGCTTCATGGCGTCGCAGATGGCGCCGGCGATCTTCGACACCACGACCATCGACTTCCGCGTCGATGGCGACGCCCCGGCCAAGGGGGCGGCGCCGCAGTACCAGTTCCGCGCCACGGGGAGCGTCGTGAAGTTCCCCGGCTTCCTTGCGTTGTATCGCGAAGCGCGCGAGGAGGGCGATGGCAAGGCGCTCGAGGACGAGCAGGCGCTCCCCGCGTGCGAGGTGGGGGAGAAGATCCCGCTCAACGCCATCACGCCGAACCAGCACTTCACCGAGCCGCCGCCGCGCTTTTCCGAGGCGTCGCTGGTGAAGGAGCTCGAGCGCCTGGGAATCGGGCGCCCGTCCACGTACGCGTCGATCATCTCGACGCTCGCCGACCGGCGCTACGTGCTGCTCGAGCAGCGCCGCTTCACCCCCACGTCGTTAGGCGAGAGCGTGGAGAAGGTGATGGTGAAGCAGTTCCCCAACGTCTTCAACGTCGGCTTCACCTCCGAGATGGAGGGGGAGCTGGACAAGATCGAGGACGGGTCGCTCGAATGGCGGCGCGTGCTCAAGGACTTCTGGAGCCCGTTCGAGGAGTCGCTCGCCGACGTCGACGTCTCGGCGCTCATCGGCGAGGCGCACGACCTCTCCGCGCTGGCCACCGAGAAGTGCCCCAAGTGCGGCGGGAAGCTCATGCCGAAGGGGGGCTTCTTCGGGCCGTTCGTGGCCTGCGAGAATCATCCCAAGACGTGCGACTACACGCGCCCGGTCTCGGGCGAGCGCAAGCCGGCGGTCCTCACCGACTACAAGTGCCACGAGTGCGGCGCGCCGATGGTGGTGCGCCACGGGCGCACGGGCGACTTCCTGGGGTGCTCCAAGTTCCCCAAGTGTCGCGGCACGCGCTCCATGCCGACCGGCGTGCACTGTCCCAAGGACAACGGGGAGATCGCCCAGCGCCGCAGCAAGGCGCGCGGCAAGACCTTCTTCGGCTGCGAGAACTATCCCAACTGCGACTTCGTCATCTGGGACAAGCCGGTCGCCGAGACCTGCCCGGAGTGCGGCTACGTCGGCGCCGAGGCCAAGTCCAACAAGACGCGCGGCGAGTACCGCCGCTGCCTCAAGTGCCAGAACGAGTGGGACGCCGCGCGCCCGGAAGAGGAAGTGGTGGCCGCGGTGTAGGCGTCGAGAAGACGGGAAGACGGGAAGACGAGAAGACGGGATACCGACCCTCGGGCGCCAGACTCGGCGCCGGGTACGACCAACTCGTCTTCGTCTTCCCGTCTTCCCGTCTTCTATCTTGAAGCATGCAGAAGCCCGAAAGCGCGATCCACATCGTCGGCGGCGGCCTGGCCGGAAGCGAAGCCGCCTGGCAGTTGGCGGAGCGCGGCCACGACGTGGTGCTGCACGAGATGCGGCCGGTGCAGGGGACGGCGGCGCACAAGACCGATCGCCTCGCCGAACTGGTCTGCTCCAACACGTTCAAGAGCACCGAGCTCTCCAACGCGCACGGGCTGCTCAAGGCCGAGATGCGCGCGCTGGGGTCGATCATCCTTGTCGCCGCTGACGACGCGCGCGTCGCCGCGGGCTCGGCGCTCGCCGTGGATCGCGACGTCTTTGCGGCCGGTGTGCACGAGCGGCTGCACGCACACCCGCGCGTGACCGTCGTGCGCGAAGAGGTGACCGAGCTGCCGTCGCCGGGGATCATCGCCACGGGGCCGCTGACGTCGGATGCGCTGGCGACGGCGATTCGCGCGCGGCTCGGGGGCGATGCGCTGGCGTTCTACGACGCGATCGCCCCGATCATCGCCATCGACTCCATCGATCCGGCGCTCGTCTTTCGCGCCTCGCGCTACGACAAGGAGACGATGGCGGGGGCCGACGAGGCGGGGGCGTACCTCAACTGCCCGTTCAATCGCGACGAGTACGAGGCGTTCATCGACGCGTTAGGCGCGGCGGACCAGTTCCACGGCCACGACTTCGACCAGGCGCCGTACTTCGAGGGGTGCATGCCGGCGGAGGAGATGGTCAAGCGCGGGCGCGATACGCTGCGCTTCGGGCCCATGAAGCCGGTGGGGCTCACCGACCCGCGCACGGGGCGCCGCCCGTGGGCCGTGTTGCAGCTGCGGCGCGAGGATCGCGCCGGGCAGATGTGGAACATGGTCGGCTTCCAGACGCGCCTCCGCATCCCGGAGCAGCAGCGCGTCTTTCGCATGGTGCCGGGGCTCGCGGAGGCGGAGTTCCTGCGCTACGGCTCGATCCACCGCAACTCGTACCTCAACACCCCCGCGTCGCTCACGCCGCACCTCTCGCTCAAGGACGATCCGCAGGTGCTGTTTGCCGGGCAGCTGACGGGGGTCGAGGGATACACGGAGAGCTCGGCGACGGGGCTGTTGGCGGGGATCAACCTCTCGCGAATGCTGCGTGGCGAGCCGGCGGTGGTCCCGCCGCCGTTGACGATGCTCGGGGCGCTGTACCGCTACCTGCGCGAGGCCGACCCGCGCCACTTCCAGCCGATGAATGCCAACTTCGGGCTCATGGAGGAGCTGCCGGACCCGCCGCGCGACAAGCGGCTCAAGAAGGAGCGCATCTCGGCGCGCGCGTTAGGCGCGCTGGCGACGTGGATGGCCGAGGTCGGGATCGGGGCGGTGGAGGCGGGTCGTGAGCGCTGACGAACCAGCGGTCGCCCCGCGCCCCGTCGAGCTGAGCGACTTCCTCATCCACCTCGAGAAGGAACGCGACGTTTCGCCGCACACCCTCACGGCGTACGCCCGCGACCTCGACGCCTTCGTCACGTACCTCAGCCAGCAGCGTGGTATCGAGGCCTTCTCCTGGGACGGCGTCGACCGCCTCACCATGCGTGGCTACCTCGGCTTCCTCACGCGCAAGGGCTTGAGCAAGCGCTCGATCGCGCGCGCCCTCTCGGCGCTGCGCACCTTCTATCGCTTTCTGCAGCGCGAGGAGATCGTCGATGCCAACCCGGCCCGTGCCGTCGGCTCGCCCAAGCTGGACAAGTACCTCCCGGGCTACCTCGATCGGGCACAGGTCGACCTCCTCTTCCAGGCGGCCGAGGCGCGGGCGTGGGAGGGCGAGTTCCCCGACGTGCGCAACTTCGCCATCCTCGAGCTGTTCTATTCCACCGGATTGCGGCTGTCGGAGCTGCGCGGCATCAGCACCGGCGACCTCGACCTCGTCTCGCAGCAGGTCAAGGTGCGGGGCAAGGGGCGCAAGGAGCGCATCGTCCCCATCGGCGACCACGCGCAGCGCGCGCTGCGCAACTACGAGTCCAAGCGCGACGAGTTGCTCCGGCTGGTGGGAACGGGGGCCGACCGGCGGGCCTTCTTCCTCTCACGGACCGGCAAGCGCATGAGCGCGCGCGGGATCCAGCTGGTGGTGACGAAGTTTCTCGACCAAGTGGACGAGGACGCAGGACTATCGACGCACTCGCTCCGCCATACCTTCGCCACGCACCTGCTCGACGCCGGCGCCGACCTGCGCGCCGTCCAGGAGCTCCTCGGACACGCCAGCATCTCCACCACGCAGATCTACACGCACACCAGCGTCGAACGCCTCAAGCAGGTGTACGAGAAGGCCCACCCCCGCGCCTAACGACATGTCGTCTTCCTTCCCCGGCTTCCACGCCACGACCATCCTCGCCGTCCGCCGCGACGGCCGGCTCGCCATCGGTGGCGACGGCCAGGTCACGCAGGGCGACACCGTCATGAAGGCGCGCGCCCAGAAGGTCCGCACCCTCGCCAACGGGCGCGTGGTCGCCGGCTTCGCCGGCGCCACCGCCGACGCCTTCACCCTCTTCGACAAGTTCGAGGAGAAGCTGGAGCGCTACAGCGGCAACCTCCCGCGCGCCGCGGTGGAACTCGCGCGTGAGTGGCGCAGCGACCGCGTCCTGCGGCGCCTCGAGGCGCTGCTCATCGTCGCCGACACCACCAACGGCTTCCTGCTCTCCGGCACGGGCGACGTCATCGAACCCGACGACGGCATCCTCGCCATCGGGTCGGGCGGGAGCTACGCCCTCGCGGCCGCCCGTGCCCTCGTCGCGAACACCGCCCTCACCCCGGCCGAGGTCGTGCGCAAGAGCCTCGAGATCGCCGGCGACATCTGCGTCTACACCAACCAGAACATCACGGTGCTCGAACCGACGAGTTGAGGGACGACCGGGTGGTGGCAGTCACTCGTCTTCTCGTCTTCCCGTCTTCCCGTTTTCCAGGACCACATGAGCTCCCGAATTGAGCAGGCCCTCGCCCGCCTCGCCGACCTGACCCCGCGCCAGATCGTCGCCGAGCTCGATCGCTACATCGTCGGCCAGCACGACGCGAAGAAGTCGGTCGCCATCGCGCTGCGCAATCGCTGGCGGCGGCAGCGCGCCCCCGAGCCGATCCGCACCGAGATCTCGCCGAACAACATCATCCTCATCGGCCCCACCGGCGTGGGGAAGACCGAGATCGCCCGCCGGCTGGCGCGCCTCTCCGGCGCCCCGTTCGTGAAGGTCGAGGCCTCGAAGTTCACCGAGGTGGGCTACGTGGGGCGCGACGTCGAGTCGATGGTGCGCGACCTCGTGGAGAGCGCGATCGACATGGTGCGCACCGAGCGCGAGGGCGAGATCGAGGACCTCGCCCACGAGCGCGTGGATGAGCGCATCCTCGATCTCCTCCTCCCGGTCCCCAACGAAGCAAAGCAGGCGCCGCCCGCCGCGGCCCCCGACGCCTCGTCCGCGAGCAACGTCTTTGTCGTCTCGTCCACCGGGACGGTGCAGCAGGAGAAGGAGGCCGACGCCGCGCGCGAGCGCTACCAGCGCACGCGCGACAAGCTGCGCCAGCTCCTCAAGGACGGACAGCTCGAGGGACGCGAAGTGGAGGTCGAGGTGGCGCAGGCCGCCTCACCGGTGCTCGACGTCATGACGCCGCAGGGCGCCCCCGAGGGGATGGAGTCGTTCAGCGAGATGCTGAAGGACATGCTCCCTAAGCGCACCAAGAAGCGCCTGATGAAGGTCGCCGAGGCCCGTCGCATCCTGCTCGAGCAGGAGCTCGACAAGTTGATCGACAAGGAAGACCTCATCACCGACGCCCTCGATCGCGTGGAGAAGATGGGGATCATCTTCCTCGACGAGATCGACAAGATCGCCGGGGCGCGCGGCGAATCGCACGGCCCCGACGTCTCGCGCGAAGGGGTGCAGCGCGACCTGCTGCCGATCGTTGAAGGGTCCAACGTGCAGACCAAGTATGGCATGGTGAAGACCGATCACGTCCTCTTCATCGCCGCCGGCGCCTTCCACGTGAGCAAGCCGAGCGACCTGATCCCGGAACTGCAGGGGCGCTTCCCGATCCGTGTCGAGCTCAAGCCGCTCACCGAGGCCGACTTCGTGCGCATCATGACCGAGCCGGAGAACGCGCTCACCAAGCAGTACGCCGCGCTGGTCGAGTCGGAGGGGGCATCGCTCACCTTCACCGAGGACGGCGTCGCCGAGATCGCGCGGCTGGCCGCACTGGCCAACGTGCGCATGGAGAACATCGGCGCCCGCCGGCTGCACACGGTGATGACCACGCTGCTCGAGGAGGTGCTCTTCACCCTCCCCGATCCCGACACCAAGGCGGTCACGGTCGATCGGGCGATGGTGCAGGGGCGCCTCAAGGGAGTGCTCGAGGACGAGGACCTGCGGAAGTACATCCTCTAGCGCGCGCCGAGCGGGTTCGGGGCGTCGATGAGCTGGAAGAGGCGGCCGATCGCCTCCTGGTCGAGCGGCTTGGCCAGGTAGTCGTCCATCCCGACGGCGAGGCAGCGCTCGCGGTCCTGGGTGAAGGCGTTGGCCGTCATCGCGATGATGCGGGTGTGCGACCCGCTCGTGGCTTCGAGCGCGCGAATCTGCGCGGTGGCCTCGAAGCCATCGACCTCCGGCATCATGCAGTCCATGAGGATGACGTCGAAGCGCTCCGCCCGGTAGGCGTCGACCGCCTCCCGGCCGTTGCGCGCGTGGGTCACGCGGTGCCCCGCGCGGGCGAGCAGGTGCAACGCCACGAGGGCGTTGACCTCGTTGTCCTCGACGAGCAGGACGAGCCGTGGCGGCTGGATCGCGGCGACCGATGACGGGGTCAGGGTCCGGGCCTGCAGTTCGCGCCGTTCCTCGCTCACCCCGCCGTTCGTCTGCGTCCAGTCGAGCACCTCGACCGGGATGGTCACGTGGAAGGCGGTTCCGACCTCCGGGGTGCTGTCGACCGCCAGCGTCCCGCCCAACAACGCCACGAGCTGTCGCGTGATCGCCAGCCCGAGCCCCGTCCCGCCGTACCGGCGCGTCGTCGAGGTGTCGGCCTGGGTGAACTTCTCGAACACGTGGGCGAGCTGTTCGGCGGCGATCCCGATCCCCGTGTCGGAGACCGTCACCTGCAACGCCGGCGCGTCCGTGGTCCCGGCCAGGTGGAGCGCCACGCGCACCTCGCCCGCCGCCGTGAACTTGATGGCGTTGCCCACGAGGTTGGTGATGACCTGCCGGACGCGCGTGACATCGCAACGGACGCGTCCCGGGATGCGCGGCCCCAGGATGCGGACGAGCGTCAGCCCCTTGGCGCGCGCCGACACGTGGAAGATCTCCACCAGTTCCGAGAAGGTCGGCGCCGGCGAGAAGGCCACCGGCTCCAACTCGATCTTGCCGGCCTCGATCTTGGAGAGGTCGAGGATGTCGTTCAGGATCGACAGGAGCGACTGCGCCGACGCCAGCGAGGTCTCGGCGAACTCGCGTTGGTCGCGCCCCAGGTGCGTATCGAGCAGGAGGCTGAGCATCCCCATCACCCCGTTCATCGGGGTGCGGATCTCGTGGCTCATCGTGGCCAGGAAGTCGGACTTGGCGCGACTCGCCGCTTCGGCGGCGTCGCGCGCGCGGCGCAGCTCGTCCTCGGTGCGTCGCCGCCGGATCATCCCGGCGAGCGTGCTGGCGACCGCGGACAGGAACTCGTCGTCGTGTCCCTCGGCGTCGCGCGTGACGTCCAGCTGGGCAACCAACACCCCAATCGAGGCACCGTCGGACAGGAGCGGCACGCAGTACGAGCCGCGGCTCGCGCCGTCCGAGGGGGCGGAGCCATCAGCGGCGTGCTCGACGGCGAATTGCATCTGGCCGGTCGCCACCGCACGACGACACTGACAGGTGGGGCGGTCCGAGGCGAGGACGATCGGAATATCCGTGCTGGGATGTGCCGCCTCGCTGGCGCGGTGCGCCACGCGCACCAAGGTGTCGTCGGAGGGGTCGAGGAGATACACCGCCAGGCGTGTGGCCGTCGCCAGGAGTGGCGCCGACGTCAGCGTCTCCAGCGCCCGATCCAGCATCTCGGCGAGCGAGGCGTCCTCGAGCCCCACGCGCAACAGCGCGGTGAGCACGCGCTGGTGGGCGAACGCACGCTCGATCGCTTCGTGCGAGCGTCGCCGGTCGCTGATGTCGCTGTGCGATCCGGCCATGCGCACCGGGAGCCCCTGCTCGTTCCGCAGCACCATCCCGCGCGCCACGATCCAGCGATACGTCCCGTCCTTGTGACGCATGCGGAACTCGGGCTCGTACACCGCGAGCGAACCGTCGATCGCCGCGCGCACCTGGGCGAGCGTCGGCTCGAGGTCGTCTGGATGCATGAGCGAGGTCCACGTCTCCAGCGCATTGGGGAGCTCGTCATCGCCGTAGCCGCAGATCCGCTTCCATTGCGGCGAGAAGTAGACGGCGTTGGTGACGAGATCCCAGTCCCAGATCCCGTCACGCGAGCCCTGCACCGCGATCTGCCATCGGTCGCGCCAATGCTCCGCGTCGCCCGCGATGGCGGACGAGGGGGGAAGGGCGCTCGGTGGCACGGTGGAATCTGGCATCGTGGACGCGGGAACCGCTGACGGACGCGACGGCTAGGCGACGTGAGGGCGAGGTGCGTGCAACAGGGCGGGGCCGCCGCACGCCGGCTCGTGCGGTCCCCGCACTTCGGGGGGCCGCCATACGAGAGTCTCGACCACTTCGCGCGTTCGGTGCAGTCCCTGCGCACCGTCGTTTGCCGTGGCGCGGGGTGCCGTCGCCCCGGGAGCGCCCTTAGCTTTCGCCCCCTTCCGGGCGACGCTTCACCGGTCGCCTGTTGCACCCCCGCGCTCCCCCGGGGTCGCCCTCTTCCGACTGACATGACGCACCGCGACTTCCTCGCGATCCCCGACTTCTCGACCGACGAACTGGTCGCCCTGTTCGCGCTCGCCGAGGCGATGCGCGCCGGCCGGTATGACAGGAAGCCGCTCACGGGGAAGTCGCTGGCGATGATCTTCATGAAGTCGTCGACGCGCACCCGCGTCTCCTTCGAGGTCGGCACGTGGCAGCTCGGCGGCGCGGCCTGGTTCCTGTCGCCGCGCGATGTGCAGATCGGGCGCGGTGAGCCCATCGGCGACACCGCCAGGGTGCTGTCGCGCTACGTCGACGGCATCATGATCCGCACCTTCTCGCACCAGGACGTCGAGGATCTCGCACGCGACGCGTCGGTCCCCATCATCAATGGGCTCACCGACCTCCTGCACCCGTGCCAGGTGCTCGCCGACGTCCTCACCATCCGGCAGCATCTCGGCACGCACGAAGGGCAGGTGGTGGCATGGATCGGCGATGGGAACAACATGGCCAACTCGTGGATCAATGCCGCGTATCGTCTCGGCTTCGACCTGCGGCTCGCCTGTCCCGAGGGCTACGATCCCGATCCGGCGCTGCTGGCGCGCGCGCGCGAACGGGGGCGCGTCGAGCTCGTGCGCGACCCGCGCGAGGCGGTGCGGGGGGCGACCGTCGTCACGACCGATGTGTGGGCATCGATGGGGCAGGAGGAGGAGCAGGCAGCCCGCGAGCGCGCCTTCGCCGGCTTCACCGTCGACGGTGCCTTGATGGCGGCCGCCGAGCCTAACGCCATCTTCCTGCACTGCCTCCCCGCGCATCGCGGCGAGGAGGTGGCGGCCGAGGTCATCGACGGCCCGCAAAGCCGCGTCTGGGACGAGGCCGAGAATCGCCTGCACATCCAGAAGGCGATCATGGCGGTGCTGATGGGGGGAGAGGCGCTGTAGCAGGCCACCGAGGCGCTGGCGGGGGAGCGCCGGTCGCCTTCTCCTCCCCGCGCGGGCATATTTCCCCGGTACCTCCCCTTCCCATTCGCCCCCGCCATGTCCGACACCAGCCCGACCGCCCTCAAGCGCACGCCGTTCCACGCGATGCATGCCGCCCTCGGCGCCAAGATCGTCCCGTTTGCCGGGTACGAGATGCCGGTGCAGTACCCCACCGGGATCACCGTGGAGCACAAGGCGGTGCGCGAGCACTGCGGGCTGTTCGACGTCTCGCACATGGGCGAGTTCCTGGTGCGCGGCCCGCAGGCGGTCGAGTTCGTGAACTACGTCACGACCAACAACGTCCTGGCGCTCGCCATCGGGCAGGTGCAGTACTCGGGGATCCTGAATGAGCGCGGGACCTTCGAGGACGACTGCCTCGTCTATCGCGAGGCCGACGGCATCCTGATGGTCGTGAACGCGTCCAACAAGGACAAGGACTTCGCCCACATCTCGCAGCAGCTGTCGAAGTTCGACTGCACGCTCACCGACATCAGCGACGATATCGCCCTGCTGGCGCTGCAAGGGCCCGAGGCTAAGGACGTGCTGCAGCCGCTGACCGACGTCGACCTCTCGACCATCAAGTACTATCACTTCGCGATGGGGAGCGTGTGCGGCGTGGGCAACATCTACGTCTCGCGCACCGGCTACACCGGCGAGGACGGCTTCGAGCTGTACTTCGACCCGGCGCATGCGGCGACCATCTGGAACGCCCTGCTCGCCGACTCGCGCGTGACGCCGACCGGACTGGGGTGCCGCGACTCGTTGCGCCTGGAGATGGGGATGGCGCTCTACGGGAACGACATCGACGACACCGTGACCCCGCTCGAGGCCAACCTCGGCTGGATCACCAAGCTGGCCAAGGGAGACTTCGTCGGGCGCGAGGCACTCGTCAGGCAGAAGGAGGCGGGGATCCCGCGCAAGCTCGTCGGCTTCACCTTCGCCGAGCGGGCGATCCCGCGCCACGGCTATCCCGTCTTCTGCAACGGGGCGCCCAGCGGCAGCGTGTGCAGCGGGACGATGAGTCCGTCGCTCGGCATCCCGATCGGGACGTGCTACCTCCCCACGGCGTCGGCGGCGGAAGGGAGCGCCTTCGAGGTGGAGATCCGCGGGAAGCGCGTGGCAGCGACCGTCGTCAAGCCGCCGTTCTACAAGGACGCATCCCATCTCTAGTCGTTGGCAGCGGCAGATCGTTCGACAGGCGACTGGGACATGCGCATCGCCATCCTGACCATCTCCGACGCCGGCGCGCGCGGGTTGCGCGCCGATGCCTCGGGCGACGCCGTGGCGGCGTGGGCCGCGGCAACCGGGGGGGATGTGACCGTGCGCCACATCGTGCCTGACGAGAGCGTGGAGATCGTGCGCGCGCTGGTGGCGTGGTGCGATGGCGACCTGGCCGATGTCGTCTTCACGACCGGCGGCACCGGGCTCTCGCCGCGCGACGTCACGCCGGAAGCCACGCGCGTGGTCCTGGAGCGCGAGGCTCCCGGGATCGCCGAGCGGTTGCGGGGCGTGGAGCTGGAGCGGTTCCCGCGCGCGGCGCTGTCGCGCGGGGTGGCGGGGACGCGCGCGCGCACGCTCGTGATCAACCTGCCGGGTTCCACGGGTGGTGTGCGCGATGGCCTTGTGGCCCTCGAGCCGATCTTGGCGCACGCCGTGGCCATCGTGCGCGACGACGCGACCGATCATTCGCCCGGTGCCGCCGGGCGGGGGACGACATGAGCGTCCTCATCACGCTGACCGACGTCGAGCCCGCCGTGCGTCTCAACGCGGCGCTCGAGCAGGCGGGGGTCGAGACCGCCGTCGTCTCGCCGCTCGACGACATGCGCGCCGCCATCCGCCGCGCCAAGCCGAGCGTTGTCGTGTTCACGGGGGGATTGCTCGACCAGCAGAACGTGCAGGTGGTGCGCGAGCTGCTGTGGAACGACGTGGCGGTCATCGGCTTCGCCGACGTGCGCGATGCGGCCATCGACGAACGATTGCGCCTGCTGGGCTACGTCGAGGTGTACGGCAAGCCCGTCGTCCTCGACGAGGCGACCGCCGGCGTGCGGCGCATCCTGGAGCGGCAGCGGCTGTCGCGCGAGACCGGGTTGATCGGCGAGTCGGAGGCGATTCGCGAGGTCCTGGTCAAGGTCGAGCAGATCGCCCCCGTGAGCAGCACCGTCCTCATCGAGGGAGAGAGCGGGACCGGGAAAGAGCTGATCGCGCGTGCGATCCACCAGCTCAGCCCGCGCCGCAACAAGCCGTTCATCGCCGTGAACGTGGGCGCGCTTCCCGAGACGTTGCTCGAGAGTGAGCTGTTCGGGCATGAGAAGGGGGCGTTCACCGGGGCGGCGGAGCGGCGCCTGGGGCGCTTCGAGCTGGCGCACGGCGGGACCATCTTCCTCGACGAGATCGGCGAGATCCCGGGGAGCGTGCAGGTCAAGCTCCTGCGGGTGCTGGAGCAGCGCGAGGTGACGCGCGTGGGGGGGACCGCGACGATCCCCGTCGACGTGCGCGTGGTCGCGGCGACCAACAATCCGCTGCGGGCCGCGGTTGAGCAGGGGCAATTCCGTGCCGACCTGTTCTACCGGCTCAACGTCCTGCGCATGTACCTCCCACCGCTCCGCGAGCGGCGCGGAGACATTGCGATCCTCGTGCGGCGCTTCGTGCGCGACCTCACGCGCCAGCACGACCGGCCGTTCCACGGGATCAGCGCCGAGGCCATGCAGCTCCTCGTCGACTACGCGTGGCCGGGCAATGTGCGCGAGCTGCGCAATCTGGTGGAGAGCATGGTGGTGCTCGCGCCGGGTCGGGAGATCGGCCCGGCCGACATCCCGCCACAGATCCGCGAGGGTGGGTCGCGACTCCTCCCCGTCCCCATCGGCCCCGTCGTGCGCGGGCATGCGGGGGCGGAGGGGCGCGAGCTGGAGTTCATCGTGCGCAGCCTCGTCGAGCTCAAGCTGCAGGTGGAGGAGCTGCGTCGGCGCATGGATGAGGCGTCCCAGCAGCTCCCGGCGCAGCTGCCCCCTCATCTGGCCTCGCAGCTCGCGGGGCAGTGGATCGGGGAGGTGCGTCAGGCGCCGGCCTATTCCGGGCTTGTGGGCGGGCTCGAGCCCGTCGTCGAGAGCCCGGCGGAGTTGGGGATCACGCTGCGTCCGGGGATGACGATGGCCGAGATCGAGCGGGCGGCGATCGAGGTGGCGCTTCGCAACTCACGCGGCAATCGCCGCAAGGCGGCCGAGGTGCTGCAGATCGGGGAGCGCACGTTGTACCGGAAGCTGCGCGAGTATCATCTGGTCCCCGACGATGCGAGCGACGGGATCGACGATTCGGAGGGGAGCGACGGCGACGATGGCGTGCGTGAGGCGGGGGTGAGGCACCGCAGTTAGGCGCTTTGCCGACAAGGGGAGCAGGGATTTCCTAGGCAATGCGGCAGGAACTGTCCTTGATTAAGGAAAACTTCGGCTACACCTTACTTCCCGCGTGCCCTCGCCTTGGCGAGGGGCGAAGGGTTGACCGACCACCACTCGGCTGCCGCATGGGAGCTGGGAGAGCAGCCGGGGCATAACGGTCCCGCGTTGGAGGATGATGAGTCCACAGCCCCAGTCCTCGCCCCTGATTGCGGGGAGCGTCCTTCCGATCAAGCGGGCGGAGGAGCTCCTGTCGACCCTTCCCGGGGTGATAGCGGCGAGGATCATCGCCAGCGACAGCGGCGCGGTGGACGAGATCCATGTTCTGACGACGGCGGAGATCACCCCCAAGCAGACCGTCCGGAACATCGAGAGCGCGCTGATCGCGCACTTGGGGATGCGGGTGGATCATCGGAAGATCTCCGTGGCGACGAGCCTCGATCCCCGCCGGCCCAAGGACGGGAAGGGAGAGGTCGCAGCGGCGACGGCAGCTGCGGCGGCGGCCGCGTCGGCGGCCGAGACGGCTCAGGCCCCCGCGCCGGCGTCTCGGCGGGAGAGTTCCGTCCGCCGTCCGTTTTACTTCGAGGACGTCGAAGTACGCCGTTCGCGTGCGACGGGGATCACATGCCGCGTTACCCTCAGCAAGGGTGAGAAGTCCTTCATCGGCGAGGCCGAAGGCATGGAGAACGAGCGGTCGCGGATCGAACTGGCAGCGCGAGCCGCGCTGCGCGCGATTGCGGAAGGGGAGCCCGGGGTCCGGACGATGGACCTTGGCGGGGCGAAGCTGATCGAGGCGTTCGACCGTGAGTTCGTCTTCGTGGGGGTGACGGCGCAGCAGTCACGCTCGAGCGTGTTGCTGACGGGGAGCTGTGAGGTCAAGGACAGCCCTGAGACGGCCAGCGTGCTGGCCGTGCTGGATGCCACCAATCGCTGGCTGTCGCGCAAGTCGGCGGGAGCCTGAACGTACGAACCGCTGGTCCCTCGAACCTGGCACGTCGACACTTCCGACCACATACAAATGAGGCCCCCGTTCCCGTGAGAGCGAAGTAGAGCGGGAACACCAGCAGTACGAGCGGAGCCAACCTAAGAAGAATCGCATGTCCGGCAGTCCGGGCATGACGTTCGAAGGGAGGTGACGCTGGTATGGGTATCGTCCAGTGGATTGTTGCTTTAGCCAACATTATTAGCTGGCACTAGCACGAGAGCGGGGGCGCCTCTTCTCCACCATCCTGTCCAGCGGGCTTCTCGCGGACACTCGAACTTCCCCTCCGTGTGAGCGAAGGCGTTTCCTGTCCCCCGAATCCGTAGCTCAGTAGCACTTTGACAGCCGCAAGCGCAGATCCAAGGCTGCAACCTCGTCCGTGGGCCCGCCTCACTGAACGAGTCGCGCCAGCACTACGAACACCGACGAGGTTCGTAGGGCGGCGCCTGTCGTTCTAGCGACAACTGCGCTTGCCATCTGTGCGACGGCCGTCCACGGTAGCGTTTGGCCGGCGATTCAGGGAGCAGATCTTGGCTTGGCGGCGCTGTTGGCGCTGCTCAGCATCGCGGCCGATTTCATGGCATTCTATCAGGCCCGTCGCGACGCAGTCGGCTCCGTCGCCCTGATTCCCATGAGCGCCACAGTCCTGATACTTCCGGACTGGCGTGGCATGATCGCGATACTCGTCGTCCAGGTAGCAACGCAGCTTCTCAACAAGCGATCTCTGGTAAAGGGTGCGTTCAATGTCGCACAGGTAACTCTGGGATTCGCCGTTGGATCAGCCGCATACCGCTACTTGGGCGGCACCAGCTTTTCGTTGCTGAAAGGTGAGGGGTTCTTCTCGGCGCTCAGCACGCTAATCGCGCCAACAACGGCGTTGATTGTGGCGTTCATCGTTGTCAACACGCTCTGCATCAGCGCAGTCATCAGCGCCGTTAGTGGCCAGCGGATTTTCCAGACGTGGATCGCGAGCAACAAGTCCTCAGCCGCGATCTCGCTACTTCAGGTTGTGTTCGCCTTCTACCTCGCTTGGCTCAGCGTCAATCTGGGGGTCATCGGTGCCGCTGGGATGGTCTTGCCGATGATCGCGGTTCGGCAACTCTCTCGGACTACGATCGAGCTGACAAGCGTAACCGAAGAGCTCCTGGACCTCATGGTCGCCGCTATCGAGGCTAGAGATCCGTACACATCGGGCCATTCCAAGCGCGTTGCCCGAGCTTCGAAGATCATTGCTCGATCACTCGGGCTGAAGCCGGAGCAGGTGGAACGCGTTGAGGTCGCCGCGCTTCTTCACGATGTCGGAAAGATCGACGAGCAGTTCGCGCGCATTCTCGCGAAGGAAGGTCGGCTCACTCCCGATGAGTGGGAGACTATGAAGCGCCATCCAGTTCGGAGCGCAGAGCTGGTTGGGATGCTGACCAGCCTAAAGGACATCGTTCCAGCCGTTCGTCACCATCATGAAAACTGGGACGGTACGGGTTATCCGCAGAACCTAAAGGGCGAGGATATCCCGCTGGGTTCTCGGATCATTATGTTCGCGGACACCCTCGACGCGATCACCACGGATCGTCCATATCGCAAAGCTCTGAGCATCGAAGACGCTCGAAGCGAATTTGTGAAGTTCCGCGGCAAACAATTCGACCCGTGGATATGCGACCGGGTCGTATCGCCAGAAGTATGGCTTGAGCTATATGCGTCGATCGAGAAGGAGCGGGAGAGCGAGGCGCTCCGCTATGCCGCAGGCAAGACAAAGGCTTCTTAGGCGGCTCGCAGAGTTCGTTCCTCCAACGACTCCAATTCCTGCCTGACTTCGATTCGGATTAGACGGACGCCCTAAGCCCTGGAAAACACATGGGAAGTGGATGCGTCTCGAGTCGCGACGTTCGTACGTAGCGAGACCGAATCCTACCTGCTGACGATCTGTCGCCCGACTGGCGCAAACTCTCCAGCAGCACCGACACGGCGAAGTCCTGATCTCCGAACCTGGCGCCCATCCGACAGAGCTCCCTCAGTCGCGCGAGTTGCGGCGTGCTGCCTACTGCTTGACCAGTAAGCAGTCCCGCTGACTGTCGGATGGCTAGAAGCGTTTGCTCAGCACGCGGGACGGGCGACGGCTCTATGGTTCGGGCTGTCTCCGTGACAATGCTCGCCAGAGCAACGTCTCCGGTTGCCCACGCTATCTTCGCGTCCGAAATGAGCCGAGTCCTAGTGATCGTGGCGCAGGCCTCGCCGCCTAACGCGACTTGATCCAGTTGTCGGCGATACTCGAACGCTTCGTTGATTCGACCGAGGGACACCGAGATCGAGACAAGTCGCTCCAGAGACAGGGACTCCTGCAAGGGCAGCTTCAGTTTCCGTGACAGCTCTGCGGACTCGATTGCGTATTCGAGTGCGGAAGTGGGATCTCAATACGCATTGACGCTTCGGCGGATCTGCGAAGACCGAGGAGCCGCCAAGAAAAGTCGGGAGTGGAGCGCGCATGCAGAATCATTCGCTGGAGAGCGGCAGTCGCGAGCTCTCTTGCTCCCACCGTTGCGTGGACGATCGTGTGCAGCAGCGACTCCTCAGGTGTGCCGTCGCCAGAATCAAGGAGTTCGAGTGAGGTCGAGAAGGCAGACTGAAGAAGATCTGCCTCGAAGAAATTGTCGGCGAGAATTGCAAGAAGAACGGCTGCTCGGAGTCTTGTTCGACTTGGCAATCTCTCTGTACTCGCCAGTTCCCGAAGCCATTCACGCCTCGGCACCCCTTCGGACGAGAACAGTGACGCCTCGGCAGCGAGCAGTGCGAAGTCATCGTTCGCACCGTCCCGCGAACTCGACTCGACCCTGGCCGACTCACGTTGCGCTGCAAGATCGTGAATGACGCTCCACCGGGCGGCCAGATGGCATGCGATCATCCGTCCTTCTATGGCCGCGACGAGCTGGTCTCGATCCTCTGACAAGTTCTCAGCGCGTTCGAACGCTTTTCCCGCTTCCTCCCCATCCCCATCCCCACCAACCGGTGGCCAAGCTTCATCGCCGCCTCGTACGCCCGCCGCGTCTCACCCGCCCGCTCCCAATGCGTCACGCAGTCGCCTAACAACTCCACCGAGTTCGTCGCATCGGCTTCGGCCTCCAGCAACGCGGCCGAGCGACCGTGCGCGAAGGCCACGATGCTCGGCATTCCTAACGAGGCCGACATCTCACCCACCAGGCGGTGCCGGCACCATACCGTCGGCCCCTTGGCTCCCACCAGCCCCGCCTCCTCCAGTTCGTCGAGCGCCGCCATGAACTCGCCGGCGGGGAGCTCGAGGACCTGCGTCACGCGACTCGTCGTCGCCCGGGCCTCGAACAGCGCTATCACCAACAGCACGCGCTGCGCCCGCTTGCTCAGCGCCGAGTGCTGCGCCGCAATCAACTCCCGAATGCTGGGTGGGGTCTCCACGGGGTCGCCGCCGCGCCCCAGGTGCGCCGCGAGCTCCGTGAGGTAGAACGGATTGCCCTGCGACGTCGCGGCGACGCGCTGCGCCGCGTCATCGTCGACCGCCACGTGGTTCTTCTCCCCCCATCGCTGCACGAACTCCAGCGACTCCTCGCGCCGGAAGGGAAAGAGCCGCACGTGCTGCATGAGCCGTTCGCACGACCGTGGCCCGGCCGAGCCGTACCACTCCGGGAGCCGTCGCGCCGCGAACAGGAAGCAGGCGCTGCGCGCCCCCACGCGATCCCACACGTCCATCAGCACGCGCCACGTGGTGGGATGCAGCCGCTCCGCGTCGTCCACGAGCAGGAGCAGCGGCGCCTCCTCGGCGATCGCCGACACGAGTTCCGCCAGCGCCTGCACCAACTGCGCATAGAGGATGTCGGCCGCCATCCCGGTCACGCTCCAGGCGGTCACCGTCTCGGGTGTCCCCAATCGCCGCACGTAGGCGAGGTGCTCCTGCGCGCAGCCGAGCGCCCCAGGCAAGGTGAGCAGCTGCTGGCCCACGCTCACCAGGGTGCTGATGGGGGTGAAGCTGTCACCGGCCGACGCGGTGTAGCTGGCGAGCGTGGCCCCGTCGAGTGCCGCCAGCCGCAATAGCTCGCCGGCCAGCCGGCTCTTGCCGATCCCCGCCTCGCCGGTGATGATCGCGGCGCGCGACGCCCCGCCGCGCACCTCGCGCAGCAGCTGTCGCAGCTCGCCGAACTCGCGTTCCCGTCCCACGAACGGGATCTCGAACCGCCGCAGCATCAGCGAGTCGTCCAGCACCTCGGCGACCCGGCGTCGCAGCACGCGCACCGGCAGCTGCAGGTTGACGTTGATCGCCCCGACCTCGTCCTCGTAGTCCCCCAGCAGCCGCAACGCCTCGACCTTGCTCCCCTCCAGCGCGAGCGCCTCGGCGAGCCCCATCGTGCCGATCTCATTGAGCGGGTCGAGGGCGAGCAGGGCACGCGCCACCTGCCCCATCTCGTGAAAGCGCCCGCGGCCGCGCGCCGAGCTGACCTCGTCGGCGAGGGCGCGCCGCAGCCGCATGGCCACCCGTGCCCGCAAGGACTCGAGCCAGTGCCCGAAGGGCTCGCCCAGCATCGGCGCGTACGACGGCAGGAAGGGGAGCGCCCCCAGGCGGACCAGCGCCTCACGGCGCGGCGCCCCGTGCAACAGGAGGTGCACGTCGAGGTCCGTTTGCGGCCAGTCGAGCGAGAGGTGCCCCCCGCGCAGCTGGATGGGGATCGTCAGCTGCCGCAGGCGGTACATCGCCTGTCGCATGCGATGTCGCCCCTCCTCGCCCTCGGCACGCGGCCAGATGCGCGTCACCAGCTCATCGCGCGGCACCCCCTCGGGTGGGGAGGCGGCGAGGCTCAGGAGCAGGGCGAAGTGGATCTCCGAATCGGGGGCGATTCGGGCGAGCGGTGACTCGAAGGCGCACTGGCCAAAGGTGAGGGCACGCAGCACGTGTTCACTCCGCGGGGGCAGCACCACCGAACGGGAGACTCCAGGACCCACCAAACTGCACCGCCCGCGTCACGCAGGCGTCACGTAGGCGTGAGGCCGGCATGCCGCGGGCGGCATAAGCTGCATCTGGCGGCCCCGGGCCGCGAGGCGTTACCGCTTGAGGACCAGCGAAACGATCTTGTCGGCCCCCATCCCCTCGGCCTCGGCCTGGAAGTTCATCACCATGCGATGCCGGAGGACGGTCATGGCGACGCTGCGCACGTCGTCGATGTCCGGGACCGGGCGGCCGTCCATCGCAGCCCGGGCCTTGGCGCCGAGCACGAGGTACTGCGAGGCGCGTGGCCCCGTGCCGTAGGAGACGTACTTCTTGATCTCGGGGTGCGCGTCAGGCTCGCTGGGGCGGGTCGACCGGGCGAGTCCCACGGCAAACTTCACGATCGACGGCGGGGCGGGCATGCGACGCACGAGGCGTTGCAGCTCGAGCACCTCCTCGCCGCGCAGCACCGGCTCGATGGTGACCTCGCCCGCGCCAGTGGTGGAGGTCACGATGCGCTCCTCCTCCTCAAACGACGGATAGCCGACGTTCAGCTCGAACATGAAGCGGTCGAGCTGGGCCTCGGGGAGGGGGTACGTCGCTTCCTGCTCGATCGGGTTCTGCGTGGCGAGCACGAAGAACGGCGACGGGAGCTTGTGCGTCTGCCCGGCGACGGTGACGGTGCGTTCCTGCATGGCCTGCAGCAGCGCCGACTGCGTCTTTGGCGGGGCGCGGTTGATCTCGTCGGCCAGGACGACGTTCGCGAAGACCGGTCCCTTCACGAACTTGAAGACGCGGCGCCCGGTCGCGTGGTCTTCCTCCAACAGCTCCGTGCCGGTGATGTCGCCCGGCATGAGGTCGGGGGTGAACTGGACGCGCGAGAAGGTGAGGTCGAGCGCCTCTGAGACGGTCTGTACGAGGAGCGTCTTCGCGAGCCCCGGGACGCCGACGATGACGACGTGGCCCCCGGCGAGGATGGCGGCCACGAGGTTTTCGACGACTTCCTGTTGCCCGATGATCTTGCGCCCGATCTGCGCCAGCAGCGCCTTGCGCGCGACACTGAGCTTCTTGAGGAGTTCGAGGTCGCGCTGGTCGGGCGACGCCTGCGTCTGGTCGGTGGTCCCCACGCCGTGTCCTTGGGAGAAAAGTCGCCGGAAGGTAACGCGCGCATGGCGTGGCGATAAGAGCGTCCACGCGAGTCGCGCGGCGGGCGGGATGAGCCGCACGCAGCGACGCCGCGCGTCGCCGTGCAACAACGCAAACGGCGAGTCCGGTGTTGGACTCGCCGCGATGTGGGACCGACGTGCGTGGGGCGCTCGCGCTTACGGAAGGACGAAGCGGACGCGTTGCTCGATGGGATAGTTCTCGCTGCGGAGCGACGCGACGGCGACGAACGAGCCGTGCAACGCGTCGGGGCGCCACTGCGCGCCGTACGAGACGGTCTCGTCGCGCTCGAGGATGTGGTTCTGGAGCGTCTGCGTGAACATGCGTCCCTCGCTCCAGCGCCACACTTCGCGTCCCCCCTCATCGAGCACGACGATGTCGTGGGTGAGGCCGTTGGGGAAGGTGAGCTCGAGGCGCTTGGCGGCGCTGTTGGTCACGTGGAAGGCGAACTGGACGTCGTCGGCGAGTTGCACGTCGAGCGACGACGCAACCGGGGGGCCTCCGTCGACGCGCTTGTGCGCGGCGGCCTCGGCCGAGCGCGCGCGAGGGCCGCACGCGGAGGCGAGGACGAGGAGGGCGACGAGGAGGGGAGCGGAGCGCGGCTGCATGCGCCGGAGATCGGTGGAGCGCGAGAGAACGTGGCCAGAAAGAGCAGGCGGTGCGAACATATCCTCGCATAAAGCGGGCGTCAAGCGGTCAGGATTCCATAACTCAAGGAAAATCAGAGAGTTCGGGGTCGTCGCCTCACGTTGGACTTTGCCAATCCGCCGGTCGGTAGTTCGCTTGCGAAAAATTTCACAAACTCCTAGATTCCCGCCCCGAATGTCCGGGGATCCACAGAAGCCGAATGGCGGGCGGTTGGACGATTCGGCCGATGCCCGGTTGGCTCGGTCGGCCGCGAAGTATGGCGGGGTCGGCCTGCAGTTCGCGGCATCCATCCTCCTCTTCCTGTACGCGGGTCAGTGGGTCGACCGGCGGTTCGGGACGAAGCCGTGGGGGATCCTCATCGGTGTGTTCGTCGGGGCAGGGGCGGCGTTCTACAGCATGTATCGCCGGCTCATGGCCGACTTGCGTCGCGAGGAGGAAGCACACCGCCAGTGAAGTCGTTCGTGATGTTTTCCGTCGTTGGGGCAACGCTCATCGCCGTCCTGGGATGGGTCCTCACCCTGGTCTACGGCGGCGCCGAGGCGCGGCACGCAATTCTCGTCAGCGCCCTGGTGGCCTTTGTGGTGCAGCTCCTCGCATTTGCAATCCTTCGCTTGTCTGCGGACAAGAACGTGATTGCCGGGTGGGGACTCGGGGCGATCATGCGCCTCCTCGTCTTTGCCGTGTATGTGCTGGTGATCGTGAAGGCATTTGCGCTGGCGTCGCCGGTGGCGATGGTCAGCCTGGCAGTATTCCTGTTTGCGTCGACGTTGGTTGAACCCCTGTTCCTGAAGACATGAGCGCGCTCCGTTCGCTCCTGCTGGCCTCTGCGCTGTTTGCCGCCCCCGTGTCCGCGCAGGAGTCCCATGCGCCGGCTGCGGCCGCGGCCGAGAAGGTCGACATCATCACGCCGCACATCACGGACTCCTATCACATGGAGCTTCCGTCGATCTTTCCGCCGTTCTACAAGGAAATCTGCATCGGCCGCCACGAGGGCGAGCACGGCTGCGCCCCGCTGTGGGAGCCGGTGCACCTCGGGGGGATGGAGGTCAACCTCTCCCCCACCAAGCACGTGGTGATGATGCTCATCGCCGCCCTGCTGGTGTCGGTCATCCTCATCGGGACGGCGCGGGCCCACGCCCGCCACCATCACGAGGTCGGGCGCCCCAAGGGGTTCGCCGCCGGCCTCGAGGCGATGGTCCTCTACATGCGCAACGAAGTCATCCTGCCTAACGTGGGCCACCACGGCAACGGCTTCGTCCCGTACCTCCTCACGATCTTCTTCTTCATCCTCACCGCCAACCTGCTCGGCCTCGTCCCCTACGGGTCGACGGCGACGGGGAACATCGCGGTCACGGCGACGCTCGCCATCATGACGTTCATCGTCGTGGAAGTGGCGGGGATGCGCGCCCAGGGGATTCACTACCTCTCGACCATCTTCTACTGGAACACCGAGCTTCCGATCTACATGCGGATCCCGATGTTCCTGATCATGTCGCCGGTCGAAATGATCGGAAAGCTGACGAAGCCGTTCGCGCTGGCGATCCGTCTCTTCGCCAACATGACCGCGGGACACATCGTCGTCCTCGCGCTCATCGGCCTGATCTTCACCTTTGCCGGTCCGGTCTCGGCGGCTCCCTTCCTGATGGCGGTCGCCATCATGATGCTCGAGCTGTTCGTCGCCTTCCTGCAGGCATTCATCTTCACCTTGCTGGCCTCGGTCTTCATCGGCCAGATCCGCGAGGCGCACCACTAAGATCGGATGAAGGGAAGACGGGAAGACGGGAAGACGAGTTGGGTTGAGATCAGCTCGAGTCCCGGCGCCCGAGGGTCGGTATCTCGTCATCTCGTCTTCTCGTCTTCCCGTCTTCTGAGTTGCTGTACTCACTCGGCATCGCTCACCGAGCTGAGTCTTGTAGCCAACCGAGCGGTTGGTGACGCCTGTTGGGCCCCGGGGTCCGGTGACAGGCAGCGACGGACGGCTCGTCGTCGCGGAGCGCTGATGTTCAACGTTAGGCACGAGACTTTCCAATGATCGAAGTGTTCCCGCTCCTCCAGGCGGCCGCTGAGGCCACCAGCAACAATCAGGGTCTCTCCCTCATCGGCGCCGGTCTCGGCGCCGGCCTCGCCGTCATCGGCGCGGGCATCGGCATCGGCAACATCGGTGCGCATGCCGTCGAGGGGATGGCGCGTCAGCCCGAAGCGGCCGGCCGCATCCAGACCGCGGCGCTCATCCTGGCCGCCCTCATCGAAGGCGCCGCGCTGTTCGGCGTCGTCGTCGCGTTCCAGATCCAGGGCAAGTTCTAGTTCGTGGGCACGGTGGTCGCCCCGGGGTGACCACCGTGCTGTTCCACTCCCCTTCGCGTGTACCGGTGCGGTTGTGCCGGTCGTCGCCGGAGCGTGCACCGGACGTCCCGATGCCTGCACCGGACCATACAGGTGCTCATGCACCGATCCTCGATAGCCATGCGTACTCCACTCAGCACTGCGCTCATCCTGCTCGCCACGCCGGCCACGGCGTTCGCCGCTGAAGAAGGCGGGAAGGTGAACCTCCTCTCGCCCAACGGCGGGTTGATGTTCTGGACGCTGCTCATCTTCATCGTCCTGCTCGTCGTCCTCTCGCGCTACGCCTTCAAGCCGCTCGTCGCGGCGGTGGAAGCGCGCGAAGCGGCGCTCGAATCGGCGATCACGAAGGCGCAGCAGGATCGTGACGCCGCGGCCAAGCTCCTCGCCGAGCAGCAGGCGCAGCTCGACGCGGCGCGCGCCGAGGCGCAGAAGTTCATTGCCGACGGCCGCGCGACCTCCGAGAAGCTCAAGGCGTCGATGCTCGAGGAGACCCGCGCCCAGCAGCAGGAGCTGCTCGAGCGCGCCAAGCGCGACATCGAGAACGAGAAGCTGCGCGCGATCGGCGACCTGCGGCGCGAAGCGGTCGACCTCGCCCTCGCCGGCGCGAGCAAGCTGATCGCCAAGAACCTCGACGACGCCGGCAATCGCAAGTTGGTCGAGGACTTCCTCGCCAGCATCCCCGCCGCGGGGACCCGCTAAATGCGCGAGACCACCATCGCGCGCAACTACGCGGAGGCGCTGCTCGCGCTCGCCCGCAAGGCGAACGCACTCGATGGGTGGGGATCGATGATGTCGGCGGTGTCCGATGCGGTCACCGGCGACGCGCGCCTCACCAACTTCCTCGCGGCGCCGCAGGTCTCGGCCGACGCGAAGATCGCCGTCATCCAGAAGGCCTTCGGCCCGGTCCTCCCGCGCCCGCTCGTGCTCTTCCTGGTCAAGCTCGTCCAGAACCGCCGCCAGATGCTCATTCCCGAGATCTCGGTGGAGTACGCCAACCTGGTCGACGAGACCGAAGGGCGGGTGCACGCGCAGGTCACGCTGGCACGCGACGCGTCCGAGGCTGACCGCGCCGCAATCGCCAAGCAGCTCACCACGCGCCTGGGCAAGACGGTCGTCCCGCACGTGCACGTGAACCCGGCCATCCTCGGCGGGATCATCGTGAAGGTTGGCGACACGGTCATGGACGGCTCGGTGCGCAAGCGCCTGGGCATCCTCCGGTCGCGGCTCACCCCCGGGCTTCGTTAGGCCGGCCGGCGTAGCGGCTGCGACAGCGGGCCACGGTCTCACGCGAGATCGTGGCCCGCGTTGCGTCTGGGAGCAGTCCGGGCGAAGCGGCCGACCCAGCGATGCGGTCGAGTCACCGCCAATGGCAGCGAGGGTCCTGCTGCTCGACGCCGGAGGCACTTCCTGCGCGTCGGAGGGGGCCGTCCCCGGGCCGTGGAGGAGGGCACCGGCATCTGGTCGAGGGGAGCCGCCTCGGGTGATCGTGTCCCGGGGCACGTCGACCCCGAAACGGGGCGCTTCGAGGCGCCTGCCCCGAGTCACGGCCGCGGGCGGGGGCACTCACCCGCGGGGCACGCTGGTTGCAAGCGGGTGGGGTGCGGCCGATATTGCCGCCGGCCGTCGCGTGGACGCACACCACAGTGCGCGTGCGCGACGTTCGCCACCGGGAGCCCTGCGTTACCGCTCATGATCGTCCGCCGCCACCCTCGTTCACCGCACCTGCACGCCGCTGCCTCAGCTGCAACCCGTGTCCCGTCGTCTCCGGCGCTTGCGCCGGCCGAGGGGGGACGGTGAGCGGGCGGGCGGAGGTCCGGCGCGTCTCCAAGCCGTGGGGCTACGAGGTCATCTGGGCGCACACCGACCGGTACGTCGGGAAGATCCTGCACATCGACGCCGGCCAGGCCCTCTCGGTGCAGTACCACGAGGTGAAGGACGAGACGGTCTACCTGCTGTCGGGGGAGATGAAGTACTGGGTCAAGCTCCCGGGTGAGCAGGAGCTGCGCGACATGCACCTGCGGCAGGGCGATGCGTTTCGCATCACCCCCGGAACGGTGCATTACATGGAAGCCGTGACCGACTGCGATGTGCTCGAGGCCTCGACGCCCGAGCTCGACGACGTCGTGCGCATCAAGGACCGCTACGGACGCGAGGGGACGAACGCACCATGAGGCACTCATGAAGGTGATCATTCCGCTGGCCGGCAAGGGGACGCGCCTGCGTCCGCACACGCACCTGACGCCGAAGCCGATGTTGAAGGTGGCGGGGAAGCCGGTGATGGACTACGTGATGGACGACGTCGCCAAGCTGGGGAATGTCGACCAGGTCATCTACATCACGGGGCACCTGAAGGAGAAGGTCGAGGCGCACGCGCGCACCGCCTTCGGCATCCCCGGCGTCTTCATCGAGCAGCAGGTGCAAGACGGGACGGCTGGGGCGGTCGCGCTGGCCAAGCCGTTCGTCGACGCGCCGGTCCTGATCATCTTCGTCGACACGATCTTCGACGCCGACCTCTCGGTGATCAAGACGACCGACGCCGACGGGATCATCTGGACCAAGGAGGTCGAGGACTACCAGCGCTTTGGCGTGGTGGTCACTGACGCCGACGGCCACATGACCAAGATCGTCGAGAAGCCCAAGACGCCGATCTCCAAGCGTGCCAACATCGGGTTGTACTACATCCGCAACTGGCAGCTGCTCTACGAGGGGATCGCGCACGTGCTCTCGCAGCCGACCAACCAGGGCGAGTACTACCTGACCGATGCCTTCCAGTACATGATCGAGCACGGGGCGAAGATCAAGGTGATCGACGTCGAGGGGTGGTACGACGCCGGGAAGATCGACACGCTGCTCGACACTAACCGGGCGATGCTGGACAAGGGGCGCGCCCGCGTCCCGGCGGGCATCGACCCGTCGCAGATCGTGCACCCGGTCTACATCGAGGACGGCGTGACGATCACCGGCTCCGTCGTGGGCCCCAACGTGTCGATCGGGAAGGGGAGCGTCATCGAGCACGCGCACCTCAAGGACACGGTCATCGGCGACAAGACGCGGATTGCGCGCTGCACGCTCAGCAATTCGCTCATCGGCAGCGAGGTCGTGCTCGCCGGGATCACCGGCGAGGTGACGATCGGCGATCATTCCGAGGTTCGCGCCGACGCCTAGCCGCGCCGGTGCTTCCGGTCGCTGGCGCGCTGCGCCGGTGGGTGTGTGCAGCTGTGTCGTGATCATGGTAGTGCGCTGTCTGTTCGTGTGTAGATTGGGGGAGCGCGCCTGACGTCGGGCGCGCTCCCCCTCTCTCATGCCGCCCCTCCCCACGCCGATGGACAGGCCGAACCCGGACTATCCGGTACTGGTGATCGGCGCGGGCCCCGCGGGGCTGGCGACGGCGGCGTGCCTGTCGCGTCGCGGGATCGCCCACCGGCTGCTGGAGCGGGGTGACGCGCTCGGCGCCTCGTGGCGGCGGACGTACGATTCGCTGGTCCTGCACACCGGCCGGCACATGTCGACGCTGCCGGGGCTCGACTATCCACGCGGGACACCGCTCTTTCCGACGCGCGACCAGTTCGTCCGCTACCTCCAGGACTACGCGTCGACCCACGGGCTCCGGATCGAGACCGGGTGTGACGTGACGGCGCTGCGCCGCTCGGCGCACGGGTGGGCGGCCTCGTTAGGCAACGGCGCGCGCATCGAGGGGAGCTCGGCCGTCGTCTGCTCCGGGATCATGGCCAACCCGCGTGTGCCGGAGCTCGCGGGGCGGGATGCCTTTCGCGGCGAGCTGCTGCATTCCGTGGACTACCGGCGGGCGGATCGCTTCGTCGGGCGACGCGTTCTGGTGGTCGGGGTGGGGAACTCCGGCGGCGAGATCGGGAGCGAGTTGGCGCAGGCGGGGGCGCAGGTGACGATGCTCGTGCGCACCGGGGCCAACGTGGTCCCGCTGGCGATTGCGGGGATCCCCATTCAGTACCTCTCGCACGCGATGCGCAAACTGCCGCGTGCGGCGCAGGAGTGGGTCGTGAAGCGCGTGCAGCGCCTCACGGAGGTGCGCCGTGGTCCTCCCGTCTTTCCGCGGCCGCCGCACTCCGCACTCGATGCGATCCCGATCATCGGCTTCAACCTCGTCGATGCGATCAAGGCGGGGCGGGCCCGCGTGCAGCTCGGTTCGATCGACCACCTGACGGCCGACGGCGCCGTCTTTTCCGACGGGACGTCGGCGCCGTTCGATGCGATCGTCCTGGCCACCGGTTTTGCGCCGGCGCTGCGGATGCTGGACGACCTGATCGCGTGCGACGCGAAGGGCTTCGCGCGCCGCCGCGACCGCGTGACGAGTGCGGACCAGCCGGGACTGTACTTCGTAGGGCACAACTACGACGCCACCGGCGGGATCGCGAACATCCGACGTGACGCACCGATCGTCGCCGAGCACATTGCGGTGTGCCGCGCAACGGCGGCGCGCATGGCGAAGCAGCGTGCCCGCGCGCAGGAGCGGATGCAGGCGAAGGACGGGGCACAGGCGACGCACCAGGCGATGGCGAGTGCCGCGACGCCCGGCTCGCCAGCGGTGTCACCGCCGGACACGAACGTGCCCCCGACGGCATCAAGCAGCGGCTGAGGTATTCGTGCGCGGTGCCCGCGCGCGCTCGAGTCACGCACCCCGTGGCGCGCGCGGCGAGTCAGGGGCGGTGGCCCCTCGGCGTCAGGGGAGCCCGGCCGCCGCGGCCAGGATCGTCATCGCCCGCACCAGGCCGAGCGTTCCGTCGCGATTCTCGAACCACTCGCGGGGGGTGTGCACCTCTCCGCCACGCCCGCCGGCGCCGAGGGCGATGGCGGGGATTCCCAGGTGCAACGGGATGTTGGCGTCGGTGGACGCCACGGCGCTGTCGGGGGAGCGGCCGATGAGGCGCGTGGCGTCGTAGGCGGCCTGGCCGAGGAAGGCGTTCCCGGGGAGCGCGCCGCCGGGGCGATCGCCGGTGATCTCGATCGCCAGTTGCAACGGCGGTGTCCCGGGGCGACGCTGGCGGTTGTGCGTCTCGAGGACTCGCTGGGCGGCAGCATGGATCTCGTCGTCGAGGCGGTCCAGTTCCCCCCCCGAGGTGGAGCGCACGTCGACCTCGATGGAGGCGTCGCTGGGGATGGCGTTGACCGCCGAGCCGCCGCTGATGCGGCTGACGGTGAGCGCGGTGCGCGGCGCGGCGGGGAGCGGCCACGAGGCGAGCGACGCGGCGAGGGCGCTCACGGCGTGGATGGCGTTGACCACGCCGTACGAGGCCCAGCTGTGGCCGCCCGGGCCGGCGAAGCGCACGCGATAGCGTCGCGTGCCTAACGCGTGGGTCACCACGCGCTCGTCGCCGGCGCCGTCGAGGGCGATGGCGGCGTGGGCCCCTGCGGCGGCCGTGGCGAAGAGGTGACGCGCCCCGCGCAGGTTGCCGCTCCCTTCCTCGCCGGTGGTGGCGACGAAGAGGATGGAGTGCTGGGTGCGAACCCCGGTCACGTGCATCGCGTGGGCGATGGCCAGCATGCCGGCGATGCCTCGGGCGTTGTCACCGATGCCCGGGCCGGTGATGCGCTCGCCGCTTCGCGTCATGCGGTGCGAGACGTCGGCGTCGAAGACGGTGTCGAGATGCGCGCAGACGACGACGGGTGGACGGTCGCTCGTGCCCGCGCGTGGGGCGATGACGTTGCCCGCCGCGTCGATCGTCGCCTCGAGGCCGATGGCGCGCCAATGGCGGCAGACCTCGGCCGCACGCGCCCCTTCGGCGCCGGTGGGGGCGGCGACTTCGGCGAGTGCGACCTGCCGGTCGATCGTCTGCGAGTCGAACGTCTGGAGATGACGCCTGGCGGGGAGGAGGGCGTCGTAGACGCGCCGGACGGCGCCGTTGCTGGCGGGCATGCGTCTAGATGCGCCCGGGGTGCGAGGGACGCAAGGCCGACGGGCGAGGGCGCGCGATAGATTGGGCGCATGCCCGGACGTCGACTGCCACGCACGGTCATCGCGCTCTCGCTGGTGTCGCTCCTGACGGACGTGTCGAGCGAGATGATCTATCCGTTGGTCCCCACCTTTCTGGCCACGGTGCTGGGGGCGAGCGCGCTGTCGGTGGGCGCGATCGAGGGGACGGCCGAGTCGGTGGCAGCGCTGCTCAAGTACGCGAGCGGCTGGTGGAGCGACCGCCTGACGCGGCGGAAGCCGCTGGTGGTGGCCGGCTACCTCATCGCCTCGTGCCTGCGGCCGCTGATAGGACTCGCGCAGGTGGGGGCGCACGTCTTCGCGATTCGGGTGGGTGACCGCATCGGGAAGGGGGTGCGCACGGCGCCGCGCGATGCGATGCTGGCCGATGCGGTGGCGCCCGAGATGCGCGGTGCCGCCTTCGGCTTCCACAGTAGCGCGGACCACCTGGGGGCGGTGATCGGGCCGCTGGTGGCCTTCGCGCTGCTGCAGTGGGGGGGATTCTCGATGCGCAGCGTCTTCCTGCTGTCGGCAATTCCGGCGGCGTTGGCGATGCTGGTGTTGGTGGGGTGGGTGCGTGAGGGGAGAAAGGGTACGGAGGGGAAGGAAATGGTGACGGCGGGAGGGGCGGAGGAGGCGATGTTGTTTGTGGGGGGGGGCCCCCGCGCAGAACCGTCCGCCGAGTCGTCCGCAGCGCCCCCATCGCCTCCGCCTCCCTCGCCCGAGCCTCTCACACCCGGGCCTTCCACGCGCCTGGGCGGCCGCTTCGCCGCCTACGTCGCCATCCTCCTGCTCTTCACGTTAGGCAACTCCACCGACGCCTTCCTCCTGCTCCGGGCACGCTCGCTCGGTGTCGAGACGGCGATGATCCCCGTCCTCTGGGCCGCCCTGCACATCGTGAAGACGCTCGCCGCCGCCCCGGCCGGCGCGCTCTCCGACCGCATCGGGCGGCGCGTGCTGATCACAACGGGTTGGCTCGTGTACGCCGCGACCTACCTCGGCTTTGCCTACGCGAACAGTGCGTGGTCCGTGTGGGCGCTCTTCCTGGTGTACGGGGTCTATTTCGGCCTCACCGACGGCGGCGCGAAGGCGCTCGTCGCCGACCTGGTCCCAGCCGACGCCCGCGGACGCGCCTTCGGCTGGTACAACCTTGCGTTAGGGATCGGCGCACTTCCCGCGTCGCTCCTCTTTGGTGCCCTGTGGGACGCGTGGGGGGCGCCCACCGCCTTCATGGTCGGTGCGGCCATCGCCACCGTCGCCGCGCTCTTGCTGCCGACGGTGATCCCGCGGCACATCGCACGCTGAGTCCACCCGTTCGACCACCGCCATGTCCTACCTCCTCGAGACGGCACGGCTGCGCCTGCGCCCGCTCGTCCCCGCGGACCTCGACTTCCTCGCAGAGATGCTCGGCGACGAAGCGGTCATGCAGTTCTACCCTGCCGTCCTCGACCGCATGGGGGCGGCGGCATGGCTCGATCGGCAACTGGCGCGCTACGCGCGAGACGGCTACGGGCCCTGGTTGGTCGAGGAGCGGGATTCCGGGCGAGCGGTCGGGCAGATCGGCCCCATCCGTCAGGAACTCGGCGGCGATGACGGGACGTCGGTCGAAGTCGCCTACCTGCTGCATCGCGCCGCGTGGGGGCGCGGCTACGCCATCGAGGCCGCGATGGCAACGCGCGACTGGGTCTTCGCTCAGTTGGGAGAGCCGCGCGTCATCTCGCTGATTCGCCCGGAGAACCTCCGGTCGCGTCGCGTCGCCGAGCGCAACGGCTTTCGCGTCTGGCGTGAGGTGCTCCACGCCGGGTTGCGGCACGACGTGTGGGGGATGGAGCGCGAGGCGTGGCTGGCGGCACGAGCCAGAGTCTCCGATATTCCCGGCCGCACGTCCTCACCATCCTTCGGAGTACCGCCCATGTCGATCGCCCAGTCGATCCTGCCCGAGTTCGACCACGAGATGGCCACCACCCGCAAGCTGATCGAGCGCACGCCGATCGCTCAGATGGCCTGGAAGCCGCACGAGAAGTCGATGTCGTTAGGCCAGCTGGTGGCGCACCTGGCGACGCTCCCGGGGTGGGGCGTGGTGACGATGGCGCAGACGGAGCTGGACCTGAACCCGCCCGGGGGCGAGGGCTACAAGACGCCGTCGTTCGATTCCGTGGAGGGACTGCTCGCCGAGTTCGACAAGAACGTGGCCGGCTCGCGCGCGGCGATCGCCGCGGCGGCGGACGGCGACTTCATGGTGGGGTGGTCGCTCAAGAATGGCGGGCACACGGTTTTTACGCTCCCGCGCATCGCGGTGCTGCGCTCCTTCGTGATGAATCACGTCATCCATCACCGCGGCCAGTACTCGGTGTACCTGCGCCTCAACAACGTCCCGCTCCCGTCGATGTACGGGCCGACGGCCGACGAGCGGTAGGCGGCGTCACGCCTCCCCGACGCGCCCGGCCCCGCAGCACGCGGCGGCCGGGCGCGTGACGTCGGTGCCTAACGGGTGGTCACCGACTCCCCGTCAGGGTGCGCGGCACTGGCGGACGTCGCCGGTGTGACGGTGCGCACGAGCGCTCCGAGGGCACCAAAGTACGTCGCCTTGTCGATGTTGAAGGCGTCCATGTGACCGCCGCGCACCGACACGAGCGACTTGGGGGCGGCCGCCGCCGCGAGGAGCCGCTCGCTGTGGCTGAACGGGATGACGTCGTCCTCGGGCGAATGGAGGAACAGCTTGGGCTCACGCACCGACGCGATCTTCTCGAGCGACGCGAAGCGCTGTGTCGAGAGCAGGCGCACGGGAAAGAGCGGATACAGCTCCTGTCCGCGATCGGCCACCGAGGTGAACGCCCCCTCGACCGCGAGCGCCGCCGCCTCCACGCGAGTGGCCAGTTCGGTCGCGACGCCACTCCCCAGCGAGTGCCCGAAGATCACGATCCGCGACGGCGGGACCTGCAGCGAATCGGTGAGGTAGCGCCACGACGCCTCGGCGTCGGCATAGAGCCCCTGTTCGTCCGGCGCACCGTCGCTCGCCCCAAACCCGCGATAGTCGAAGGCGAGGAGGTTGAGTCCGAGGTCGCGCGCGAAGGCGTAGAACTCGGGACGCTGGCCGTAGCCGATGTTGCCGTAGTTGCCGTGGCAGATGAGGAGCCACATCCCCGACGAATCCTTGGCCGCGGCCGGGACGATCCACGCGGAGAGCGGCGTTCCGTCGGTGCTGGGGTAGCGCACCTCGCGCTGGCGTAGCGCATAGGTCGGCGACGGTGTCGGGACGGCACGATCGGCGGGGTGGAAGACCATCCGCTTCTCGCTCGCGAGGAGGACGACGGCGATGGCGAGGTAGCCGAGGACGATTGCACCCAGGGCCAGCTTGGCAAGACGCTTCACGGGGAGTGGCACGGCGAACGAGGCGTTGGGCGAGGAGAGGGGAAGGCGGCAGTGAAGCGCCGCATGAAAGCTACGTCGTCCACGCTCGCGTGGATTGCCGGCCACACGAATTTCCTCCCCGCCGCTCGCAACTCACCCACCGCGCCACGCCTAGCAGCAGCGCGCCCCCGGGCGCGAATAACGATCCTCCAGTCGCTGCTTCACGAATTCGTCCTTCGTGAGCGGCGCGTGGTCCGGATGGCAGACGCGTTGGTGCCGCAGGTAGCCGTCGTAGTCCGGCGCCCCGATGATCCGGTTGAGCGTCGACGTCGCGCGAGCGAGGCGCGTCGCAAAGCGCGTCGTGAGGTCCGTGGCCCACTTCATCTCGACCCTCCGTTGTTGGACGCTCGGCGCGCGGGAAGCCTGGCCTCGAACAGCTCGAAGATGCGCCGGTACTCGTCGCTCCACGAGGCGGGACGCACGAATCCGTGGTCCTCCACCGGGTATACGGCCAGCTCCCACCCGGTCTTCCCCAGTTCGATGAAGCGCTCCGTCAGCCGCACGATGTCCTGGAAGTGCACGTTGGTGTCGACCATCCCGTGCGCCATCAACAGCGGGTCCTCCAACCCCTCGGCGAAGAAGATCGGCGACGACCGACGATACGCCAGCGTGTCCTGCTGCGGCTGATTGAGGATGCGCGCGGTGTAGCCGTGGTTGTAGTGCGCCCAGTCGGTCACCGACCGCAGCGCGGCGCCGGCGCCGAACTCCTTGGGGGCGTTGAACAGCGCCATCAGCGTCATGAAGCCGCCGTAGCTCCCGCCGTACAGCCCGATGCGCTCGGGGGAGATGCCGAAGGTCTTCTGCAGGTAGCGCGAGCCGTCGACCTGGTCCTGCAGGTCGCGCCCCCCCATCCAGCGGTAGATCGCCGTGCGCCAGTCGCGTCCGTAGCCGGCGCTGGCGCGATAGTCGATGTCCAGCACCACGTAGCCCTTGCTGGCCAGGTAGTGGTTGAACATGTACTCGCGCGAATAGCTCGACCAGTAATTGTGCACGTTGTGCATGTAGCCGGCGCCGTGCACGAAGATCACCGCCGCCCCGTTCGGCTCGGCCTTCACGTCCTGCGGACGATAGATGCGCGCCGGCACCTGCACGCCGTCGCTGGCGGGAATGCGGACGATCTCCGGCGTGAGCCAGGGATAGGCGAGCCACTCCGAAGTCGGCGAGGTGGTCAGTTGCGCGGCCGGCGCCCCCGCACGGTTGGCCCGCACGAAGAGCTCGGGGGGGCGATTGGAGGTGGAGTACACATCGGCGAGCCACCGCGCGTCAGGAGAGACGACGACGGAATGGCCGCCGGCCTCGCTCGTCAGGCGCACCGCGTTCCCACCGGCGACCGGCAGGCGATAGAAGTGCCGCTCGAACGGTGACACCTCGCTGCTGTGCAGCTCGAACGACCGCCCATCGTCGGACAGCGAGGCGTCGAGCACCTCGAACGTCCCCTTGGTGAGCTGGCGCCGGTCGCTGCCGTCGGCATTGATCGTGTAGAGGTGCGCATACCCATCGGCCTCGCTCACGAACCAGGCGCGCGCCACGCCGGGGAGCCACCCGCCGCACGGATAACACGGCCCGCCGACCCACGCCGAGTCGCGCAGGACGTCCAGCGTGACCAGGCGCGACGAGTCGGCATCGAAGCGCTGGAGGTAGCGCGCCTTGAAGTCGCGCTGCTCCGAGAAGACGAGCGCCTGCGTCCCCGCATCGTTCCACCCCAGGAGCGCGAGCATCGACGGGAGTGCCGTCGAGTCGCCGGGAATGGGCTTGAGCCAGGTGACGTTCCCGCTCGGCAGCTGCATCACCCCGGCGCGCGCACCGCCGAGCACGTCGCCGACCTTGGTGCGAACGAGGAGGTCCTCGGTGTAGCCGCTGAGGGTGACGTAGTTGGGGACGTTGGTCTGCTTGGCGTTGGGCGCCGCGCTGCTCGTGGCGAACAGCAGGGCGCGCCCGTTGGGGCTGACGGAGAGCTGCGTGACGCGCTCACCCGCCTGCAGGTAGAGCACCTTGGGGCGCTCGGCGAGGTCGGCGTCGCGCTCGGCCTTGGCGATCGAGTCGCGCGTGACGCGGTCGCGCACCACCTCGAGCAACGCCTTCTGCTGCGCCTCGAGCTGCGCGCGCTGCGGCTCGGCCTTGGGCGGCGTCGGTGGGGCAGGGGCCGGCCGGATGTCGGTGAGCTGCTCGATGCGCGGCGAGTCGAGGTCGAGCGCCATGACGTTCATCCCGTCGCGCACGAAGAAGACGCGCCTGCCATCGGCCGAGAAGGTCGGGGCGCTCTCGATGATCGTCGTCTGTGTGAGGCGGCGTGCCGCCGACTTCTTCAGGTCGACCAGGTAGAGGTCGCCCTCATACGAGACGACGCGCCGCAGGCGATCGCGAGAGAGGTCGCCGGACTCGAGCAGCGGCCCCACCGAATCCATGTGCGCGCGCGAGACGAGTTCGGGCTTGGCGCCGGCCACGGCGCGCACGCGATACGGATCCATCGCCTTGCGCCAGTCGCTCCCCGCGGGGAGCCACTGGAAGTAGATCCACGCGCCGTCCGGGGTGAAGCGCACGCGTTGCGGCTCGCGGCCGTAGACCTCGGGGCCGCGCATCATCCACGGGATGGTGAGGTCGGCGAGCGAGCGTTGCGCCTGCGCGGCGGCCAGCGGCGCGAGCGCCGCCGCGAGCAGGGCCGCGGCCAGGGTGCGACGCATCGGGAGCGGTGTCCGGTGATTCATGGCGATCACTAGTCCCCGACCGCGACGGCGCGGGGCTCGAAGGGAATCTCGGTGCTGCGCGCCGCCTTGCGACCACTGGCCACGGCAATCCACTCGAGCGCCGAGGCGGTGATGACGATGACGACCGAGATCATGAAGAAGGCGGCGACCGCGGCATCCACGCGATCGTTGGTGATGAGGCGCGCGGCGTCGGCGGCGGTCTTCACGTTGCCGGGGAGCTTGCCGTCGGCGAGCAGGCCCTGGACCATGCGCGCGTGCGAGAGGAAGCCGAGCTTGGGATCGTCGGAGAAGATCTTCATCGACCCGGCGGTCATCGTCACGATGCAGAGCCACGTGAGCGGGAGCAGCGTGATCCAGGCGTAGGCCTTCTTCCCCATCTTGATGATCACCGTCGTGCCCACGCAGAGCGCCACCACGGCGAGCAGCTGGTTGGCGATGCCGAAGAGGGGCCAGAGCGAGTTGATCCCGCCTAACGGGTCGACGACGCCTTGATAGAGGAAGTAGCCCCACGCAGCGACGAACATCGCCGATGAGAGCACGACCGCCGGGTACCAGGCGACGCGTCCGAGTGGTTCATAGACGTGTCGCAAGAGGTCTTGCAGCATGAAGCGCCCCACGCGCGTCCCGGCGTCGAGCGTGGTGAGGATGAAGAGCGCCTCGAACATGATGGCGAAGTGGTACCAGAGCGCCATCGCGGTGGAGCCGCCGAGCACGTTGGAGAAGAGGTGCGCCATGCCGACGGCGAGCGACGGGGCGCCACCGGTGCGCGAGAGGAGCTTGGTCTCGCCGACGTTGGCGGTCAGCTCCTTGAACGCGACCGGGTCGAGCGTGAAGCCCCAGTTGGCGATGGCGACGGCGGCCGCTTCGGGGGTGGTCCCGATGGCCGACGGCGGGGCGTTGATGGCGAAGTAGGTCCCCGGCGTCAGGACGCAGGCGGCGATGAGGGCGAGCGTGGCCACGAGCGACTCGGTGAGCATCGCGCCGTAGCCGATGAAGCGCGCGTCGGTCTCGCGTTCGAGCAGCTTGGGGGTGGTGCCTGACGAGATGAGCGAGTGGAAGCCGGAGATGGCGCCGCAGGCGATCGTGATGAAGCAGAACGGGAAGACCTTCCCGGCGAAGACCGGCCCCGAGCCGTCGACGAAGCGGGTGATGGCCGGCATCTCCAGCGGCGGCAGGACGAACAGGATGCCTAACGCCAACGCGACCACCACGCCGATCTTCACGAAGGCGCTGAGGTAGTCGCGCGGGGCGAGCAGCAGCCACACCGGGAGGACGCTGGCGCAGAAGCCGTAGATCATGATCGACCACGCCAGCGCGGTGCGGCTCAGCGTGAACGTCGGGGCCAGCGCCGGGTTCTCGGCCACCGCACGCCCGATGTACAGGGCGAAGACGAGGAGGATGAGCCCCATCACCGTCGCTTCGAGCACCTTGTGCGGACGCAGCCATCGCATGTAGCCGCCCATGATGAGAGCGATCGGGATGGTGAGGCCGACCGTGACCACGCCCCACGGGCTCTCGCCCAACGCGTTAACGACGATGAGGGCGAGCACCGCGATGAGCACGATCATGATGCCGAGCACCGCGACGAGCGCCGTGAGCCCGGCAACCGAGCCGATCTCCTCCTTGGCCATCTGTCCCAGCGACTTGCCGTTGCGCCGCACGCTGGCCGCGAGGATCACGAAGTCCTGCACCGCGCCGCCCAGCGCGACGCCGATCACGATCCAGAGCGCCCCGGGAAGGAAGCCGAACTGCGCGGCGAGCGTGGGGCCGACCAGCGGGCCGGGGCCGGCGATGGCGGCGAAGTGGTGGCCGAAGACGACCCACCGATTGGTGGGGACGAAGTCGCGCCCGTCGTTGAGCCGTTCCGACGGGGTCCGTCGGTTGGCGTCGAGGGCGAAGATGTTGCTCGCGATGATGCGCGAGTAGAAGCGGTATGCGACGACGTAGAAGCACAGCGCCGCCGTCACCAGCCACGCGGCGCTCACGCGTTCGCCCTGGTTGAGGGCGATGTACGCGAACGCCCCGGCGCCGCAGGCGGCGACGAGGATCCAGGCGACTACGGTCAGAAGTCGACGCATAACGAGAATCGAGACGGGAGAAGGCTCGCCCCAGCGAACGCTGGGGGGGAGCGGGAGGGGGATCGCGCGCGACGAAAATGGGGCGGGGGGTGGGTGGGGTCAACGCACGAGCCGTCGCCGATCGCACGCCGTGTCGTGCGGGGACGGCGCGGGGACCGAAGAGGGGGCGCTGCGCGACGCTCAGGGGCGCGATAGGGGGACGCCGGGTGCGCTCCCAACGCGAGGCGCGGCGATTAGCTTTCGCGGCACCATGACCACCGCCTCAACGCTGGCCCGAGCGGCGTCGCTGATCGCCGTCGTCTCGTGCGGAGGGACTGCGCCGGTACCACCACCGGTGTCGACGGCTCCCGCCCCTGCGCAGGGCGCGGCCCCGGCGGCATCGGCCGACGCGGCGACGACGGTAACGCCAATGGCCGGGGTCCTCGGCCGCTTTGCCGCCCTCAACGTCATCGTCCTCCCCACGCAGTCGGTCGGGAGCGCCGATCTCCTGGGATGGCGAGCGTCGAGCGGTGGCGAACGCGTCCTGATCGCGGCGCTCGACGCTGGCATCGAGGCGGCACTCGGCGAGCGCGCGCTCACCACCTGGGTCTATTCCTCGGCGCTGCAGCGTGCGGCCAGGCGCAATCCGACCTACGTGACCGATCCGGCGGCGGTGCGGGCGCTCGGGCCGGTTAGGGCGGTGATGCGCAAGCCGGACGACTCGTTCGCCGAGCCCTTCGCCTCGCAGTTGCGGTCGTTGGCCGGGGTGAGTGATGGCCGCTACGCCCTGATTCCGCTCGAGCTGCGCCTCGAGCCGATACTGAATGGGACCTCCGGGCGTGCCGTGCTCCAGGTGGCGATGGTCGATGCCCGCGCGTCGCGGGTGGTGTGGGTCGGCGAGGTGGCGGGCGATCCGCACGCCGCGTACGGCCCCGCGGTCCTGGCCTCCCTGGCGCGTCGCGTTGCCGATCTCGTCGTCCCCCGCTCACCGACCTCGCAACCATGACCATCCCCTGCACCCTGATCCCCGGCGACGGCATCGGTCCCGACATCACCGACGCCACCGTGCGCATCCTCGAAGCCGCTGGGGCCCCGTTCGCCTTCGATCGACAGTTGGCCGGGATGGCAGCGGTCCATGCGCACAACAACCCGATGCCCGACGCGACGCTCGAGTCGATCAAGCGCACGCGCCTGGCGCTCAAGGGGCCGCTCGAGACGCCGGTGGGGGAAGGGTTCCGCTCGGTCAACGTGGCGCTGCGCAAGACATTCGACCTGTATGCCAACGTCCGCCCGGCGCGTGTGATCCTCAAGGGCGGGCGCTTCGACAAGGTCGACATCGTGCTCGTGCGCGAGAACACCGAGGGGTTGTACGCGGGGCTCGAGCACTACATCAAGATCGGCGAGGACGAGAAGGCGGCGGCCGAGTCGATCGCGCTCATCACGCGCCTCGGTTCGGAGCGCGTGATTCGTTATGCCTTCGAGTACGCCATCGCCCACGGGCGCAAGAAGCTCACGCTCGTGCACAAGGCCAACATCCTCAAGTTCTCGCAGGGGCTGTTCCGTTCGGTGGGGCAGCAGGTCGCCAAGGAGTACGAGGGGCGCATCGCCTACGACGAGCGCATCGTCGACGCCTGCGCCATGCAGTTGGTGATCAAGCCCGAGCAGTTCGACGTGCTCGTGACGACCAACCTGTTCGGCGACATCCTCTCCGACCTCGTCTCGGGGCTGGTCGGGGGGCTCGGGCTCGCGCCGGGGGCCAACATCGGCGCCGGTGCGGCGATCTTCGAGGCGGTGCACGGCACGGCCCCCGACATCGCCGGGCAGGGGATCGCCAACCCGTCGGCGCTGACCTTCGCCGCCTGCCTGATGCTCGAACACGTGGGACACGAGGCGCTGGGGCGGCGTATCCAGGAAGCGGTGGAACTCACGCTGCGCGAGGGAAAGACCGTCACGCGCGATCTGGGGGGGACTGCCGGCACGCGCCAGTTTGCCGACGCCGTCATCGCGCGGCTCAAGGCCTGACGACCCTTGTCGACCGTCCGCCTCTTTCACGTCTCCGACCTGCACTTCGGGCGTCCCGCGGTCCCCGCGCAGATCGACGCGATCGAGGCGCACATCCAGGCCGAGCGCTACGACATCGTGGCCATCTCGGGCGATGTGTCGCAGCGCTCGCGTGCGGGCGAGTTCCAGCGGGCCGCCGCCTTCATCCGCGATGCGCGCAAGGTGAGCCGGGTGCTCTGCGTCCCGGGCAACCACGACGTGGCGTGGTGGGAGTCGCCGTTGCACCTGCGCGGCACCGACCGCCTGTACACGCGCTATCGCCAGTATGTCGACGCAGAGCTTGAGCCGGTGCTGCGCGCCCCCGGCGTCACGGTGGTGGGGCTCAACACGTCGCAGGGGGTCAACCGGCGCACCCTCACCTGGAACATGCGCGACATCTCCATCATCGGCGACCTGCGCAAGTCGCAGATCGAGCGCGCGCGCCGTGAGTTCGAGGCGTCGCCGGCGGGGGATGCGCGGGTGATCGTGATGCACCACAACCCGGTGAAGGGCGAGCTGTCGCAGCGCCACGGCCTCAAGCACACCAAGCAGATCCTCGGGGCCTTCGCGCAGATCGGCACCGACCTCGTGCTGTGCGGGCACGATCACCAGGAAGCGATTCACTACGTGGAGCACACCCGCAAGGGGACGGTGATCTCGACCGCGGGCACGGTCTCCAACCGCTCGCGCGGCGGGCGCCCGTCCAGCGTGAACGTCATCACGATCACCGCCCGCGAGATCCACATCGTGACCCACATCTGGTCGTCGGACGACCAGGCCTTCACCCCCGGTCCCTCCAAGTGCTTCGCGCGCTCCTCGCACGACTCGGCCTAACGAGCGGCGGGGCCGAGCAGCTCGAGATGGAGCTGGGCGGCGCGGGGACGGGCGTCGCGCACGGGGGACGCGAGGGACCACCGGGGACGGGGGGCGGGCGCAACGCGCGTCGCGGCGCGCGACCGCCGGCGTCCCCCGTCACACCGCCGCCCCCCACCGTCACCCCGCAGCGCGCGCCCGACGCCCCCCGCCCCCCCACACCACGGCCGGCGGGACAACCTCGCCCCACCCCCGCCGAGAGCGCCCTCCTTCTCCAGCGCCTCCGCGGTCACGGCCTGCTCGGGATCAGCGCGCTCCGCCTCACGCGCAACCGCAGCACCCTCGTCTCGTACCGCGGCGGGACGCTCCGCGTGCACGAAGGCTTCGCCCGCGCCCCCGAGGAGGTGCTGCGCGCCATCGCCGTCTTCGTCACCGCGCGCGGCACGGCGCGCGCCGCGGCGCGCCGCCTCATCGTCTCGCATCCGCTGGAGCGCGACGCCACCCCGCGCCCGCCGCGCCGCACCCCGCTGCACCCCGACGACCGCGTGATGGCCGAGCGCCTCCAGCGCGCGCATGCGCGACTCAACCTGGTCTGCTTCGGTGGCGCCCTGCGCGTCGTACACGTCACCGTCTCACGCCGCATGAAGTCGCGACTCGGGCACTACGCACCGGCACGATCGCACCCAGAGGGGGCCGAGATCGCCATCAGCCGGCGCCACATCAAGCGGCACGGGTGGACGGAAGCGTTCGACACGCTGCTCCACGAGATGGTGCATCAATGGCAGGAGGAGAACGGTCACCCGATCGACCACGGCCCCCTCTTTCGCCAGAAGGCGCACGAGGTCGGAACGACGCCGCGCGCCAAGCGCACGTTGCGCTAGCCGCCGGCGCCCCCCGCGGCGGTCGCATTACGACCTGCCTGACTCGGCAGTATCTTCGCCCTCATGAAACTCCGCCCCTTCGCCGTCGCCGGCGCGCTCCTCGTGCTCGGCGGGGCGCTCTACATCGGATCCTCGGGCGCCGGCCCGCTCCCGCCGCTCGGCCCCTTCCTCGACCCGGTGCGCGGGGCCTGGGGGGCGGTGGCCTACGCCTCGCTTGCCGACAGCGCCGCCGGCGCACTGCCGGGGCTGGGCGCCGCGGTGGAGGTGCGGTACGACACGCGCGGCGTCCCGCACATCTTTGCCGCCAGCGAGGAAGATGCAATCCGCGCGTTAGGCTACGTCGTGGCGCGCGACCGCCTCTTCCAGATGGAACTGCAGGCGCGCGCCGGGGCGGGGACGCTCACGGAACTCGTCGGCAAGGCGGCCCTGGCCGCCGACAGCGAGCCGCGTGCCCTCGGCATGCCGCGCGGGGCGGAGCAGAAGCTCGCCGCGATGGCGCCCGGGTCGCTGGGGCGCCGCCTGCTCGATGCCTACGCCGATGGCGTCAATGCCTACCTCGATCATGCCTCCCCGGCCGAGTGGCCGGTGGAGTACAAGCTGCTCGGCAGGCGCCCGACACGCTGGACGCCGCTCCACTCGCTCAACCTGTACGCGCGCATGGGGCACACGCTCGCCTACCTCGACGGCGAGCGCGACCGCCTCGCGGCGCGGGCGCTGGTGGGCGAGGCGGCGGCGCGGGCCCTCTTTCCCGAGCACACCCCCATCCAGGAACCGATCCAGCCTAACGGCGCCGGGATGTCGCGCATCGACCCGCTGCGCATCCCCGCGCCGGGCGCCGTTGACTCGGTGGCGATGGCACTGCTCGATCATCTGCCGTCGACGATGCGGTCGCGCGACGACGCAGAGGTCTCGCGCCTCTTCGCCTCCAACAACTGGGCGGTTGCGCCGTCGCGCAGTCGCAGCGCGCACGCCTTGCTCGCCGGCGACCCGCACCTGGGGCTCACCCTCCCGAGCATCTGGTACGAGGCGCACCTGGTCGTCCCCGGAAAGCTCGACGTGTACGGCGTGACGATCCCCGGTTCGCCCGGCATCGTCATCGGCTTCACGCGCGACGTCGCCTGGTCGCTAACCAACACGGGGGCCGACGTCCTCGACTTCTATCGCGAGACGGTCGACGACCAGGTGCACCCCACCAAGTACCTCGTCGACGACACCTGGAAGGAGCTCGAACGGCGCGAAGAGCTCTATCGCGACAAGTCCGGGAGCGTGCTGCGCGTCGACACCGTGCGCTTCACGCATCGCGGCCCGCTCCAGCGGCTCAACAAGGAGTGGGTGTCGATGCGCTGGACGGTCAATGAGCCCAGCGACCTCGTCTCGGCGTTCTACCACGCGTCACACGCCACGACGGCCGCCGAGTTCCTCGATGTCTTTGCGCGCGACTACTTCGCGCCGGCGCAGAACGTGATCGTCGCCGATCGGGGCGGGACCATCGCGATCCGCTCCACCGGGCACTATCCGTTGCGCCCGGCGGGGAGCGACGGGCTCTCGATCCTCGATGGCTCGACGTCGGCCAGCGACTGGACCGGCTACTGGCCGGTCTCGCAGTATCCGCAGGCGATGAACCCGCCGCAGGGCTTCCTCGCCTCGGCCAACCAGGAACCGATCGACCCGCAGCAGGCGCCGGCCTACCTCGGCTACGACGCGGCCTACGAGCCGTGGCGCGCGTTGCAGATCAACCGCCTGCTGCGGGCCAACGACAAGGTCACGCTCGACGACATGCGCCGGTTCCAGACCGATCCGGGGAGCGTGCGAGCCGACTGGTTCGTCCCCTACATGCGCAACGCTGCCGCCGCGGTGCTGGCGCGTGGCGCCGCGCCGCAGGACCTCGCCGTCGCCGATTCGATCCTCGGAGCATGGGACCGGCGCTACACCGTCGGGAACAACGGAGCCATCCTCTTCGAGACGGCGTTGACGCTCGTCGGGCGGCGCACGTGGGACGAGCTGGTCCCGAAGGGCGACACCGTGCGCGTGGCGACGCCAAGTTCGGCGGTCCTGCTCGCCCTGATGGCCGACTCGGCCAGCGTCTGGTGGGACGACGGGGGCACCGCGAACGCGGTGGAGGACCGGGACGCCATCGTCGCCGAGGCGCTCGCCGCGGCCTACGACACGCTGTTCAAGCGCCACGGCGCCCCCGCCAAGGGAGGGTGGGCGTGGGGGAAGTCGGCGTCGGCGCAGGTGAACCACCTGCTCGGGCTCCCCGGCTTCTCGGCGCGCGACCTCGCGGTGCAGGGGGGGCGCGGGACGCTCAACCCCTCGGTGCAGAGCGGAGGGTTCGGCTCCAGCTGGCGCATGGTGGTCGAACTCGGTCCGCGCATTCGGGCGATGGGGACGTATCCGGGCGGGCAGAGCGGGAATCCTGCCTCGCCGCGTTACGCCGATCGCCTGCGCTTCTGGCGCGACGGCGACCTCGAGCTGCTCATCGTCCCCAGCGCGATCGATTCGCTGTCGCCCTCGCAGGTCTCGGCGCGATTGACCCTCACCCCGGGAGGGCGCTGAACATGGCCATCCTTCGCCTGTTGATGCTCGCGATCGGGATCGCGTTAGGCACCGTCCTCCTGGCCTGGTGGGTCGTCCCGGTGGTGGCCGCCGCGTACGGATTCGTGATGCACCGCACATCGCGCCCCGGCTTCACGGCGGCCGGCAGCGGGGCGCTGGCATGGGGGGGGTACCTTGCCCTCGCCTCGGTAGGCGGCGCCCCGGTAGGGAGCTTTGCCGCCTCGCTGGCGACCTCGATGCAGCTCCCCGGGTGGGCGCCATTGGTCGCCACCCTCGCCTTTCCAGCCCTGCTCGCCGGAACGAGCGCCTACCTCGGCGCGCGGGTCGGAGGGCGCTATCTTACTCCCGCATGACGACTGACTTCTTCAACATCGACAGCGCGCTCTCCGAAGACGAGCGTGCGGTGCGTGATAGCGTGCGTCGCTTCGTCGACGAGCGCGTCCTCCCGATCATCGGGCAGTGCTACGTGGACGGGCGTTTCCCGCGCGAGCTCATCCCCGAGATGGCCGAACTGGGCGTCCTGGGCGCCAACCTCCCCGAGGAGTACGGCTGCGCGGGGCTCAACAACGTGGCGTATGGGCTCATCATGCAGGAGCTCGAACGGGGCGATTCCGGCATCCGTTCGTTTGCATCGGTGCAGGGCGCCCTGGTCATGTACCCGATCTACGCCTTCGGCAGCGAGGAGCATAAGCGCCACTGGCTCCCCAAGCTCGCCAAGGGCGAGGCGATCGGCTGCTTCGGCCTCACGGAGCCCGACTACGGCTCCAACCCGTCGGGGATGATCACGATGGCCCACCAGCAGGCCGACGGCACGTGGCTGCTGAACGGCGGCAAGATGTGGATCACCAACGGCTCGCAGGCGCACGTGGCCGTGGTGTGGGCCAAGACCAACGGCGACAAGGAGGCCTCGTCGATCCGTGGCTTCGTCGTCCCCACCGACAGCAAGGGGTTCAAGGCGAAGGACCAGAAGGGGAAGCTCTCGCTGCGCGCGTCGGACACGAGCGAGCTCACCTTCGACAACGTGCACCTGCCGGCCGACGCGCTGATGCCCAAGTCGGGGGGGCTCAAGTCGCCGCTGATGTGCCTCACGCAGGCGCGCTACGGGATCTCGTGGGGGGCGCTGGGCGCCGCGATGGCGTGCTACGAAGAGGCGCTCTCGTATGCCAAGACGCGCATCATGTTCGACAAGCCGATCGGCGGCTTCCAGCTGCAGCAGGAGCGCCTGGCGGACATGATCACCGAGATTGTCAAGGCGCAGCTGGTCTCGTTGCACCTGGGACGCCTCAAGGATGCCGGGACGTTCACGCCGCAGCAGGTCTCGCTCGCCAAGCGCAACAACGTCAACATCGCGACCAACATCGCGCGTGAGGCGCGCCGCCTCCTCGGCGCCAACGGGATCCTCGCCGAGTACTCGGCGATGCGCCACATGGCCAACCTGGAGAGCGTGTACACGTACGAGGGGACGCACGACGTCCACTCGCTCATCCTCGGGCAGGCCGTGACCGGGCTGAATGCGTTCAACTGAGTTGCGTGGCGTGATCCAGCGCACGCGTCACCTCGGAGAGCCGGCTCGCCGGCTCTTCGTTGTTGTAGGGGCCTTGCTCGCGCTGGTCGTGGCGATGCCGGGGGGCGCGCAGGCGCAGGACGCGGGGGGCAACGGCCCCGCCCCCGAGAAGAAGGACGAGGCGGCGCGAAGCTCACCGCGTCATCCGTCGGCCGGGTGGCTGCCGCGCGTTCGGCTCGACAACGACGCGTACAACTTCTGGCTGCATCCCGGGCACCGCTCCGACGAGGAGTACACCAACGGTGTGGTGCTGGGGATGGAGACGCTCCGAGCCCCGGCGTGGGGCGGGGTGTTGGGCGGCGGCGCGCCGGCCTGCCTCAACGCACAGCCCGGCGATCGTGCCTGCCTGTCGACGCTGCTCTTCATCGGGCAGGACATGTACACCCCCAACCTCGATCGTCCGCCCTTCTCGTACATCGGCTGGGAGTTCGAACGCCCGTACGCGGCCTGGCTCTACGTCGGGGGCGAGGGGCGCCGTGTCTCGTCGCGGGCGCTGCGCACGTACGCGCTGTCGCTCGGCGTCACCGGGGCCCCCGCGTTAGGCAAGCTGGCCCAGGCCGTGGCCCACGAGATCAGCGCGCGCTACACCACCAAGGCGACGGGGTGGGAGACGCAGGTCGGCTTCGAGCCGGGGGTCCTGCTGGGGCTCCGCCAGACCGTGCTGGCCCTGCGCTGGGCGCCGGGAGGGGTGGGGGTTCTCGACCTCGCGCCGTCGGTAGGCGGGACGCTCGGCAACATCCGTACGGCGGCCGACATGGGGGGCAAGCTCCGGCTCGGGATCAACCTGTCGCATCCGTGGGACCCGCGCGCCTGGCGCGCGCGCGCCGACTGGGAGTTCAACGTGAGCGCCGCCGGCCGGCGCGAGTACGTGGCGCACGACTTCTCGCTCGACGGCACGCTGCTGCGCACCCCCGACCGTCAGGTGACGCGCGTCCCCACCGTCAACGAGTACGAGTTCGGAACTGCGCTGCGGATCCGTCGGTTGACCGTCGGATGGCGCGCGATCACCCGGTCGAAGGAATACACCACGGGGCCGGCGCGCCACGCCTTCAGCCAGATGTACTCGGCCATCGAGTTTCGCCCGTAGGACCGTCCTGGGGGTGACGAAGGCCGCGCGGAGACTCTCCGCCCCATCCTTCGCCTCTCCAGCGCATGAGCGACGATCCGCATCCGCGAGTAGGCGATCGCGCCCCCGACTTCGCCCTCCCCGACCTCGACGGGCGCATCGTCTCCCTCGCCGAGGTGCGGCAGGGGCATCATGTCGTCATCCACTTCACACGCGAATTCACGTGAGCGTCGTGCCTCTGGCACGCCGCCCGGGTCGGGCGGGAGATGGCAACACTCACGCAGCTCGGCGCCACGGCGCTGGTGATCGGTGGTGGTGGGGTGGGGACGGGGTTGGTGCGCTCCATGGCGCTCCCGTATCCCGCGTTGGTCGATCGCGACCGCTCGACGTACAAGGCGTACGGCTTGGCGCGGGCGCTGTTCATCATCCAGGAGAGCGCGACCTTCCTCGTGGATCGTGACGGGATCGTGCGCCACGCCCTGCGGTCGGTGAACCCGCAAGGGTCGATGGATTGGGAGAGGTTGCGTCGCGATCTCGCTGCGCTTGCCGGCGCCGGCGATCCACCGCCCCCCGGCGCACCGGCGACGCGTTAGGCGCGGGCCGCCGCGCGCGGGCGACTGCGACGCGCGCGCATCGGCAGGCGCTCGGTCAGCCCTCGACCGCCCGTCGCGTCTCCCGATACCGCCCGCTCATCAGGCGCACGGCCCAGCGCGGAAGGAAGCGCAGCAGGAGGACGGCCGCCTTGTACAACGCACCCGGAATCACGACGGTCGGCCCGCCGCGTTCCATGGCGGCCAGCGAGGCGGCGACGACCGCGTCGGCCTCGAGCCACATCCACCCGGGGATTGTGTGCATGGACATCGCGGCCCGCTCGTGGAACTCGGTGCGCGTGAAGCCGGGGCAGAGCGCCTGCACGTAGACGCCGCGTGGCGCCACCTCGGCCGCCAGCGACTCCATCGCCATGCGCTGGTAGCCCTTGGTGGCGCAGTAGTTCACGGTTCCGGGGCTCGTTAGGTACGAGGCCACCGACGCGACGGTGATCACGGCTCCCTGGCCGCGAGGGACCATCACCTTGATCGCCGCCTGGGTGAGGCGGTGGACCGCCAGGATGTGCAGCCGCACCATCGCGTCCTGCGCCGCGCCGTCGCCCCGGGCGATCGACCCCTTGGTGCCAAAGCCGGCGTTGTTGACCAGGAGCCCGACCACGCGCCCCTCGGCGCCCTCGCCCTCGGCGATCCGGGCGATGACGGTATCGACCCCTGCGTCGGTCGACAGATCGGCGGCGATCGTCTCCACCGGGACGCCGTGCGCCCCCTGTAGCGCCTCGGCGGCGGCCGCCAGCCGCTCGCGGTCGCGGGCCACGAGGACGAGGGGGTGCCCGCGCGCCGCCAGGGCGCGGGCATACGCGGCCCCCAGCCCGGCGGTCGCGCCGGTGATGAGGGCGGTCGGGCGGGTGGCGGCGGCGGGCGCCATCGGGGAAGCATCGTCACGCATGGGCGAAAGATGCGCGGGCGCCCGGGATTCCAAAGGGGCCGCTCACGCGTCCTCCACTCCTGCAGGGCAACCGCTAGATTTCCCCCCGCTTCCTTACACCTGGAGACTGAACGGTGAAGATCGCCGTTTGCATCAAGCGCGTCCCCGAGATGGACGTGAACTTCAAGATCGCCCCCTCCGGCAAGTCCGTGGACGAGACGGGGCTCAAGTGGGACATGTCCGACTTCGACGGCTACGCCGTCGAAGCGGCCTTGCAGCTCACGGAGAAGGATCCGGCCAGCGAGGTGCACGTCATCTCCCTCGGCTCCGACGTCGTGCAGGAGACGCTGCGCAAGGCGCTGAGCATGGGGGTCGCGAAGGCCGTCCAGCTCAAGTGCGACGCTGTCCCCTTCGACGCCTTCGCTGTGGGCAGCGCGCTGGCCGCCGAACTCTCGGCCGGCGGCTACGACCTCATCATGTTCGGCAAGATGTCGATCGACGGGGCCAATGGAGCCACGCAGTTCGTCGTCGCCGAGCTGCTGGGGCTCCCGCTCGTGCACGCCTGCAGCAAGCTGGAGATCAGCGGCGGCCAGGGGACGGCGCGCCGCGAGATCGAAGGGGGTGGCGAGCTGGTGAAGTTCTCCCTCCCGGCCATCGTCTCCATCGACGAAGGGATCGCGCGTCCGCGCTATCCGTCGCTCAAGGGGATCATGGCGGCCAAGAAGAAGCCGCTCGAGATCAAGCCGGCGCAGCTCGGCGAGGTGCGCCTGACGGTGGAAAAGATGGAACTCCCGCCCGCTCGCGCGGCCGGGCGCATCATCGGTGAGGGGGCCGCGGCGGTCCCCGAGCTCGTGAAGCTCCTCCAGACCGAAGCGAAGGTGCTCTGATGCCTAACGTCCTGGCATTTGCAGAAGCGCGTGGCGGTGAGCTGCGCAAGGTGGCGTTCGAGGCGGTGACCGCCGCGCGCCAGGTCGCCGACCAGATTGGCGGCGAGGTCCATGCGATCCTCGTGGGGGCCCCCGGCATCGCGGCCAAGGCGGCGGCGCTCGCCGAGTACGGCGCGGACGTCGTGATCGTGAGCGAACACGCCGGCTTCACGCACTACTCGCCCGAAGCGACGGCGGCGCTGGTCGCCGATCGCGTGAAGGGCGGCGACTACCGTGCCGTCGTCTTCTCGGCGTCGCAGCAGGGAAAGGATCTCGCCCCGCGCACTGCCGCCAAGTTGCGGAGCGCGATTGCGACCGACGTGACGTCGTTTGCGGTGAGCGCCGATGCGGTGATCGTCACGCACCCCGGTTACACCGGAAAGGTGGTCCAGACGCTCAGGCTCATCGGCACGCCGGCCATCTTCTCGCTGCGCCCTGGGGCCATCACCCCTGCCGCCAAGGCCGGGGCCGGCCGCACCGAGGGCGCGACGCTCTCCGCCGATTCGTCGACCGCGCGCGTCGTCATCACCGACACGGTCCTCGGCGACACCAAGAAGCTCGACCTCGGTGAGGCACCGATCATCATCAGCGGCGGGCGCGGGCTCAAGGCGGCCGAGCACTTCAAGCTGGTGGAAGATCTCGCGGCGGCCTTCGGCAATGCGGCGGTAGGGGCTACCCGCGCCGTCACCGACGAAGGGTGGCGCCCGCACAGCGACCAGATCGGCCAGACGGGGCGACTCGTCTCGCCCGATCTCTACGTCGCGGTCGGCATCTCCGGCGCCATCCAGCACCTGGCGGGGATGCGCACCTCCAAGTGCATCGTGGCGATCAACAAGGACAAGGAGGCCCCCATCTTCAAGGTGGCCGACTACGGGATCGTGGGCGATGTCTTCGACGTGGTGCCGGCGCTGACGGCGGCGGTGCAGCAGGCCAAGCAGTCGTCGAACTGATCATGCTGTAGCCGCGGCGGGCGCCGAACGTGAGCGCTCGCCGCGGTTTGACCTTCCGCACCCCCCTCCATGTCCCACGTGGCGTTCGCCTTCGTCCTCGCGCTGGCGCTGGCCTTCTTCTCGTACAACGCGCAGCGGCTGGTCCGCTACCTGCGCATCGGGAACGGCGACTTCCGGCTCAACGACATCCCGCGCCGCGTCTGGAACCTGTTCATGATCGGCATCGCGCAGACGAAGATCCTGCGCGATCCATCAGCGGGGCCCGTGCATGCGCTCGTCTTCTGGGGCTTCCTCGTGCTGCAGGTCGGCGCGCTGGAGATCATCCTCCACGGCCTGATCCCGGGCTTCAGCTACGCCAGCATCCTCCCCGCGCCCCTGCACTGGCTCTTCCTCGTCTCGCAGGAGCTGACGGCGGGTGCGGTGCTGGCCGCGGTGGCCTGGCTCCTGTACCGCCGCGTCGTCGTGAAGCCCAAGCGGCTGCAGGGCGACGGCGTGCACTCGGGTGATGCGATCTTCATCCTCTCGGTGATCGGCGGGCTGATGGTCACGCTCATCGTCACGGCGGCGGCGGAGCGCGTGCTCGGCGCCGACATCCCGACCATGGCGCAGCCGTTGTCGGCGCCGCTGGCCGGGTTGCTCGGCTGGATGTCGCCGGGAGCTGCAACGATCGTCCGCAACACCAGCTGGTGGATCCACGCCCTGCTGATCCTCACCTTCCTGAACTACCTCCCGTACTCCAAGCACCTGCACGTCATCGTCTCGCTCCCCAACACCTTCCTCTCCAACACGAGCGGGCCGGGGACGGTGGGGGCGATGAAGCCGATGGACCTGGAGATGGAGACGGAGGTCTTCGGCGCCGCCGACGTCACGCACCTGAGCTGGAAGAACCTGCTCGACGGTTACGCCTGCACCGAGTGCGGACGCTGCACCTCGGTCTGCCCGGCGAACCTCACGGGGAAGCTGCTCTCGCCGCGCAAGATCGTGGTGAACACCCGGCAACGATTGCTCGAGGTGGCGCCGGTGATCGTCGGTGGCGACGACGTCTTCGGGATGCCGTTCATCGGCGCCGCGAAGGGCGACGACGGAACGCGCGCCGCGGTGCTCGAGCACAAGCTGCTCGACAACTTCATCACCGAGGAAGAGCTGTGGGCGTGCACGTCGTGCCGCGCCTGCGTGTACGAGTGCCCGGTCTCGATCGACCAGCTCGAGATCATCAACGAGATGCGGCGCAACCTCGTCCTCACCGAGTCGCGCTTTCCCGAGGAGATCCAGCCAGCCTTCGAGTCGCTGGAGCGCAACGGCTCGCCGTGGGCGTTCCAGCCGTCGGAGCGCGAGAAGTGGGCCGAGGGGATGGACGTGCCGACGATGGCCGAGATGTGGGAGCGCGGCGAGCGCCCGGACATCCTCTTCTGGGTCGGCTGCATGGGATCGTTTGACGATCGCGCCAAGAAGACGACGGTCGCCTTTGCCCGCATCCTGCAAGCGGCGGGGATCAAGTTCGCCATCCTCGGGCAGGAAGAGAGCTGCAACGGCGACCCGGCGCGCCGCATGGGGAACGAGTACCTCTACCAGATGCTGGCCAAGCAGGCGATCGAGACGCTCGACCGCTATGAGGTCACGACGATCGTCACCTCGTGCCCGCACTGCTTCCACCAGATCGGGAACGAGTTCCCGCAGCTCGGCGGCAACTACGAGGTGATTCACCACTCGACGTACATCGAGCGTCTGCTGGCCGACGAGATGGTCCCGCTCAAGCACGACGACGGGCAGAAGCTGGTGATGGCCTATCACGACTCCTGCTACCTGGGGCGCTACAACGAGATCTACGACGCCCCGCGCGAGGCGCTCAAGCGCGCGCTGCCGGTGGTCACCCTGGTCGAGGCGCCGCGGTCGCGCGACAAGGGGCTCTGCTGCGGCGCCGGCGGTGGGCGCATGTGGATGGAAGAGCGCGTGGGGCAGCGCATCAACGTCGAGCGCAAGCAGGAACTCCTTGCGACCGGCGCCGACGCCGTCGCGGTCGCCTGTCCGTTCTGCATGACGATGCTCAACGATGCCGGGGCCAAGCTGGAGAGCACGGTGCCGGTGTACGACATCGCCGAGGTGGTGGCGGCGAGACTGCAGACGGGAGACGGGAGACGGGAGACGGGAGGGTAGGCGATGGGGGCGCGATGGGAGGGCGCGAGGGCGGGGGCGTGGGTCGTGTGGCTCGCCTCGGTGGCGCTCGGTGCATGCGGGGGCGGGGACGCACCGCAGGCGGACAGCACCGTAAGCGCGTCGCCGCCTCCGGCAGCTGCAAACGACTCGGCGCCGGGTCCGGCCACGGCCGGCGAGACCGGGACGCTCCCGACGTCGTCGCCGTCGCAAGCGGGGGAGTTCCGGCTGGCGGGGAACGAGCCGTTCTGGGGAGTGCGCATCACGGCCCGGGGGCTCACCTACACCACGCCGGACTACAAGGACGGGATCCTCTTCCCGTCCACCGCGCCGCAGGCCGCCGGGGCGACGCTGCGCTGGATCGCGCTCACCCCGGCGCCTAACGCGCACACCCTCGAGGTCACGCTCGTCGAGGAGAAGTGCCAGGACACCATGGCCGACAAGACCTGGACGCACCGGGCCACCGTCGTCTTCGATGGAAGCCAGGTCACGGGGTGCGGGGAGCGACTGGGGAAGTAGGCAGACTCCGAGCGCCTAACGCACCCGCAACACGTGCAGCTGGATGTCGTGCTTCTGCGCCCCTTCCGCAAAGGGCGACGTCCAATGCTCGGTCAGCGCCAGCCCGCCCTCCTCGGCGCTCAACAGGAACGACTCCAGTGACAGCCGCCCCGGATCGGCGATGAGCGCGTAGCCGTCGTCGCGCACGGTGGCGATCACCGCATCGCTCACCAGCTCGCCGTGCGTGTGTTCGTACAGCACGTCCGACGCCACCACCACGTGGAAACGCCCCAGGTCGCGCGGCATGTCGCGCCAGTCGACCATGCGCGTGGCGGGGTACTGCCCGGTGTTGCGAGCCACGTTGACCCGCGTGAACTCCAGCGCGTCGGGGTAGTAGTCGGTGGCGGTGACCTTGTAGCCCGCTGCGGCGAGCGCGCACGCCACGAGCCCGCTTCCGCAGCCGAGTTCCAGGGCGCGCCGCCCGTTCCCCTTGTGGCGCACGACGTGCTCGGCCAGGATGCGCGACGACGGCCAGATGTCGGCCCAGTACGGGAGCCGCTCGTCCTTGACGTAGTCTTCCTCGCTGATGAGGGTGTCGGCGTTGCGCGGGTGCGCGAGGACAAACGTCCGGTTGCCGCACGTCACCTCGGTCTCCGTGACGTCGAAGCGCGTCCGGAGGGCGGCCAGCTCGTCTTCCCAGATCACAGCGCGAACGACTCGGAGAGGGAGGCGTCGTCGCCCACGAGGAGGGCGTTGACCACGTCACCCGCCTCGCAGCGCGGACGATCCTCGGGGACGACGAGCAGCGCGTTGGCGCGGGCCATCGACGTGAGGATCCCCGACCCCTGCGGACCGGTGAGGCGTGCGTGCATGCGCCCGTCCTCGGCCGGGCGCGCGATCCCGCGCAGGAAGTGCGTGAGGCGTGCCCCGATGCTCACCGGCTCGTCGAGGACGACGGGGACGGGATGGCGAAACAGGCGGGCGTGCCCTTGCAGCCGCCGGAGGACGGGGCGCACGAAGAGCTCGAAGGTGACCATCACGCTCACCGGATTCCCCGGCAGCCCCACCCACGGCGTGCCGTGCAGTGTGCCGAAGCCGATGGGGGCCCCGGGGCGCATGCGCACCTTCCAGAAGTCGAGGCGCGCCCCTAACGAGGCCAGCACCTCGCGCGTGTAGTCGAACGCCCCCACCGAGGCGCCGGCCGAGGTGATGATCAGGTCGACCCCCGTGGCCTGCTCCAGCAGCGCACGCAGCGACTCCGGCGTGTCGGCGGCGTTCCCCAGCAACAGCGGGATCCCGCCGTTGCTCCTGACGAGGGCGCTGATCGTGTACGAGTTGGAGGTCACGATCTTGCGCCCCGCCAGCACCTCGTGGAACCGGTCCAGGTCGACCAGTTCGTCGCCCGATCCCAGGATGGCGACCACCGGGCGACGATGCACGTCCACGGAGGGGAGGCCGAGCGACGCCAGGACTCCCACCTGCGCGGGGGCGATGGGGGTCCCGGCGGGGATGACGGTATCGTGGGCGACGAAGTCCTCGCCGCGCGGACGGATGTTCTTGCGCAGGTCGCGCGCGTCGCGAATGGAGACGAGGTCGAGTCCACCGTCGGTGTCCTCGACGCGGACCACCGTGTCGGCTCCGTCGGGGAGCGGCGCACCGGTCATGATGCGCGTGCAGACCCCTTCGCGCACCGGCTTGGTGGGGAATTCGCCAGCGGCGACCGTCTCCTGCACCGCCAGGCGCACGGGCGATTGGGCCGACGCACCGGCGAGGTCGGCGCCGCGCACGGCGTAGCCGTCCATCGCCGAGTTGTCCCAGTGGGGGAGGGTGTAGCTGGCGACGGCGTCGCGGGCGAGGACGCGACCGACGGCGTCGAGCAGGGGAACGCGCTCGATCCCGAGTGGTGCGATCCCGGCCAGGCTGCGCGCACTGGCCTCGGCGACCGTCAGCATCAGGGAGTCCCTCCCGTCAGGCGCATGCCGGCGAGCAGCGCGGCGAGGGTGTCCTGCACCCGCTCGATCTCGCGCGTGGGGACCGTGAAGTGGTTGGCCAGCACGCTGAACAGCAGGAGGCGCCCGTCGGCCGTGGTGACATAGCCGGAGAGCGAGCGCACCATGTCGAGTGTCCCCGTCTTGGCGTGCACGTTTCCCTGGGCGGGGGTCCCCTTCATGCGGTTGGCGATCGTGACGTCGACGCCCCCCACCGGGAGGGCGTCGTAGAAGAGCCTGAAGTGGGGCGAGCGCCGCATGACGTCGAGGACGCGGACGATCGTTTCCGGGGTGATGACGTCATGCCGCGAGAGCCCGCTCCCGTCGCGCACGATGAAGCCGTCGCGTGCGGCCCCCCAGGCCAGGAGTTGGTCGCGCACCACGCGGGCCCCGCTGTCGGCACTCCCCACATTGGCGCGCGCCCTGCCTAACGTGCGCAGCAGGATCTCGCCGATCTGGTTCTGCGACGGCTTCTCGAAGTACGAGAGCACCTGCGACAGCGGCGGCGACATCAGGGAGAAGAGCGGGTAGGTGGCGTTGCCGCGCCACGGCGAGACGCCCCCCTCCACCACGATCCCCCGCTCCCCCAGCGCCTCGTGCAGCGCCAGCAGGTACGCGCGCGCCGGGTCACGGTGGGTGATCGTGAGGACGGCCGAGTCGCCGGCCGCGATGGTGCCTTCCACGATGACCGTGGCGGCGTCGGTGGAGTCCTGCCGGATGGAAACAGTTCGCGCGCGGCGCACGGCCGTCCCGTTGGTGGCGACGGGCGCGGTGGTCTGCGCCCACACGCGCACCCGCGGGACCGAGCGGGCCGGCATCGTGCGCGCCGTCGGAGGGTCTCCCGCCCCCGCGCCGCCGCGCACCACCACGCGCGAGAACCCCTCATTGAAGTACAGTTCGTCGACCCCCGCCGAGAAGGCGAAGTCGAGGTCGTCGTATGACCACCCGAAGCCTAACGTGGCATCGGGGAAGGCATCGGCGCCGGGGACGAGCGCCCCGGTCACGCGCTTCACCCCGCGGGCCACGAGCGAATCGGCCAGGGCGCGCAGCGGGACCATGGCGTCGCCCGCCATGTGGTCGCTCACGCTCGGGTCGCCGGTTCCGCTCACCACGAGGTCGCCGCGGATCTCGCCATCGACGACCGGGCCCGAGGCGGAGACGGTCGTGCTGAAGCGGAAGTCGGGCCCCAGCAGGTGCAACGCCGTGGCCCCCGTGAGGATCTTCTGGTTGGAGGCGGGGATGAAGAGCTTCCCCGCGTTGTGCGAGACGAGGGTGTCGCCCGTGGTCGGGTCGACGACGAGGATCCCCAACTGCGCGCTGCGAAACTTGGGGTCGGCGACCATCGAGTCGACCGTCCGGCGCACCAGGGCGACGGCAGGCGACAGGCGCGGGGCCGGCGACGTCGCCGTCCCGCGGGGGGCGCAGGCGGCAGGAGCGCCGAGGGCGACCGCGACGAGGGCGACGAGGGCGTGTCGGGAGCGAGGCGAGGACATGCGCGATGGGAGCGGGCGGAGCGTCGGTGTGCGTGGCGGCAGGGGGGTGACCGTGTGACGCGGTGCCCTGGCACCTGCGCGGCCGTGCGGGGGCAGCGCGCCCCGCACATTACCGCAGCGCCGCGTCAGGCGCGAGGCAGGGGATCAGCGCTGCGACGCCGCGAGCCACTCCTGCACGAAGGTCGCGAGCTGTTCGAGCCACGTCGCCTCCCCGAGGTCGAAGCGTCGCCCGCCCTCGATCGATGCCGGCGCGTCGGTGACCACCGCCAGCAGCGTGGCCACGTCGATCTTCCCCTCCTCGGCAAGCGACGTGGGGTGTGCCGCGCGGCGCACCACCTCGAGCTTGGGGATCGACGACTCCTTGAACCCCTCGCAGAGCACCAGGTCGGCGTCGGACATGAACCGCGCCGCCACCTCGTGCGGGGTCAGCTCCTCGCTCCACCGCATCACCAGCGCGAAACGATCCGGGGAGATCATCGCCACCCGCTCGGCTTCGCCCTCGTGGAAGTGGCGATAGGTGTCGGTGCTGGCGGGGTCGAGGTTGAAGGTGTGCGACCCGTGCTTGATGGTCATCACGCACACCCCTCGCCGGCGAAGTTCCGCCGCCAGTCGCACGACGAGCGTGGTCTTGCCGGAGTGCTTGCGGCCGACGATGGAGAGGAGAGGGGGCATGCGAGGGTGCGGCAGAGCGTGGTTGCGGTGGTATTGGCAAACGGTGCGGTTGCGGCAGTGAAAGGGAATCTACCGCCGCGACCAGAGCGGCCGCGGGGAGCGGCGCGAGGGGCTCAGGCGTCGTCCTGCCGTTCCGTCGTTGCGTCGTCCGGCTGCGCGCGCGCGCACCGTTCCGCCGCGTCCCGTTCCTGGGCCGTGTTCACGTTCAGGAACAACGTCGCCGGGTCGCCGAACGTCGCCACCGCGTCGGCACCGAGGCGAGCGACACGTACGGCGTCAAAGAAGGCGATCACGCGTCGGTCGCCCCGGTCGAGGGCGGCGGTGATGGCGTCGAGACAGGGCGGGGCATACCACGCGCACATCGGTTCGACGCCGCGCTTGGAGCCACTCTCGGGGAGGGCGGCGTCGAACCCCGACTCGCCTAACGCGCGCAGCCGGCGCAGCAGCGCGGCGGAGACGAACGGCATGTCCCAGGCGACCACGATCACGGCGCCCCGTGCGTGGGCCAGCGCCGCGTGCAGGCCGCCAAGGCTCCCTTCGCCCGGACGCAGGTCGCCGGCGACGCGCACCCCCGGGAGCCAGTCCGGGGCGCGTGCATCGTTGGCGACCACGAGCAGTTCGTCGGTGGCGTCGCGCAACGCGTCGGCCACGCGATCGATGATCCGGCGCCCGCCCACCAGCTCCAGCCCCTTGGGGAGGCCGCCGAATCGTGTGGCGCCTCCTCCCGCGAGGATCACCCCGGTGCAGTGCATCGCCCCTAACGAGTGGTGCGCGGGTCGTGGAGCTGCGGCGCCCCGCTCACGGCGCGGGCGATGAGCAGCATGTCGGCGGCGCGGGCGATCTCGACGGCGATCGTCGAGGGGACCGATGGCGTGGCGACCGCCGCCACGCCGGCGCGCGCCGCCTTGAAGGCCAACTCGCCCGAGATGCGCCCGGTGACGAGCAGGATCATGTCGGCCGGCGAACGCCCCGCCTGCAGCGCCGCCCCGAAGACCTTGTCGACCGCGTTGTGCCGCCCGATGTCTTCGGCGTGGTGGAAGAGCGACTGCCCGTCGGTGAGCGCGGCGGCGTGAATGCCCCCCGTCTCCTTGTAGCGCGTTCCGAGGGCGAAGAGCTCCTTGAAGACCGCGCGCAGCGCCGGCGTGTCGACCGCCGGGACCGTCCCCTTCCGGCGCGGCACGTCGGCCAGGCTCCCGAGGAAGGCGGTCACCGATCCGCACCCCGAGGCGAGGATCCGCCGTCGCGACATCCCCTCGACCGTCGCCACGCGCGCCGGGTCGATGTCGACCCAGAACCCCAACTCTCTGGTGCAGGGGCGCATGCGCACGATGTCGGCCGGCGTCTCGATGTATCCCTCGCCGAAGAGCCACCCGACCACGAGCTCGTCGAGCGCGTCGGGGGTGCACATCCACGTGACGACCGGCACGCCGTTGAGCTCGAGCCAGACCGGGGATTCCTCCACGGCGTCGAGCGGCGGCGCAGGGGGGTGGGATTCGCTCATGTCGGAAATCTGCGCCGCGACGCATCCATTCGCATCGGGGACCGGGTCGCCCTCCCGTGCGCCGAACCGGGTGCGCCGCGCGACAGCGAGTCGACCGATGGGCCGCGAGCTCCGCCCGCAAGACGCCCCCGAGCCAGCGACGCCAGGCCTAGGCGTTCGGCGGCGTGCCCGCTGCGCTCGTCCCTTCTCCGCGATACGCCGACGAGAGCGTGACATCCTCCGCCACTCGCACCTCGACAACATCCACCAGGTGGCCTAACGCCGCGCGGAGCTGGCCGAAGATGAGGCGGGCGACGTTTTCCCCGCTCGGGATCTGCTTCCCCTCGGCAAACTCGGGGATGTCGAGGTTGAGGTTGCGATGGTCGTAGCGCTCGCGCACCTCGCGCGCCAGCACGCGATCGAGTTCGCCGAGGTCGACGATGAAGCCTGTCTGCTCGTCGATCTCGCCCCCCACCGTCACGTCGCAGGTGTACGTGTGGCCATGGTAGTTGGGGCGTGCGCACAGCCCGAAGACCGCCTCGTTGCGCGCATCGTCCCACTCCGGGCGGCGGTAGCGATGTGCCGCGGCGAACGTCACGCGGCGCGTGAGGTACGCCCGCGCCACCCTAACGCCCGAAGGTGTACGTGATGCCGGCGGTGAGGCCGAGGTTGCGCTTCCAGATGTTCCGGCCGTCCGTCGTCTCGAGGACCGCAGGGTCGGCGGTCGACTTGGTGAAGTACGAATCGGGGTAGCGGATGCGATAGAAGTAGTTCGTCGCATCGATGCGCCCCTGCCAGCGTCCGCCGGGGACGAACTTGATTGCCGGGCGGAAGGCGAGCAGGAAGGGATAGCCGAACTTGTAGCCCCCGACGTCGGGCGAGTCGAAACCGGCGCCGATCCCCAGCCCGCCGCCTAACGTCGGCACGATCCCGTGCCACGACTTGTAGCCCGTGAGGTTGAGCGCGAAGCCGATGTCGCTGAGGACCATCGTCATCGATTCCTTCCCCAGGAAGCGCTCGGTCAGCAGCTTGGTCGGGTCGATGACCTGCCGTTCGGAGAGGACGACCGCCGTGCGGGCGGTGAAGTACGCCGGCCCCGAGATGTGGAACTCGTAGTGCGCCCCCGCGGTCGGGCCGCTCTGCGGCGCCACACCAGCCGGGTCCTTGCTGGCCTGGTACATCCCGCCGAAGAAGGTCAGCTCCTGGCGACGCGCCAAGTCGCGATACGGCGACTTGCGCGGAGTGTAGCCCACCTGTCCCTGGGCCATCGCCGGGGCCAGCACGCAGAGCCCGAGCAGGGCGAACGATCGAATCGTCATCACGTCGCAGTCAGGACGGTCAGGACAGCAGGCGCAGCGAGCGCCCGGTCATTTCAGTCGGTTGGTCGATGCCCAGCATCGAGAGAATCGTCGGTCCCACATCGCACAACGCCCCACCCCCGCGCAGCGGGCGGTCCCCATCGGGATCGACGACCACGATCGGGACCGGGTTGGTCGTGTGGGCCGTGTGCGGCCCCCCGGTCTCCGGATCGATCATCACTTCGCAGTTCCCGTGGTCGGCGGTGACCAGGAGTCGCGCCCCCGCCTTCTCCGCCGCCTTGATGACACGCGACAGGCACGCGTCCACCGTCTCCAGCGCCTTGATCACCGCCGGGATCGACCCGGTGTGCCCCACCATGTCGGCATTGGCGTAGTTACACAGCGTGAAGTCGTACGATCCACTCGCGATCGCTTCCACCAGCACGTCGGTCACCCCCGCCGCCGACATCTCCGGCTGCAAGTCGTACGTCGGCACCTTGGGGGACGGGACGAGGTTGCGCACCTCGCCGGCGAACGGCGTCTCGATCCCGCCGTTGTAGAAATAGGTCACGTGCGGGTACTTCTCGGTTTCCGCCGTGCGGAACATCGTCATCCCCGTCTCCGACACCACCTCGGCCACGATGCGGGCCATGGAGAACGGCGCGAAGGCCACCGGGAAGGAGAAGGTCTCGTCGTACGACGTCATCGTCGCCAGATGCAACCGCGTGGGGCGCGTGCTGATGTCGAAGCCGCTGAAGTCGGGCTGGGTGAGCGCCCGCACCATCTGGCGCATGCGGTCCGAGCGGTAGTTGAAGCCGATGATCGCATCGCCATCGCGGATCGGGGCCACCGGCGCGCCGTCTTCGGTCACCACCATCGGGGTGATGAACTCGTCGGTCTCGCCGCGCTCGTAGGCGGCACGGATGGCGGCCAGCGGATCGTCGGTCGACGGGCCGACCCCCATCACGCTGTCGTACCACTTCTTGACCCGCTCCCAGCGCTTGTCGCGGTCCATCCCGAAGTAACGACCACCTAACGAGGCGATCTTCGCGCGGCCGCTGGCCTTGGCGAGCGTCTCCTCCATGTAGCGGTAGCCGTTGGTCGGCAGCGTGTCGCGCCCGTCCATGAGCGCGTGGATCGCCACCTTGCCCACCCCCTGCTGCTCGGCCAGGTCGATGAGGGCAAAGAGATGCGATTGCATCGCGTGCACCCCGCCGTCGCCCAGGAGCCCCAGCAGGTGCAGCGTTCCCCCCGTCGCCTTCACGTGCGCACAGGCCTGCACGAAGGCCGGCTTGTGGAAGAACGACCGGTCGGTGATCGCCTCCTCGATGCGCACCAGGTCCTGCTTGACCACGCGCCCGGCGCCCAGGTTCATGTGCCCGACCTCGCTGTTCCCCATCTGCCCGGCGGGGAGGCCCACCGCCAGCCCGGACGCATCGAGCAGGGTGCGAGGCGCCTTGGACCAGAGCGACTTCCAGGTCGGCATCTTCGCCATCGCAACGGCATTACCTTCCGTGGCATCGCGATGGCCAAAGCCATCGACGACCACGAGGACCACGGGGCGCGTATTCGGACGGGGCATCTTGGCTGGGGAGCCGGTGGCGTGATATCGTCGATCGAACGAAGCTCGGAATGTATCACCGCGCCCAAGCCGGAATGAGCCCACACCCTCCCAACGGCGGCTGGTCCGCCCTGCGGCGCACCTATCCCCGAACCGTCGCCGTGCTCGCGACGCTCATCGCCGCCTTCGTGGTGGGAGACGTGTTGCTCGCCGCGCGCTATCTCCGCGACCGTGCCGAGACCGAGCGACTGCGCAACGGGATGACCGACGCCGAGCGCCAGCGCGCCGACATGGTCGCCGATGCGGAGGAGAACAAGGCGAACGTCATGCAGGAACTCGTGCGCAGGCGGGCCGCGGCCGACCGCGCGCTGCACCTGTCGGTCTCGGTCGATAGCGGGACGATGCTGCTGGAGCGCGACGGCGCCCTCCTGCGCGAGATGCGCGTGCAAGTGGGGGAGGAGCGCCTGGTCGTCCAGGGCGGCGACACCGTCCGCGTCCTCAAGCCACGCGGCCCCCTCTCGGTGGAGCGAGTGCTCGGCGCGCGCGATCCGTGGGAGGTGCCCACGTGGGTCTTCAGCGACCGCGGGGCGCCGGGGCCCGAGGACCGGAAGCGCCCGGGGGCGCTCGGTCGCAACGCCCTCGTGCTCAGCGGGGGGACGGTGATCTACGCACTCCCGGATTCGGGGGTGCTGGCCGATAGTGGATATGTCCTCCCGGGGGCGGTGCGCGTCTCGCGTAGCGACCTGCGCGCCATCGCGCCGATCATCACTCCGGGACTCACGGTGTACTTCTACGAATGAACGACGTCCGGCACTTCCTCAAGCACGGCGGCACCCCGGCCCGCGTCCTGGTCACCCTCGTCGCCCTGCTCCTGCTGGGGAGCGCGGGGCTGGGCGCCGCCGCCATCACGGCGCGCTCCAGTCGCGACCAGACCCGCCGCGTACTCGACGGCCACCTCGAGGGGCTCGAGGACGTCAAGCGCCAGGTGGGGCTCGTCTCCGACTCGCTCCAGACCATCGTCGACGCGCCGATCGACTCCTCGGCCGGGAAGGCGTACCTCGTCGTCAGCATCGCCGACCGCCGGCTCTGGTACCGCGACGGCGATTCGCTCCTCTTCACGACCCGTGTCGCCACCGGGAGCGGGAAGGTCCTAGCCAAGGGCGGCGGGAACCAGTGGAAGTTCGAGACGCCACGCGGGCGGCTCGTCGTCCTGAACAAGGAGTCCGATCCCGCCTGGGTCCCCCCCGACTGGCACTACGTCGAGGTGGCGCACAAGAAGAAACTCGGGCTGGTGAACCTCAAGCGAACGGACGAGATCCCGCTCCCCGACGGGAGCGTTCTCGCGGTCACCGGGAGCAACGTCGTGAAGCGCTTGATCGACGGCGCCGAGGAGGTCCTGGAAGCCGGTGAGGGGAAGGACCTGATTGTGAACGGCAACGTGATCATCCCACCGTTCGGGACCAACCAGCGCCGCTTTCCGGGGGTCGTCGGCACACACCGGCTCAACCTCGGGGATGGCTATGCGTTGCACGGGACCGACGTCCCCAGTTCGATCGGGAGCGCCGCCAGCCACGGCTGCGTTCGCCTTCGAAACGAGGACATCGAGACGCTCTTTCGCATCGTCCCGGTCGGCACCCCGGTCTACATTTACTGACCCGTCGGTTACGGAGGGGGAACCTCCGTCATCGCGGAGGGGTCCCACCAGACGTCACTTTGACCGATCTTTCGCCGTGCACCCGGGAGTACCAGCCGCCGGGTGACCTCCCCCCCTCCTCCAACCGTTCGCTTCCCTGCGTGACCTCGCCCTGTTCGGGGCGTCGATCCGCGGGAACCTCGGCATCCACAGGACGACGGGATATCACACACGTGCCCTTTTCCTCGCTCAGTTTCCGCGCCGCCCTGATCGGTGTCGCCGTGGCCGCACTGGCGCCAGCCAGCGCCGCCTCGGCCTTGTCCACCGATTCTGTTGTGATGGCCGCGTCGCGCCCGGTCGAGCCGGTGAGCGATTCGTTGAGCGGCCGGAGCGGGAAGCTCAAGGCGCGCATCGTCTCGCCGCGGCGTGATGGCAGCATCCGCATCCTCAAGCAGCTCTTTGGCGACGCCGCCGCGCAGCGCCCCGGGATCTACCACGCCTCCGACTCGGCCACGGGCAAGCGCTTTTCGCTCATCAACCTCCTCCCCTTCCAGGCGCGCGAGCGCGGGAAGCTCGGGAGCTATCGCGTCGGCTTCTGGCCGGGCGAGCGCCGGAGCGCGTGGGCGAGCAACAAGGCCCCCGAGGGGTTCATCGAGGTCACGGCCGACAACCAGGACACGCCGCTCTCCGAGCACTTCCGGATTCGCGACTTCCTGACGCACGACCAGCAGGCCGTGTGGCCCAAGTACCTCGTCCTGCGCGAGGCACTGGTCGACAAGCTCGAACTGCTCATCAGCGACCTGCAGTCGCGCGGCTACCGCGTAGGGGCGATGACGGTGCTGTCGGGTTTCCGCACGCCGCAGTACAACGCCCAGGGCGTGGGGCGGAAGGGGGGGCGGGCGACCGATTCCCGTCACCAGTACGGCGACGCCGCCGACGTCTTCGTCGACAGCGATGGCGACGGGCGCATGGATGACCTCAATCGCGACGGTCGCGTCGACACGCGCGATGCCAAGGTCGTCCTCGAGTCGGTGGAGCGCATCGAGAGCAAGTATCCCGATCTCATCGGTGGTGCCGGGCTGTATCGCGCGACCTCGGCGCACGGCCCGTTCGTCCACGTCGATGTGCGCGGCTCGCGCGCACGATGGGGGAGGATCTAGGGCGGGTGTACCAGCACTGGCAGTCGCCGCAGCAGTCGCACGTCCCGCCGCCGCGTCCTTCGCGGCTGCGCTCGCGTGCGATCCCGATCCTCGGCTTCGTCATCCTCGCGGCCGGGTCGCTGCTGGCACTGCGCCGCGCCGATGCGGCCTTCGGCCCGCCGGTCCCCGAAGCACCGCCCCCCGCGCCGCCGGTGGCGCGGCTTGCCTCCACGGCGCTGGGGAGGAGCCGCGGCGTGAACATGCGCTTCGCCCTTCCGGGCGAGCGCGTCCAGTTCCCGCTCGAACTCGATGCGGCTCCGTCGTCGGTGATCTTCGAGTGGATCCCGCTGGGTGAACTGGCGTCGATCGACACGGCGAAGGTCGTGGCCGGCACGTTCAACGCGCCGTCGCGCCCCGGCTTCTATCGACTCGCCGTGCGCAATCGCGGTGGGGCCACGGTGATCGACTCGCTCACGCTGGCGGTCCTCGTGCCGTTCGAGGAGAAGCAGGGGACGGCGATCAACGGCTACCAGATCGGGACGTACCGCGCCGAGAAGTGGGGCGCTGACCTCGAGCGCCCGCGGGGCTTTCTGGAGATCGAGCAGCCGCTGGCCGAGTTGCCGCTGTCGGCGCACATGCGCGTGGGTGACTTCATCACGCACGACGAGCAGACGAGCTGGCCTCGTTATGCAGCGATCGACGGGCGCCTGCTCGACAAGCTCGAGCTGATCTTCGACGAGATCGCGAGCTGGCACGGTGGCGAGGGGCGGGCGCCGGTCGAGGTGGACGTGCACTCGGGCTTCCGCACCCCCGTCTACAACCAGCGCGTGCCGCGCGCCGCCGCCGACTCGCGGCACCAGTACGGCGACGCGGCCGACATCGCCATCGACGCCAATCGCGACGGGCGCGTCAACAGCCGAGACGTGCGCCTCATCGAGCTGGCCGTGGAGATCATCGAGCGCAAGCACCCGGACCTCGTGGGGGGGCTGGGCGTGTACACGCAGAACGGCTCGTCCTACGCGCACATCGACGCCCGCGGCAAAAAGGCGCGCTGGCAGGGCTGACCCCGGCAACGCGCCGCGCTGAACCCTCAGCCCACGCCGCGCCGTAGATTGACCACCAGACCCGAGTTGCGCCGCGCGCCATCGCGCGCGGCTCTCCCGTCTCCCGTCTCCCCCCGTCTCCCGTCTCGGTTCCCCATGCCGCTCTCCCCGCACCTGCGCGACCGCATCCTGCGCCAGATCGACACGCTCACCGACGAGAAGGGATATGCGGTCCTCGACTACGTCGACTTCATCGCGGCCCGACACGGCGTCAAGGAGACGTCGACGGCCAACATCTTCACCCGCTTCACCGAGGGGATCGAGGATACGATGCGCGCAGGCAAGGTCTCGGCGTCGGCGATCTCGCAGACGATGGGACTCTTGAACCAGGCGGTCGGGGTGCTGAGCGGCGTGGCCGCCGCGGGGAAGTCGGTGGCTAGCGACATCGTGAGCACTGCGAGCGACGTGGCCAAGACCGTCACTGGGACCACGCCGGCCAACGGTGGGGCGACCACCCCAGGCACGACCGCCCCCGCCCCGGGCGAGGGATCGAAGCCCGACGACGCGGAGAATCCCTCGCCGTCCTGACCCGCTTGAAGTCGTCCAAGGGCCGGTCTAGCTTTCGCCATGGCGACAACAACTCGATCTTCCGACGGGCCCGCGACTCCGAGCACACCGGAGAGCGGGCTTTCGCGTACCGGCCCCCAGGGATCCAACGGCGCGGCGCCGACCGTACGCATTCGACAGGACATCGCGCTCACCTTCGACGACGTCCTCCTCGCACCGCGACACTCGCTGGTCCACCCGAAAAACGTCGACACGGCCACCTGGTTCACCCGGGGGATTCCGCTCAACGTCCCGCTGGTCTCGGCGGCCATGGACACCGTCACCGAGAGCGAGATGGCGATCGCCATGGCGCGTGCCGGTGGGATCGGGGTGATCCACAAGAACATGTCGATCGACCGGCAGCAGGCCGAGGTCGACCGGGTCAAGCGCTCCGAGAGCGGGATGATCCTCAACCCCATCACCCTCACCCCCGACGCGCTCCTGCGTGAGGCGGTGGGGCTGATGAACCGCTTCAAGATCAGCGGCGTCCCGATCGTCGATGGGGCGGGAAGCTGGTGGGGATCATCACCAACCGCGACCTGCAGTTCGAGCGCAACGTGCAGCGGCCGATCCACGAGGTGATGACCTCCAAGGGGCTCATCACCGCCCCGCTCGGGACGACGCTCGACGACGCCGAGCGCATCCTGGCCGAGCACCGGATCGAGAAGCTCCCGGTGATCGATGGCGAGGGGACGCTGAAGGGGTTGATCACCATCAAGGACATCCACAAGCGCCGGCAGTTCCCCAACGCCAACAAGGACCAGCACGGGCGCCTGCGCTGTGCCGCCGCGTTAGGCGCGGGGGCCGACGTGATCACGCGGGCGCAGGCGCTGGTCGATGCCGGAGTCGACGTCCTCATCATCGACACCGCGCACGGGCACAGCGAAGAGGTGCTCAAGGCCACGTCGCGCGTGCGCGAGGCCTTTCCGCAGGTGCAACTGGTGGCGGGCAACATCGCCTCGCGCGAAGGGGCGGCGGCGCTCGCCGAGCGTGGCGTCGATGCCATCAAGGTCGGCGTGGGACCGGGCTCCATCTGCACCACGCGCGTCGTCACCGGGGTCGGCGTCCCGCAGCTCACCGCGGTGATGGACGCCGTCGAGGGGGCCAACGGGCTCCCGATCATCGCCGACGGCGGGATCAAGTACTCGGGCGACATCGTGAAGGCGCTGGCCGCTGGTGCGTCGAGCGTCATGATGGGATCGATGCTCGCCGGCACCGAGGAGAGTCCGGGGGAGTCGTTCCTGCTCGAGGGGCGTCGCTTCAAGATGATCCGCGGCATGGGATCGCTCTCGGCGATGCAGGACGGGAGCGCCGACCGCTACTTCCAGGAAGGGGAGATGAGCCCCAAGAAGCTCGTCCCCGAGGGGATCGAGGGACGTGTGCCGTACAAGGGCCCCGTGGGCGACGTCCTCTTCCAGATGGTCGGCGGACTGCGGAGCGGGATGGGCTACGTGGGATGCGGCGACATCACGCAGCTCCGTACCGAGTCGTACTTCGTTCGCATCACCGCGGCCGGTCTGCGCGAGTCGCACCCGCACGACGTGACCATCACGCGTGAGGCGCCGAACTACAGCGTCTGAGACGCAGGTGGTCGCGATTGGCGCCACTCGGCGCGAGTCCGGCGCTCGATGGTGGCTGGCGCAATAGCGCGTGTGTCAGGTGGATGTCAGATCTCGCGGGTCCCGGTGAGGGGCCCGCGTTTTCGTTGGCAATTGCTTGACAAGCCTCTCAACTTCGGCGCACTTTGCCCGCGCCTTACGCAGGGCAGAAGGGCCAGTGCGCTGGCCTGTGTACCGTCGGGCGATCGTGGCGGCGATCGCCTTTTTCACGTTGACCACCGGAGACTCCCTGATGGGACTGTTTTCCAAGAAGAGCCTCGACCTTCTGATGAAGGAGGCCGATGGCACGAGTGGCGAGCCGACGCTCAAGCGAACGCTCGGCGCCCTCAACCTGACGCTGCTGGGGATCGGGGCCATCATTGGCGCCGGCATCTTCGTCCTCACGGGGACGGCGGCGGCGCAGTATGCGGGGCCGGCCATCGTCCTCTCGTTCGTGCTCGCGGGTGCCGGCTGCCTCTTTGCGGGGCTCTGCTACGCCGAGTTTGCGTCGATGATCCCGATCGCCGGCAGCGCCTACACCTATGGCTACGCCACGTTGGGTGAGCTGGTGGCCTGGATCATCGGGTGGGACCTGATCCTGGAGTACCTGTTCGCCGCGTCGACCGTGGCGGTGGGCTGGTCGGGGTACTTCACCTCGTTCCTGCGCGACTACACGGGGATCAACATCCCGGCGTCGCTCTCCAATGCGCCGTTCAGCGTGGAAGGAACGCACACGCTGGTGCCGAGCGGGGCGATCATCAACCTGCCGGCGATGTTCCTGGTGGCGATCCTCACCACGCTGCTCGTGATCGGGATCCAGGAATCGGCCAAGCTCAACAACATCATCGTCTTTGTGAAGGTCGCGATCGTCTTCCTGGTGATCGGCTTCGGCTTCATGTACGTGCAGCCGTCCAACTGGGAACCGTTCATTCCGCCTAACGAAGGGACGTTCGGGCGCTACGGCCTGAGCGGCGTGGTGCGCGCGGCCGGCGTCATCTTCTTCGCGTACATCGGCTTCGACGCGGTGTCGACCGCAGCGCAGGAGGCGAAGAACCCGCAGCGTGACCTCCCCATCGGCATCCTTGGGTCGCTCACCATCTGTACGGTGCTGTACATCCTGATGGCGCGCGTCATGACGGGCGTGGCGAACTACAAGGACCTCAACGTCCCCGATCCGGTCTACGTCGCGATCGCCCAGGCAGGGCCCGGGCTCGCCTGGCTCAAGCCGCTCATCGCGCTCGGTGCCATCGCCGGCCTGGCCTCGGTGGTGCTCGTGATGTTGCTCGGGCAGCCGCGCATCTTCTACGCGATGTCGCGCGACGGGCTCCTCCCGCCGGTCTTCGGCAAGATCCACCCGAAGTTCCAGACGCCGTACATCTCGACCATCATCACCGGTGCGGTGGCCATGGTGGTGGCCGGGCTCTTCCCGATCGGGCTGCTGGGCGAACTCGTCTCCATCGGGACGCTGCTCGCCTTCGTGATCGTGAGCGCCGGCGTGCTGGTGCTGCGCTACCGCTCGCCCAACCTGCATCGTCCGTTCCGGACGCCGCTGGTCCCGCTCGTCCCGATCCTGTCGATCCTGATCTGCGGCTACATGATGTCCGGGCTTCCGGGCGACACGTGGCTCCGGCTGCTGATCTGGCTGGCGCTGGGGCTGGCGGTCTACTTCCTGTACGGCAAGCAGCATTCGCGCGTGCAGGCCGCCGAGCGCGACGGGACGGAGTACTAGCCGCCGATTCACACACGGTCGCCCGTTCTGCGGCGACCGTGTGCGGGATGGGCGATGAGCGTCCGTTCGGTCCTTCAGGTTGTTACTTTACTGGCGGCGCTCCGGTTGGAGCGCCGCTTTCGCTTGTCCCTACGTTCCGTGCCACTGACCGGACTGCTCGCCGTTCCTAGCGCGCGTCGCGACGCCATCGAGCGCATCGCCGACACGCTCCGTTCGACCCCACTCGTCGCGCTCACCACGCACATCAATGCGGATGGTGACGCCGCGGGATCGGTGTCGGCGCTCGCGCGTCTGCTGCCGCAGCTTGGAGTGCAGGCTCGTGTCGTCAACCCGACGCCGTGGCCGTCGATCTTCTCGTATCTCCTGGGGCCTGACATCACCGACGCCACCTCCAAGGGGGCCTCGGCGCTCAAGACGGTGAACGGGCTCATCGCGCTCGACGTGAGCGACATGAAGCGATTGGGCGCGCTGGCCGACACCGTGCGCTCGCTCAAGATCCCGCGCATCGTCATCGACCATCACGTCCCCACCGAAGAGCCGGCGGGCGAGATCGTGCTCGACGACACCGCGGCGTGCGCCACGGGCGAGCTGCTCTTCGACTTTGCGACGGCGCTCAACCTCGAAATCACGCCGGCGATCGCCGAGGCGCTGTACACGGCGATCCTCACCGACACCGGGGGCTTTCGCTACTCCAACACCTCGCCGCGCTGTCACGCGATTGCGGCGACGCTGCTGTCCAAGGGGGTCGATCCCGAGGAGATGTACCGGCGCATCTACGCCTCGGTGTCACCGGGCCGCCTCTTCCTCCTGCGCGACTCGCTGCACTCGCTTGGACACGACGCGCTGCACGGGATCTCTTGGATCTGCGTGACCGCCGACGCGTTGGAGCGATACGACGTGAGTCCCGAGGATCTCGACGGGATCGTGGAGCATCCGCGCTCGATCGCCGGGACGCGCCTCGCGCTGTTCTTCCGCGACCTGGGCTACGGCAAGGTGAAGGTGTCGTTCCGCAGCACGGGTGACGTGGACGTGAACCGCTTTGCGCGCGAATTCGGCGGCGGCGGGCACGCCAAGGCGTCTGGAGCGTTGATCCCCGGGGCGCTCGAGGGCGTGCGCGAGCGCGTGGTGGATGCGGCGCGCGCCTACGTGGGCGAACTCGCGCCCGCTGCGGCGGAGTAGACGGAGGCGGCCGCCGCTCGGCGGTCGTGCGGAGTTGACGGGGAGACGGCGACGCGCCGCCCCCGGTCGGGCGCGGCGCGGCGCGGCGCGGGCGAGACGGTCGTCAGGCCTCGCGGTCGCCTCGCCCACAGGGCACGCTGATCGATCACACCAACGGCAGGATGTATGGCTACCACGCTCCAGGAACGCATCGGGATCGCGCTGTCGGCAATTCGCAACCCTCGCACGGGCGAGGACGTGCTCACCAGCCAACTGGTGCGCGACATCGGGACGACGCTCGACGGCAAGGTGCACCTGACGGTGGTGCTGGCGCCGCAGGACGACGCGACGCTCGTGCGCGACGTGCGGCAGGTGGTGGAGCGGGTGGACGGGGTGTCGTCGGTGCAGGTGGCGGTGCGCGACCCGTCGGAGTTTGCCCCGGGGCGAGGGGCGGCGCAGGCGGCGGCGGGGCGTCCCGCGGCGGCTGGGCAGGCGCGCGCCCTCCCGGTGATGGATGACCGTCCGGCGGCACCGCGCCCAAGCGCGCCGCAGCCGGTGGTCTATCCGCAGTTGGGGCGGATCCTTGCGGTGTCGTCGGGGAAGGGCGGGGTGGGGAAGTCGACGGTGGCCGTGAACCTCGCGGTGGCGCTGGCGCAGCGTGGGCTGCGCGTGGGGTTGATGGACGCCGACATCTACGGCCCCAACGTCCCGCGCATGATGGGCATCTCGGGGGCGCCGATGGTGCAGGACGAGAAGATCATCCCGCACGAGGCGCACGGGGTGAAGTGCATCTCGTTAGGGCTGCTCATCGAGCGCGACCAGCCGGCCATCTGGCGCGGCCCCATCGTCATGAAGATCACCACGCAATTCCTCAAGGACGTCGACTGGGGGCAGCTCGACTTCTTCATCGTCGACATGCCGCCGGGGACGGGCGACGCGCAGCTCTCGCTGGTGCAGGCCACGCAGGTGACCGGAGCGGTGATCGTGACGACGCCGCAGGAAGTGGCCATCGGTGATGCGCTGCGCGGGGTGAAGATGTTTCAGCGCACCGGCGTCCCGGTGCTGGGGATCGTGGAGAACATGTCGTGGTTCGAGTGCCCGCACTGCGGCAAGCCGACGGCGCTGTTCGGGACGGGCGGCGGGCAGAAGCTCGCCGACGAGTGCGAGATCCCGCTTCTGGCGCAGATCCCGCTGTATCCGCGCGTGATGGAGGGGGGCGACACGGGGCGCCCGGTGGTGGCGGTCGATGAGACGTCGCCGGCAGCCAAGGCGATCATCGCGCTGGCCGACCGTTTGGCGAAGTCGTTAGGCGCCGCCTGAGCGTGCGAGGCACGACGGCATGAGCGTGGCCGCGGGGGCGCTGGTGGACGACGCGCTCCCGCGGGTCATCCGGCGCGTCGCCATCCCGGCGGTGGCGTCGAACCTCCTGATGACGCTCTTCGCGTCGATGGATGCGTACTGGGTGGGGACGCGCATCGGCCCTGACGGGCTGGCGGCGGTGTCCACGGCGATCTTCTGGGTCTGGCTGGTCGTGTCGATCGCCGAGGGGGTGGCGCTGGGGGTCACGGCGCTGGCGGCGCGGCGACACGGGGAGGGGCGTGGCGACGAAGCGGCGCATGTGGCGGGGGGGGCGCTCGTCTTCGCGCTGGCGTTAGGCGCGGTCGTCGGGGTGGCCGGGGCGCTGTCGGTCGACATGCTCTTCGCCTTCATGCAGACGCCGCCCGAGGTAACGGCGCTCGCCCGCGACTACCTGCGCACGTACTTCCTGGGGCTCCCGCTCATCTACGGCTACTTCTGCGTCGACGCGACCTTTCGCGCATCGGGCAACACTCGGACGCCGCTCGTCCTCCTCTCCATCTCCGTCGCCTGCACGCTGCTGTTGGACCCCGTGCTCATCCTGGGGTGGGGGCCGGCTCCCGAGCTGGGGATCGCTGGGGCGGCGGTGGCGCTGCTGGCCACGCGCGGCGCCGCCTTCGCCGTCGGGGTGACGATCCTCCGGCGGCGCGGGATGCTCAAGGCCCCCGGGCGGCACGTGGGGCGCGAGGCGCTGCAGCTGTCGGAGGTGGATGGGGCCCCGGTGGGGGCGGTCGCCCGGCTGGCCCGCCTGGGAGAGGTACGTTCCATCCTCGCCGTCGCCCGCCGCGTCCTGCGCATCGGTCTCCCCACCGCGGTCACCGGGGTGATCTTCTCGTTCATCTACGTCGCCCTCACGCGCACCACCACGCGCTTCGGGACGCCGGCGCTGGCGGCGCTCGGGCTGGGGCATCGCATCGAGAGCTGGCTGTACATGATCGGGGTCGGATTCGGCGCCACCGCCGCGGCCATCGTCGGGCAGAACCTGGGGGCGGGGCGGGTGGACCGCGCCGAGCGGGCCGGGTGGATCACCATGCTCTTCGCCATGGCCCCGGCGCTCCTCATGGCGATCGTCTCGCTCACCATCCCCGAGCGGCTGGCCCTCGCCTTCACCGACGACCCGACCGTGGTCGACGAGACGGCGATGTACCTGCGCATCAACGCCCTGTCGCAGCTCCTGCTCCCGGCGGAGATCGTCCTCGAGGGGGCGCTGGGTGGGGCGGGGGACACCGTTCCGCCGATGATCACCTCGACCCTCCTCACCGCCCTCCGCATCCCGCTGGCCGCGTGGTGGGCCGCGCTGTGGGGGCCGGTGGGGATCTGGTGGGCGATCTCGCTGACCGCGGCCGGGCGCGGGGTGGCGATGATGTTCCTCTGGCGCAGCGGGCGTTGGAAGCACAAAACTGTGTAATGCGACCGCCCATCACCCTGCTCACCGACTTTGGCACGGCCGACGGCTACGTGGCCGAGATGAAGGGGGTGCTGCTCACGCTGGCCCCCGAGGCACAGGTCGTCGACCTGTCACACGAGGTCCCACCGCAGGACGTGGAGCTCGCGCGCCTGACGGTCGCTCGCTACTGGCGGCGCTTTCCCGAGGGGACGGTGCACCTGGCGGTGGTCGATCCCGGCGTCGGAACGGGGCGCGCCTGCCTGGCGGTGGAGAGCGATGGCCGCTTCCTCGTGGGGCCCGACAACGGGATCCTCTCGCCGGCGTTGCTGCTGACGGGGGCCCGCGCGGTCTCGCTCCCCATCGCCGCCACCGCCTCCCGCACCTTCCACGGGCGCGACGTCTTTGCCCCGGCGGCCGCGGCGCTGGCCCGCGGGGCGCGCCTCGACGACCTCGGCCCCGACTTCGAGGCGCCCATCGTGCGCCGCACCAAGGAGGCCGTGCGCCGCGAGGACGGCGCGGTCCTGGGCGAGGTGATCGCCATCGATCGCTTCGGCAACGCCATCACCAACCTGCTGGGGGTGCGCGCCGGCGTCGTTGCGGCTGGCGGACGCCCCGTCCCCATCCGCGCGACCTACGCCGACGTCGCCGTCGGGGCGGCGGTCGCGATCAGTGGGTCGACCGGGCTGCTGGAGATCGCCGTGCGCGAAGGGAACGCCGCCCGCGTCCTCGGCCTCGCCCGCGGGGCGACGGTGGTCTGGTACAAGGGGTAGGCTCGACCTCCCTCCGCGCCCTCCGCGGCGCAGCGCTCCACATCACCGCGGAGGACTCGGAGCCAGGCGTCACTCACGAACGAGTCGGGCTAAGGGGTGCGATCGATGCACCCCTGGAACTTCGGGTTGTTGCGTTCGTCCGCCGAGACTGGGAAGACGACGTCCGTCCCGTAGGTTCCGCCCTTGAAGTAGCTCCCCGACGGATAGACCAATGCGACCGTCCGTGCATACTGCCGCACCTGCCGCCGCAGGTCACCGAGGCGATGGCCCGTCAGGTACAACCAGAACGCACGCTCCTTGAAGAGCGCGTCCTCGCGCAACAGCTGCGTCCCGGGATCGGCCAGCGGGTCGAGGCCAACACTGCCCCGTAGCCCGTTCAGCGTCGTCAGCATCGCCGCCCCCTGCCCGGCGCGCAGCGCCCCTTCCGACTCGATCAGTCGCGCCTCGATCCCGTTGGCCAGCACGGTCGGCGTGGTCGCCTCCGCGTACTTGAGCGCCACGATGAACGGCGTCTCGCCATCGAAGCCGGGGCCACCCGTGTCTTCGGCGTCCACACGAGGATCACCGTCCGACGCGAAGGGGAGTCCCACCCCTCCTTCGCGATCGGCCACGCTGAACGACGCCGAATTGAAGAAGTAGTGCCAGATCCCGTTGTTCTGGCGCGCGGAGTTGCTCGATGCCTCGATCGCATAGGAGAACGACGTGGCGACGGGGGCCACCGCGGCCGAGGCCTCCGTCCACCGCGCCAGGTTCACCAGGGCGCGCCCCTTCCCGACGCGCGCCAGCGACTCGAGCTGCGTGCTGTTGATGGCGCGTGCCATCGTGATCACCGAATCGAATTTCGCGATGGCGGTCTGGAACATCTGGTCGCGCGTCTGCGGATCACCGTAGACGAGCTGCTCGTCGTCGGTGATGGTGCTGAAGGGAACGCCGGAGCAGTAGTGCTCTCCAAAGAGCACGTGCGAGAAGCCGTCGATGGCGATCATCTCGGCGTGCCCCGCGGCCCCCGGGTCGAATTGCGCGTACTTGCGCGCGGCGGTGGATGCCGCGGCGCGCGCCCGGCTCAGGTCGAGGAAGAGCGCGACCATCGTGCCGTTGGCCGCGGTGACGCGACGTGCGTCGAGGTTGATGCGGTCGCTGAACGTCTCGGCGTTGATGAACTCATCGGTGAAGAGCGCGGCGAGCTGGATGATCCCTTCGTGCCCGCCGTTCTGGAGGTCGCCCCCGCCCGAGTAGGCAACCTGGAACGACCCGAGTACGCCGCTGCGAAGGGCGGGGAGTGCCGACTTGCCGGTGAGCGTCCCCGGGCGCACGACGTCGGGATCGGGGACGTCGAGCACCGTGTCGGGGTTACAGCCGGCGATGAGGAGCGCGGCGGCGAGCGGTGCCACGCGCGCGAAAGCAGATGAGGACATGCGGATCTCTCCGAATCGAGTCATGGCGATCACCACCCGAGCGCGATGCGCGCCGTGAGGTAACGAACCGGCGGCTGGGTGAAGAACTCGGCGGTGCTGTAGTTGGAGGTCCCGTTGAACGTGATTTCGGGATCGAAGCCGGTGTAGTCGGTCCAGGTGGCCAGGTTGCGTCCGGCGAGCGTGAGCGAGAGCGACGAGGCGCGCAGGCGGCGGGCCCAGTCGGCCGGGGCGTCGAAGGCCACCGAGACTTCGCGCAGCTTCCAGAACGAGGCGTCCTCGATGTAGCCGGCGCTGGTGCCTAACAAGCCGGCCACCCGGCGCGCCTGCAGCGAGAGCGACGACCCCGGCGCGTAGGCTTCCTCGCAGCGCACGAAGACGGCGCAGCGAAACTCGCTCCCCGCGTTGTACACGCGGTGGCCGCCGCGATAGTTCATCAACGCGGTCATGCGCACCCTGCCGAAGAGGGTGAGCGACGGCGAGATGGAGAACTCGCGGCTCGGCAGCGGCGAACCCAAGTACGCCGAGTTCTCGCCGAGGCTGACCTCGCTCGCGCGGATGATCCCGTCGCCGTTGGCATCGCTCCAGGTGTACGGAAGCTGCCAGTACCCGCCCACCGGATGCCCTTCGGCGACCCGCTGCGAGAAGTTGCCGTCGAGCGCGCCAAGGCCGAAGAAGATCGTGTCGACGCCGGCGCCGAGCGTCACGAGGCGATTGCGGTTGGTGGAGCCGGTCACGCTCAGGTCGAGGCGCAGCGGACGCGTATCGACCAGCGTGGTGAGGAGCGAGGCCTCGAAGCCGCGATTGGTCACCTCACCCAGGTTCTCGAAGCGCGTTGCGGCGCCGGTGGACGGCGGGAGGTTGCGCTGGATGAGCGCGTCGCGCGTCGTCTTGTTGTAGGCGGTGAGTTCCAGCGAGGCGCGCCCCTTGAAGAGCCCGATGTCGAGCCCCCCTTCGAACTCGGTCGATTTCTCCGGCTTGAGCGTCGCGTTGCCCACGTTGTTGGCCAGCTCCACTCCCCCCAGGTCGCTCCCGCTGCGGCGGTAGGCAATCGTGTTGTAGAACGTCACCGCGTTGCGGAAGCCGGGGCGCTGTCCCGACTGGCCGGCCGCAGCGCGCAGCCGCAACGACGAGAGCCACCCCACCTGCGGGAACCACGACTCCTCGTTCACCACCCACGAGAGCGAGGCGGCAGGATAGGTGACGAGCTGGAGGTTCGTCCCGAAGTTGCTGTTGTCGTCACCACGCAGCGATGCGGTGAAGAAGAGCTTGTCGCGCCACGCCACGCGCTGCTGCGCGAAGACACCGAGCGTCACGATCTCCTGGTTCTGCTCGGCGACAGCAAAGCCGCTCGTCGTCCCACCCAGCGAGCCGGTGCCGGCCGCCAGCCCGCGCCCGAACGCCTGCGTCCCATGCAGCACCTCGCGGTTGAACTGCGTCCCTAACGAGGTGTTGGCTTCGATGCTGGCCCAAGGGCGCCACTGGGCGGTAGCCGAGGTATTGCCCGTGTAGGTCCAGAGGCCGTAAGGATTGGACGTGCGCGAGCCGATGTTGCGATTGTCGGGACCGGGGATGAGGTCCGGGGGGATGATCGCCTGATCGCTGCGTCCGGCGTAGTCCACGCCCCCAAGGCCGGTGAGCGAGAGCCAGGAGAGCGGGCGCCACGTGCCGTTGAGCGATGCAGTCACGCGCTCGACGTTCTGGTCCACCCCGATCTGATTGAAGAGCGCCGGCGGATACAGGAAGTAGCCGCGCGTCGTGGGGTTGTCGAACGCCGACCCCAGGACGCTGTTGGCGATCGGGCTCAGGTCGTTGTTGTCGTTCTGCGGGATGCGCGCACGCAATTGGTTGTAGCCCAGCTTGGCCGAGAACTCGGAGGAGGAGGACAGTTGGCCACCCACGTTGGCGCGCACCCCTTGTTTGCGCACGCTGTTGTTGGAGTACACTCCCTGTTCACGCGTATAGTCGCCACCCAGGTAGTACTGCACGCGGTCGGTCCCGCCGGCGGCACTCAGCCCGTAGTTGGAGCGCCAGCCGCGCACGAAGACCGAGGCGTCCTCGATGGGTGTCCACTGCACGAGCGAATCGGTCTTGGGGTTGCAGGTCGCGGCCGCGACGTCGAGCAAGGTGCACGCCGTGGTGCGCGCGCCGTTGGGGCGCGTCCCCACGCGGGCGAAGTTGGCCGGATAGTCGAAGACGTCTTCCACGCGCCCGCCGTCGCCGAAGAAGCTCCAGCGCGTGCGCCCCGACTTGCCGCGCTTGGTCGTGATCTGCACAACGCCGTTGGCGGCAGCGGTGCCGTACAACGCGGCGGCGGCCGGTCCCTTGATGATCTCGATGTTCTCGATGTCATCGGGGTTGAGGTCGTCGAGGCGCGTTGGATTCTGTCCGCCCACGCTGATCGTGGACCCGCCCGGATCGGAGACGGAGCGAATGCCGTCGATGATGATGAGCGGTTCGTTGGAGAGCGAGACGGAGTTGGAGCCGCGGATGCGGATGCGCGACCCGGTCCCGCTGGTCCCGCTCGTCTGCGTGACCGTCACGTTCGCAGCGCGCGACGACAGCAAGTCGTTCACGCCGCTCACGATCATCGTGGGCAACGAGTCGACGGTGAGCGCGGCGATGCTGTTCCCCGTCTCGCGTTGGCGTTCGGAGGCGCCGGTCGCGCTGATGGTCACCTGGTCGAGGCGGGTGACGGTGGCGGTGAGCGACGCGTCGAGCGTCGCCTCCTGGCCTGCACTCACCTGCACACTGTCGAGCAGTGCGGCGTAACCGAGTCGGAGTACCCGCAGGCGCACCACGCCGGCGGGGAGACTCGCCAGGCGGTACTGCCCGGCTTCGGTGGTGCGCGTGTCGCGTTGCGTACCCACGACAATGACGCGGGCGTCGCCGAGCGGCGCGCCGGTGGCGCGGTCGGTGATGCGTCCGGCAATGGTGCCGGTCCCCTGCGCCACGGCCGCGGGGGCGCTGGCGACAAGGAGGGCGACGAGGGTGGAGCGCGAACAGAAGCGATGCATGGGACCTCCTGCGAGGAAAGGGCACGAGCACAGCCGCGTGCGGCTGCAGTGCGCACGTAGGGCAGGCGTATGCCAACGCATCAAACGATCTGGGGTGAGCGGCGAGCGCGGACGGATGGACGGTGTCGGATCATCCGGAGGGTGTCCGACCGTTTGTTGCGGCTTCCGGAACGACTCGTCACTGGCGCCGACCGCAGGCGTGCCTCCCCACGTGCGCTGTCGATGGGTCATGCGACCCTGTCTAAGCGACGCACGGCAGAGCGAAATTCCAGCAGCGCTGCCCTTTCCCTCGACCCTTCGCGAAACCGGACTCTTCGCATGCCGAGCTACATCGTTTCCTCCAGCGCACGCATCGCCGCCCCCGCCGCCCGCTGCTACGGCGTCATCGCCGACTACCGGGTTGGGCACCCGGCCATCGTCCCCCCGCGGGCCTTCGGGCCGCTGGTGGTGGAGCAGGGAGGGGTCGGGGCGGGGACGCATATCCGCTTCACCATGAGGGCACTCGGGCAGACGCGCACCGTGCGCGGACTTGTCACCGAGCCAGAACCGGGGCGCCTCATCGTCGAGACGTATCCCGAGTCCGGGGTGGTGACGAGCTTCCGGGTGGACTCGTTAGGCGAGCGCGAGTGCGACGTCACCATCGCCTCCACCCTGCCGTCGGCGGGCGGGGTTCGCGGTGTCGTCGAGCGCTGGTTCACGCGCCGCTTCCTACTCGGCGTGTATCGTGAGGAGCTGGGACGGCTCGCGGCGTACGTGGCCAGGACGCCGTCGCCGGAGCGCGAGGCGCACGTGGAATAGCTGGTTTGGGTGAGATGGGGGGCCCGCGCCGCCCGATCAGCGCTACTGCTTCGCCGCCGTCCAGCTCCCGCCAGGGACCGTCCCCGTCACCAGCAGGTTGGGCGGGCAGAGGTAGCGATCGAAGGTCACCGTGCCGTACGTCCCCTGCGCCGACTGCGTGCTCAGGAAGTTGCCGCTCACCGTCGCCGAGGCGGTCCCCCCCGAAGTCGTGAAGGAGAAGGCGTTGCCGCTGATGAGGGTGAGCGGCGAGGCCGTGTAGCTGAGGGCGCACGGCGATCCGATCGGCGTGCCGAGGGCGATCGTGACCGCGACCACGCGCCCTAACGAGACGGTCATGGCGAAGGTGCGCCCGCTCCCCGCGCTCCCGCGCCAGCTCCCGTCGAAGGCGCTTGTCGTCCCCGTGTAGACGAACGCGTTCCCCGACACGCCGTCGACTGTGGCGATGATCGATGCCACGCCGATGGACGCCGCGGTCACGAGCCCGGTGGCGGGATCCACGGCGGCGACGGCGGGGTTGGAGCTGCTCCACAGCACGGTGCGCCCGGTGATGATCGCCCCGGCGGCATCACGCACCACCACCGTCATCGCCTGCTTGGCGCCGAGCGCCAGGAGGAAGGTGGCCGGGGTCACCACGACCGCCGCAGGGGGGGGCGCCTGCACCGTGAGAGTGACCGTGACAAGCTGCGGGGAGTTGGAGGCGGCCGGGGCACTCACCGGGACTGAGGCGCTGTACGTCCCAGGCGCCAGCGCCGCGATGATGGGCTGGAGCAGGAGCGTGGCCGTCGGCGCCGCCGAGGGGGAGGGGAGCGTCGCCTGCAGCCAGCCCGTGGCGGCGCCGGTGTAGCTGACGGGGCCGGCGGTGAGTCCGCCCAGCGTCCCGCCGCCGCCGTTGGTGATGATCACCGAACGCACCGCCGGGTTGGCCCCGCCGGCCACCGCGGTGAACGCCACGGCCGCGCTGGACAGCTGGATGCTGGGCGGCGGGGCGATGGTGATGCTGGCCGTGCCGCTGCGCTGCTCGCTGGTGGCGGTGATGGTCACCGGGCCACCGGTGGCGACGGCGGTGACGAGCCCCGTGGGGGAGACGGTCGCGAGGGTGGCGTTCGACGCGCTCCACGTCACGTTGCGCCCGGTGAGCGTGCCCCCCTGGGCATCGAGTGTGGCGGCCGTGAGCTGCAACGTGGCCCCTGGGGCGAGCGTGGCGGCGGCCGGGGTCACGAGCACCGACGCGACCGGCGCCACGACGGCGACGTCGGTGGTGCCGGAGACGCCGAGGATCGTGGCGCGCACCGTCGCCAGCCCCGGCGCGAGCGCGGTGACCGCGCCAGTCGCGGAGACCTGGGCGACCGAGACGTCGCTCGACGACCAGGTAGGGGTGAGGGCGCTGGCCGCGCAGCCCTGCGCCGTCGGCGTTGCCGTGAGCGCCAGCGTCGCCCCTGGGGCCACGCTCACGCCCGAGGGATCGACCCGCACGCTCGAGACGGTGCACCGCGACGCGGCCGGGCCATCCGCGCTGCACGAGGCAAGCACGGACAGGAACGCGAGGGCGGTGGCGAGGCGTGCCTGACGAGTGACGGGCGCGATCATGTGGGTGGAAATCTACAACTCACGGCCGTCGGCGGCGCATTCTGCCGAGTCGCCGGGCGCTCGTGCGGGGCCCCCCGCAGCCGCCCGGGGGCGCAAGCGGCCTCCGGCTGATGCTGGTGCGGGCTTTCCGCGCAGACGCGCGCGGTGCAACGCGACATCGTTGGGAAGCGGCCGCTGGCAGCGGTGCCGAGCCAGCGTCGCCGGTTGGTCGTTGCGCGGAGGTACAGATGCGCGCGCCCGTCCCGCTCCAGGTGCACGAGGTGGTGACCGAATCGGTCCCCGCCGTCGTGACCTGCGTGACGACGACGACCGATGCCCTCGCCATCGCGGCCGCCATGACGGTCGGCTTTGGTCGCCTCACGCAATACGTGCAGCGACACGGGCTCGAGGTGAGCGGCGCTCCCCGCGCGATCTATACCGCCTACGGGAACCACCGCACGACGTTCACCCTCGCCCTCCCGATCGCCCCGCCGGCCCAGCCACCGCTCCCGTGGGGAGCGGTGCGCGTGGACGTGCTGGCGGCGTTCGACGGGTGGCGCTTCGTGCATGTAGGGGCGTACGACACGCTCCCGGCCATGTACGCCCGCATCACGCAGTGGCTGCTGGCGCGCGGCGTCCTGTCGTCCGAGAGCGACTGGGCGCACCTCCTCCCGATGTGGGAGGAGTATCTGGGCGATCTGGTGCACACGCCGGCGGAGCGGCGCGTGACCAACGTCTACGTGCCGCGTCCGCCCTAACGAGTCGCGTGGTTACGGCACCACCACCAGCTTGATGTCGTCCATCACGGCGCCGTCCTTGCCCCCCTCGCCCAGCAGCTCGAAGCGCACCGTGCGTTCGGCGCGCGGCTTGAACTGCCAGAGGCGCATCTTGCCGTCACTCAGCGAGTACCACCCACGCTCGCGCGGTGGTGCTGTCGCCGACTTTTCGGCGGTCTCCACGGCATGCGCGAAGGTCCCGTCGGCGAAGAACTCCCACGTGTGCTCGAACTTGAGGTCGTCGGTATAGCTGAAGAGGCGGGCGAAGGTCCCGGCGGGCTCAAACGGGGGAGAGCCGGGCGAACCGGCCGAGCTGGGGCGCTCACCAGAGGCCGCGGACCAGGCCTCCATCGCCTTCTGGTTGCAGACGTCCTCGAGCTGCTCCTGTCCGCGCTCCTTGTAGTACTGCGCCAGCTTGAGGTGGATGCGCGAGGCGTCGGTGTAGTCCCCCCGCTTGTGCGCACGGAGGAGGACGAAGATCTCCTTCTCGATTTGCGAGGCCGGCGCCTTGGGCAGCCCGGTGACCTCGAACTTCTCCACGTCCTTCGCGCGCTTCGGCGTCTGGGCGCTGGTGAGCGTCGGGACCGCCAGCGTGAGGGCGAGCAGCAGGAAACGGGATCGCATGGGACCCTCCTGTCCCCGGAGTTCGTGCGACGCTACGAGCGGGATCGCGGCAAGTCTGTAGGTGTGCCGCGGGATTTTCGCCCTCTGATGCCGGACACGATCGCGCGGAGGGCGCTGGACGTGGTAGGCCGCGGTGCGTCGACCACGTGCGCCCCCGTGCTGCACTCCCGCTCCGTGGCGCCGAGCGTCATTCTTCGCGAATGATGCAAGCACTCCGCGTCGCCGTGCGCGCGCGTGTCACCGCTGGTGGTCGGTCGGGGCGCGTGCCACCGCTCGCGCGCATCGCGACGCTGGCTGCCCAGGCGACACTCGCGGCCTGCGCCACCGGCGACGCCCCCACCGGGCCGGGGATCACCCCCCCGCCGCCAACGCCCAAGGACACCGCCTTCGTCGTCCCCGCGGTGGTGCGCGAGTTTCGCGGCGTCTGGATCGCGACGGTGGGCAACCTCGATTGGCCGTCGCGCAATTCGCTGTCGTCCGCCGAGCAGCGCAGCGAGCTGGTGGGGCTCCTCGAGCGCGCCTCGCAGCTCGGCGCCAACGCCGTCGTCTTCCAGATCCGAGTGAACGGCGAGCGGATGTATGCGGGGGGCGCGGAGCCGTGGGCCACCGCGCTCGCCGGCCGCACCGACGTCGACCCCGGCTACGATCCCTTGCAGCTGGCCATCGACTCGGCGCGCGCCCGCGGGCTCGAGGTGCACGCCTGGTTCAACCCGTTCCGCGCCGGCAACGCCAGCGACACCGCGCGCCTCGCCCCCACGCACTTCGCCAGCCAGCGCCCCGACCTGCGCCGCGTCCCGCGCGACCGCGTCACCGGAGGCGGCGTGGGGCTCTGGTTCGACCCGGGAGAGGCGGAGGTGCAGGACCACACCATCGCCGTGATGGCCGACGTCGTGCAGCGTTACGACATCGATGCGCTGCACATCGACGACTTCTTCTATCCGTATCCCAACGGCAACGGAGCGCTCGTCTTTCCTGACGATTCCACGTACGCGCGCTACACGCGCGGCGGCGGGACGCTCACCCGCGGCGACTGGCGGCGCGACAACATCAACCGCTTCGTCCAGCGGATGTACACCGAGGTCAAGCGCCTCAAGCCGTGGGTGCGCGTCGGCATCTCGCCGTTTGGGATCTGGCGCCCCGGCAATCCGCAGGGGGTCACCGGGCTCGATGCCTACAACGACCTCTACGCCGACTCGCGCCTCTGGCTGCAGCGGGGGTGGGTCGACTACCTCTCGCCGCAACTCTACTGGTCCATCGCCTCGACCGGGCAGCCGTTCAATGCCCTGCTGGACTGGTGGCTGGCGCAGAACAGCATGGGGCGCCACATCTGGCCCGGGCTCGCTGCCTATCGAGTGGCCGACGGCTCATCGAGCGCCTACAGTGCGAGCGAGATCGTCAACCAGGTGAAGACGGTGCGGCAGCGGGGCGGGGCATCGGGGACGATCCTCTTTCGCGCCGGCTCGGTCTTCGACAACCGGGACAACATCTTCGGCGCCCTCGTCAACGATGCCTTCGTCACAGCAGCGCTTCCGCCGGCGCTCACCTGGGTCGACAACACTCCGCCAGCTGCACCGACGCTCGGCGTCACCGCCGCTGGCGCCGCCACGTGGCAGGTGGCGGTGACGCCAGGCGCTGGAGAGCTGGTGCGCTGGTGGTGGGTGCAGTGGCGCACGCGATCGACGGCCGACGACATCCGCTGGGCCTCGCGACTGGTGCCGGCCACCGCGACGGCGATCAGCGTCCCCGCCGTGAACGCGGCCGGGCGTGTGGACGGCATCGTGACGTACGCGGTGGACCGTGCGGGGAACATGAGCAGCGGCGTCACGTGGCGCGCACCCTAGCGGCGAAGGTCTCGCGCCAACAGGGGCGCTGACCGCATCCCGCTCACTTCATTAGGGAGTCACCAATTGCAGGCGTCTGTCGGAATCGTTGGCATGGGATGGGTCGGGTCGAGCGTCGCGATCTCGCTGCTGCACGCCGGGGCGGCGCGCGAACTGCTCGTGTACGACCTGCGACAGGCGTTGGCCGAGGGGGAGGCGATGGACCTCGCGCAGGGCGCGTCGTTCTATCCGCCAGCGACCGTACGCGTCGCCGACATCGCCGAGATGAAGGAGCGCTGCGACGTCATCGTCATCGCGGCGGGACGTGGCGCCATCCCCGGCGGTGTGGACCGGCTCGCCGCCTTGCAGCACACCGTGGGGATCGTGCGCGACCTCGGGGCGCAGCTCGCCGGCTACGGCGGGTTGGTCATCATCGTGACCAACCCCGTCGACGTCCTCACGGCGGTCTTTGCCGACGCGGCGCATATGCCCCCCACGCGGGTGATCGGGACCGGGACGATGCTCGACACGGCGCGCCTTCGGCAGGTGATGAGCGTAGAGTTGGGACTCGAGGCGCAGTCGATCCACGCGTATGTGGTGGGCGAGCACGGCGACTCGGAAGTCGTGCTCTGGTCCACCGCGCGCGTCGGGGCCACGGCGCTCCGCACCTGGCCGGGATGGGACGGCTCGCGCGAGGCAATCCTCGCCGAACAGGTGCGACGCGCCGGCTACGAGATCGTGAATCGCAAGGGGGCGACCAACCACGCCATCGGCCTCGTGACGGCTCGGTTACTGCGCGGCATCCTGCGCGGCGAGCGGCAGGTGCTCGCCATCAGCAAGGTGCAGGAGGAAGGACCCTACCGAGGGATTGCGCTCTCGCTCCCCACGGTGGTGGGAGGCGATGGTGCGACGCTGGTCGTGACGCCGGAGTTGTCGCCGGAGGAGGGGGCGGCGCTCGATCGGTCGTCGGAGGTGTTGCGGAAGGCGTTGGCGTCCGTGGGGCATGCGACCTAACGCCATCCGCCGCCTCTGGCGCGCGCTCGGCCCCGGCGTCGTGACGGGCGCGGCCGACGACGATCCGTCCGGCATCACCACGTACTCCATCGCCGGCGCCCAATTCGGCACCTCGCTCCTCTGGACGGCGCTGATCACCTGGCCGTTGATGGCCGCCGTCCAGTCGATGTGCGCGCGCATCGGGATGGTGACGGGGAAGGGGCTCACGGCAGCGCTCCGCCATCGCTTTCCCCGTCCGTTGCTCGTCGTGGCCAGCTTCGCGCTGCTCGTGGCCAACACGATCAACATCGGCGCCGACCTCTCCGGGATGGCCGATGCCGCCGAGTTGCTGTCCGGAGTTGGATCGCACGTGTGGGTGGTGATCTTCGCCGTGGCGATCGGATGGGCGACGATCTCGCTGCGCTACGCCGCCGTCGCGCGCGCCCTCAAGTGGCTCGCGCTCGCCCTCTTTGCCTATGTCATCGCGGCATTACGCATCGGCCCCGACTGGGGCCCGGTCCTGCGCGATACGTTCACGCCGCGCATCCCCGGCGGGCGCGACGGATGGGCGATGCTCGTCGCCATCCTCGGCACCACCATCAGTCCATACCTCTTCTACTGGCAGACGTCGCAGGAGGTGGAGGAGGAGAAGCTCGGCGGGCGCGCGTCCGAGGCGTCACGTCGTGGGGCCACGCCTGACGAGTTGACGAACCGCCGATGGGACGTCGGCCTGGGGACGCTCTTCTCCAACGTGGCGATGTACTTCATCATCCTCACCACGGCGCTCACGCTGCACCGCGCCGGCATCACGCAGCCGCAATCGAGTCGCGAGGTGGCGCAGGCGCTGGAGCCGCTCGCGGGACGCTTCTCCGCACTGCTGTACACGGTCGGTCTCGTGGGGACCGGTGTCCTTGCCATCCCGACGCTCGCCGGCTCGGCCGCGTATGCGCTGGCCGAACTGTTCGGGTGGCGCGAGGGGATCGACGAGCGCTTTCGTGGCGCCCCGGCCTTCTATACGGTCTTCGGGCTCTCGCTGGCAGCCGGAGTCGCGCTCGACTTCGCGCACGTCAATCCGTTGCGGGCGCTCTTCTGGACCGCGGTGATCAACGGCGTCCTCGCCCCCTTCCTCCTGCTGGGCATCCTCATCGCCGCCTCCGATCGCACGCTGATGCGGGGGCAGCCCAGCCTCGTGATCACGCGCGTGGTCGTGGCGCTGGCGATGCTGCTGATGTTTGGGGCCGCGGGGGCGATGTTCCTGCTCTGAGGCTGCCTAACGCGCCCCGGTCCCCGCACTCGAGCCGTCGCCCTTGGCGGCCGCCACGGGGCGGCGGGCGGCAACCACGCCGGTGACCGGGGTGGGGGTCTGCCAGCTCGCCGCGTCCATGGCCGGCGCCGGGGCCTGCGCCACCGCCGCGTCGCGCCGTGACCCGCCACGAGAGAGGAGCGCCGCGCCGAAGCCGGCGGTCACCGCCACGTAGGTCACCAGGAGCGCAACGATGCGCAGCGCCGCACCGGCCGCGGGGATGTCGCCAACGGCGGTGGCCACCAGCCACAGTCCCATGTACAGCGTGACGCCGACGAGCACCGCGCGAAGCGCGCCGCCCCTCGCCGACAGGCGCTCGACCGACTTGCCGCCGATGCTCCCGCCGGTGAGCTGCGCCACGGCGATGAAGCCGAGCGTCGCCAGCCCCGCAACCGCCAGCACGAAGGCGACGACGGCAAAGGGGATGAGCAGGGCGCCGATCACGGTGATCGCCAGTCCCAGCACCAGCAGGAGGATGGCGGGGAAGATGCCCAGCTCCCCGGCAATCCCAACGAAGAACGACCGCCAGAACGACTCCTGAAGAACGTCGACGACGCCATCGAGGTAGCTGCTGGCGAAGACGAGGACCCCGAGGCCGATGAGCAGCATCACCCCGAACCAGCCGAAGGCAAACTGAAGCGGGGAACGCTTGGTGGGTTCGAGGCCGTCGCCACGGAGGGCGGTCCGCATACTCTCGCCCCAGCGCCCCGTCATGGAACGCATCGCCCCGACCACGGTCCCGCCGTTGACGTAGACCGAACCGAAGGCGGCAATCGCGTCGCCGGTGATCTTCCCGCCGGCGAGGACATCGATGTCGCCGGCGATGGCGACCGCGGAGCCGTTGATGGTCCCTCGCACGACGAGGTCGCCCCCGGCGACGACGATCGGACCGGCGACGGACGTCCCGGCCGGGATCACCCGACCACCGAGGGTCAGGCTATCGGGCGTGGCGCGCCCGGCGAGTGAATCGCGCGAGCGAGCCAGCTGGCTGCGCGCCTCGGCGGTGCGCCCCTGCACGGCGGCCGCACCGGACGAGACGGTGACCGAGTCGTGGTCGGTGACGATGGTGGCGCGGGCGCCGCCGATGTTGACGACGCTGGTGTCGCTTGCCTTCTGGGCGGTGAGTGCCACGGGCAAGAGCGCCGCCAGCGCGAACTGTAGAAGGGCGGCGGGAGTGAACAGGGACGACCGCACGCTAGCCTCTCCGGCTGCGCGCGGCCGAGGCCAGCGTCTTGAGACCGAAGGCGGTGCCGAGGATGGCGACGGCGAGCGCGGAGAGGGCGATACCGACGCCGACCAGGCCATTGGAGCTGACCGTCGTGGCGGCCCCCTGGCCCACCGTGGCGACGACCGCATCGTGCACCCCGCCGGCGACGAACTCGCGCAGGCGTTGACCGACGAGCGCCCCGAGGAAGAGGACCGCATCGGCGCGGTGCGCCAGCCAGACGGTGAGCAAGGTCATGGAGACGGCCATGACCCCACCGGTCCCGAAGACGAGCGTCCGCCCCACCTGCGTGGTGGGGAGGGCGCGCCGGATACTGTCGCGAAGGGAGACGTGCCAGGGCTCGAAGACCTGGACGTTGGCCATCACCTTGTCGGCGAATCGGAACGAGGGGGCGATGTGCGGCAGCCCTTCGAGCGCGAGGGCGACCTCGCGCTGCGCCTCATACTCGGCACGACACCCCGCACACTGCGCGAGATGCGCCTTGAGCGGGTTCACGCCGAACCCCTCCTCGCCATCGAGGAGGAGGTCGATCTCTTCAGGGAGTAGATGCCGATGATCCAAGTGAGTGCCTCCGGAAGCCCTTACGCCGGTACGAAAGCGACGGTTTCAGTCATTCCCGCAATCCTTCAAGCGCGTCCCGGAGCTGGTGCCGAGCGCGGTGGATGTATGTCTTGACGGTTCCCAATGGAAGGTCGAGCGTGGCGGCGATCTCCTCGTAGGAGCGCCCCTCCACATGACGCAGCATGATGCAGGCGCGGTACTCGGGGCGGAGCTTCTTGATGGCCCGTTCGATGGCCGAGCCGAGTTCCTTGGCTTCCATCTCCTCGAGGGCCGACTCCTGTCGCGCCACGACGTCGAACGACGTGGCTTCCTGTTCGGCGGCCGACATGGCGTGCGGCGAGCCGTCGATGGAGACGGTGTCGAGCTGCCGTTTCCGGAGGTGATCGATCGCGACGTTGTTGGCGATCTTGAAGAGCCAGCTGGAGAGCTTGAACTCCGGCCGGTACTTGTCGATGTGGTTCAGGACCTTGATGAAGGTGTCCTGCGCGAGGTCTTCGGCGACCTCGCGATCGCGCACCATGCGGAAGATGAGGGAGAAGACGGGGCGCTCATACCGTCGGACCAACTCCCGATAGGCCGCCTCTCGCCCTTCCTGGGCCAGCGCGACGAGATCGGCATCCGGGAGGTTGCGAAGATCGAGGAGAGGCGCCATTCCGTGGTGTGCGGAGCGCCAAGGGAACGCACCCCGGGCTCGCGAGGTTGGGAAGCTAAGGAGTGCGCCCAAGAGGATCTAGGACAAGCGCTTGTGTTGCGCCGGCCAGCGGCGGGGTGTGCGCTGGTCCTGGATCGGTGGGCTGCCGGGGGGGCAGCGGGCTCACACGCCCGCGCGCTTGCCGGCGGTTCGGCCCGCACCCAACTTTGGCATCTCATGACCTCGACCGATCTCGATGCGGTAGAGGCGCGCGCCGCCGCAGAAGGGGGCGCCGTCAAGCGGGCCTATGTCCGCCGCATCTTTTCGGAGATCGCCCCGCGCTACGATCTCCTCAATCACCTCCTGAGCTTCAACGTCGACAAGCGGTGGCGCGCCAAGGCCATCCGCGAGTTGGGGTGGACCCGTGTCCCTGACGGGACGTACCTGGATCTCTGCGCCGGGACGCTCGACGTGGGGACGCAGCTGCTCAAGGACGCGGGATTCCGCGGCTTCGTCCTCGGCACCGACTTCGCCCTCCCCATGCTGCAGGCCGGGGTGGGGAAGGCGCCGCGCGAGCGCCTGTCGCCGGTGAACGGCGACGCCCTGGAGCTCCCGTATCGCGACAATGCGCTCGACGGCGCCATCGTCGCCTTCGGGATCCGCAACCTGGCCGATCTGGGGGCGGGGCTTCGTGAAGTACGCCGCGTCCTCAAGCCCGGCGCGCGCTTCGTGATCCTGGAGTTCTCCACCCCACGGAGCGCCCTCGTCCGCACCGGCTACCACGCCTACTTCCACAACATCCTCCCGTGGATCGGCGGCGTGATCAGCGGCCACAAGACGGCGTACAAGTACCTGCCACAGTCGGTGGCTAACTTCCCGGTGCAGGACCAGCTCGCGCAGAAGATGCGCGACGCGGGGTATGTCGATGTGCGCTATCGCGACCTGACGTTCGGGGTGGCCGCGATTCACGTGGGCACCAAGTGAACAGATCGGTCAAAGCGGTGAAGATGCGATCGCTCTCACTCGTCTTCTCGTCTTCCCGTCTTCCCGTCTTCTAGATCAATGGCCATCAACGATTTTCAGCAGTTCCTCGACGAGATCGAAAAGGCGGGTGAACTCGTCCGCATCACGCACCCCGTCAGTGTGCACCTCGAGCTCTGCGAGATCGCCGATCGCGTCTCCAAGAGGCCCGGCGGCGGTCAGGCGCTCCTCTTCGAGCACCCGGTGCTGCGCGACGGGACCAGGGCGTCGATGCCGGTGCTCATCAACGCCTTCGGCTCGTACCGTCGCATGGCCCTCTCGTTAGGGGTCGACGACCTCGACGAGATCGGGCGACGCATCACGCAGATGATGGACCTCAAGGTGCCGGACGGCTTCCTGTCGAAGCTCTCCCTCCTCCCGCGCCTCCTCGAGATCGCCAAGTTCCCGCCGCGGATGAAAAGCGGGAGCGCCCCCTGCCAGGAAGTGGTCTGGAAGGGGAAGGACATCGACCTCGACAAGCTCCCGATCCTCACCTGCTGGCCAGAGGACCGCGGTCCGTACATCACGCTGACCGCCGTGACCTCCAAGGATCCGAAGCGGGGGATTCGCAACGTCGGGATGTACCGCGTGCAGCAACTCGGCAAGGACACCGTCGCCATGCACTGGCAGCGCCACAAGGTGGGCGCAGCGCATTGGCGCGAGATGGCCGAGCGTGGCGAGAAGATGCCGGTCTGCATCATCGTCGGCGCCGATCCGGCGTCGGTCTTCTCCGCCTCGGCGCCGCTCCCGCCCAACATCGACGAGTTCCTCTTCGCCGGCTTCCTGCGCAAGGAGCCGGTCAAGCTCGTGAAGGCGCTCACCTGCGACCTCGACGTCCCGTGGGACGCCGAGATCGTGATCGAGGGAGAGATCGACCCGTCGGAGGCGCTGGTGGTGGAGGGGCCGTTCGGCGACCACACGGGCTTCTACTCGGAGGCCGACCTGTACCCCAAGGTGCACGTGAAGGCGGTCACGATGAAGAAGAACGCCGTCTATGGCACCACCATCGTCGGCAGGCCGCCGATGGAGGACTTCTATCTCGGCCACGCCACGGAGCGCATCTTCCTCCCGCTGCTCAAGCTCACCACGCCGGAGATCGTCGACTATCACATGCCGGCCGAGGGGATCTTCCACAACCTCGTCTTCGTGTCGATCGACAAGCAGTATCCGGGGCACGCCTACAAGGTGATGAACGCGTTGTGGGGGGCGGGGCTCATGTCGCTGGCCAAGGTGCTCGTCGTGGTCGACAAGGAAGTGAACGTGCGCAACCCGCAGGAAGCGTGGTGGATCGCGCTCAACAACATCGACCCCGAGCGCGATACGCGCTTCACGATGGGGCCGGTGGATGTGCTCGATCACGCCTCGCGCGCCTTTACCTACGGCAGCAAGATGGGGATCGACGCCACGCGCAAATGGCCCGAGGAAGGGTTCACGCGCAACTGGCCCAAGATCATCGAGATGGACGAGGCGACCAAACGCCGAGTGGATGCGATGTGGCCGAAGCTCGGGCTGGGAGACGGGAGGTGACGGTCACGCCGGGGCGGGTGCCGGTGCGCGAAGGGCAGACCTTCGGCGGGACCACGCGGTTGGTGAAGTACGCCAACTTCGTGAAGCTGCCGCACACGGTCTTTGCCCTGCCGTTCGCGCTCGTCGGCGTCACGCTGGCGTCGTATCGCGCACCGGTCACCTTGGGGATGCTCGGCTGGGTCATCCTCGCCTTCACCTGCGCGCGCTTCACCGGGATGGGGTTCAACCGCATCGTCGATCGCGAGATCGACGCGCGCAACCCGCGCACGTCCATGCGCGAGATCCCGAGTGGGGCGATGACGGTGCGCGAGGCCACGGTGTCCGTGGCGGTCGCGTCGGCGATCTTCGTGTACAGTGCCTGGAGCCTCAATCCGCTCTGCGCCTGGCTCTCGCCGGTCGCGCTGGCCTGGGTCTGCTTCTACTCGTACACCAAGCGCTTCACCCGCTGGTCGCACCTGGTGCTGGGCGTGGGGATGTCCATTGCGCCTGTCGGTGGGTACCTCGCGGTCACCGGTGCGTGGCCGGACCCGTTCTGGATGCCGCTCGTCCTCTCGCTGGCCGTGACCACGTGGGGGGGCGGCTTCGACATCCTCTACGCGCTGCAGGACGAAGGGTTCGACAAGGCGCACGGACTGCACTCCATCCCGGTCGCCCTCGGGCGCGTTCGCGCGATCGCCGTGTCGCGCGCCTTGCATCTGACGACGGTCGCCTCTCTCGCCGTGGTGGGGTGGGCCGCCAACGGTGGCCTGCTGTACGTGGTCGGCGTCGTCGTGGTCGCCGCACTCCTGCTGTACGAACACTCGCTGGTGAAGGCCGACGACCTGTCCAGGCTCGACGCCGCCTTCTTCACGATGAACGGCGTGATCTCCATCGCCTTCTTCCTCGTCGTGCTCGCCGAGCGCGTGTTGTTCGCGCGGGGCTGGGTCACGACCTTCCCGTTCCGGGGATAGCCGCGCGATGCCTGCCGTGCTGCCCATCGTCGTCGCCATCACCGGCGCATCGGGTGCCCCGTACGCCGTGCGCCTGCTCGAGGCGCTGGTGGCCGCCGAGCGCCCCGTCTGGCTCGTCGTCTCGGGGCACGGATACCGCCTGCTGCAAACGGAGATGGGGATCGCCGATGCCGAGGCGCTGCGGGCGCACATCGGCGCGGCGCGCTGGGATCGTTTCATCACGCCCTTCAGCGACCAGGATCGTGGGGCGTCGCCGGCGTCTGGCTCCACGCGCATGCAGGGGATGGTGATCTGTCCCTGCTCGATGGGGACGATCTCGGCCATCTCGCAGGGGACGTCGCGTTCGCTGGTAGAACGCGCCGCCGACGTCATGCTCAAGGAGCGGCGGCGCCTCATCGTCGTCCCGCGCGAAACGCCGTACAGCCAGATCCACCTCGAGAACATGCTCCGCCTCACGCAGGCCGGAGCGGTGGTGATGCCGGCATCACCCGGCTTCTATCACCAGCCGACGAGCATCGACGACCTCGTGAACTTCGTCGTCGCCCGCATCCTCGACCACCTCGACGTGGAGCATGCGCTCGTCAGGCGGTGGGGCGGGGAGCCGGACGCCCTCAACGCCTGACGATGTCGCCGTCGCCGGACGCACCGCTGGTCATCGGCCTCATCTCGGACACGCACGGGCAGGTGCGCGCCGACGTGCACCGCGCCCTCGCCGGCGTCGACTTCATCCTGCACGCGGGCGACGTGTGCGGGGACGAAGTGCTCATGGAGCTGGAGCTCATCGCCCCAGTGGTCGCCGTGTTCGGCAATTGCGACGACCGCGACCACCCGCAACTCGTCAGGCAGGTGGAACGCACGGAACGTGGCGTGCGCATTCATGTGAGCCACGGCCACGAACTCGGCGCGCCCACCGTCGAGCGTCTGCTCGCCGCGTACGACGCCGACGTGATCGTCTACGGCCACACGCACCGCCCGCTCATCGCCCGCGCCGGTGGCCGGCTGGTGGTGAATCCGGGTGCCGCCGGGCCGCGCCGCTTCGACATCACGCCGAGCGTCGGCCGGCTCACGATCTCCCCGGACGGGGTGGTCGACATCGAACTGGTCGACCTCGCGTACTGACGGCCCCGCAGCGCGCGCGGCACGATCGTCGCGCGCTGCCGCGTGCCACCTTGCCCGCGCGCCGTGCCGGGCGCGCCGACCAATCGCCTAACGCTTCTCGTCGTGCCAGAGTGAGAGGCTCGGGTACACGCTGAACAGGAGCGTGTGGTTGCGTTCGAGGAAGCGCCCGTTGCTCTTCTCGCCGAGCTGCTCGAGGTAGCCCACCTCCAGCCGCAGCTTCTCCGACACCCGCCGCCCGATGCCCAGGACGAGGCGGTTCTGGTCGAAGACGTTGTACTGCACGTTGGCCCCCCAGTTCAGGAAGACCTCGGCGTTCCCCGTGAGGTAGAACTCGCGATCGTCGAGCGTCTTCCCCTGCAGCGGAAGCGTCCCCTGCACGCGGTAGCGGAAGCGGTTCGTGCGCACCCAGTTCTGCACACGCTCGTCCTCGTCCTCCAGCGCCACGCGCCCGAGCCACCGCTGCTCCAAGCGGTAACGATGATTCAGCGCGACGCGTCCGATCGACTGGTTGAGCTGCAGCTGCTCCCACATTCGGTGCTCGGGAAAGCGAAAGGCCGACGGGAGCTTTCCGTACGGCCACGTCTCAACGAAGGCGTACCCCCAGTTGAAGCGGACGGTCGACGTGGGTTGGTAGCGCAGCCCGAAACGCGAGGAGCAACTGCCGCATCTCATCCGCGGGGCCACTGCGGCGGAGGCTCAGGTCGTAGTCGACGAACCAGCGGCGCGACAGCCGGACGTCGCCGCCGACAGTAAGCCACGCGTTGAGGTTCTCGCGGGTGACGCGATCCTGCGCGCGTGCACTCGCCGGGGTCGAGAGCAGCAGCGCCACCATGAGGGTGAGAACGGTGGTCGTGGCGCTCCGCTCATGCCGGCGCGAGGCGCTCGAGGATGACGGGATCATGCGCATGTGAGGAAAGTAGGCGAACGCCTCCGTGATCGGCTGTCACCATTCGGCCGCCGGCGCTCAATGCGACGCCGAGCGCGGCCGATACTCCCGTCGTGGCCATCGCGAAGTCTCCCCCCGTTGCCGGCGTCCGCCGCAGGATGAGCGAGTGGACGCGCCGTTCCGCCGACCGTTTCGGACTGGAAGACGCGTCCACCCTCGATCAATGGCGTGGACGCATCCTCGCCGCGCTCCTGGGCGGGGCGCTTCTGCTGGGGGCGCCCACGCTCCTTTTCGCCATCTACGTGCTGGGAAGGCGCGGGCTCTGGTCGATCGTCGCCGTCGATCTCGTCGCTTACGGGCTCACATTCTGGACGCTGGGCAGCCGCGCCCTGCCGTATCGCACCCGGGCGTGGATGCTGATCGTCTCGCTCTTCACGATCGGCGCCCTCACGCTCACCCTGGCGGGATTCCGGACCGCCGGGCCGGTCTGGCTCAGCATGGCCGCGCTCTCGGCCGGTCTTCTACTGGGGGTGCGCTCCGGCGTCGGCGTGGTCATCGCGAACATTGTCGCCTTTGCCGCAATCGGCGTGGGCATCGGACGTGGGCAGGTGGTGTGGGCCATCGGGATTGATGATGCGCTCTCGCTCTGGACATTGTCGGCGTTGAATACGGCGATGCTCGGCCTCATGGCGACCGTCTCGGTAGGCGTGCTGGTCTCCGGGCTCGAGCGCGAGGCCGAAGCGCGACTCAAGGCGGAGGCCGAGCGCCGTCGCGGCCAACATCTCGAGGCGCTGGGGACGCTCGCCGGAGGGATCGCCCACGACGTCAACAACCTCCTCACGCCGATCCTCGCCAACGTGGAGCTGCTCGCCGATTCGTCGGACGACGAGTCGCGCGAGCTGCTGGACGACATCCGCGCATCCGCCGAGCGCGGGCGCGACCTCGTCAAGCGCCTGCTGATGCTGCGAAAGGGCGAGGTGGCGATCCATGAGACCGGGGACCTGGGCGCCGTGGTGCGCGAGGTCGCGCGCCTCGTGCGCGCCCGGGCCGACGCGCGCGTGCGCATCGAGCTGCGGCTGACGGCGCTCCCCCTCGTGCACGCGTCGTCCGCCGAACTGCACCAGATCGTGATGAACCTGGCGATCAACAGCGTACAGGCGATGTCGTCCGGCGGGGTAGTCGTGATTGAGGCGGAGCGGGTGATGCGGGACGGTCTCCCCTTCGTGCGTTTGCGCGTGCGCGACAACGGCGACGGCATGAGCCCCGACACGCTGGCGCGCGTCTTCGAACCCTTCTTCACGACCAAGGCGGCGCAGGAGGGCACGGGGCTCGGGCTCCCGACGGTGCGCAACCTCATCTTGGCGTTAGGCGGGTCGATCGACATCGACAGTGCGTGCGGCATCGGGACGGTCGTGACGGTGATGATCCCGGCATCGCGCGCGGAGGCGATCGAAGGCGCAGACGGCCCCAGGCCGCAGGTGCCATCCGCGCCCCGGCGGCCCACCCCGACCTCGGCCACCGGGCCCGACGCCCGCGACCGAGTGGCACCGCGCACCATCCTCCTCGTCGACGACGAACCGGTGGTGCTGGAGACGGCGCGTCGCGTGGTCGCCGCGCTCGGGCACCAGGCGGTGGCGGTGTCGTCGGCCGCCGCCGCAGAGGCGTGGTTCGCCGAGCACGCCGACGACTGCGCCCTCGTCATCACCGACTATCGCATGCCGGGGCGTACCGGGACGCAGATGATCGCCGCCCTGCGCCGCCTGCGCGAGCATCTCCCCGCCGTCGTCGTCAGCGGCTTCGTGGCCGAGGCCGCGCGCGACGTGCGGTCACTTGGGGTGAAGACCGCGCTGCTCTCCAAGCCGTACGGCATGGCCGACCTCAAGTCGGCGATCGACGACGCCTGCCCGCGCATCGCGGCGCGAGGCTAGCGCGGCGGTCGTCACCTCTGGTGCCCGCGTCAGGTCATCGACATCTGCATCCCCACCAGCAGCCGCTCGCCGTCGATCTCCAACAGGAGGAAGGTCGAGTAGGCGTAGAATGCCTGCCGGGCCGCGTCCGCGGGGCGCGCGATCTGTCCCAGTTTCTCCACGTTGAGGAGGACGAACGGGCCGCGCCGAGTGAGCGCCATCGAGTGCGCGACGAAGCCCTGGGTCACCGGGAGCGCTTTCAGCTCCGCGCGTGACATCAGGCGGAATGCAGCGCGCCACCGCATGGGGAGCCCGTCGGGCCAGTCCTCTGCCACCAGGATCGGTGGGAGGGTGTCGCGAGGTGCCGCGAGGTTGCGTCCCCGCAGCAGCCGCTTGCCGGAAGCGGCGGCCTTGGCGCTGTCGGTGACCTGTTCGGGCGTTCGCCAGCGCGGCGCTCCCGTGGCGAGTTGCTCGAGGGCGCCGTCGAGGAGGGAATCGCGCAGGGCGCGCGACATCTCCGTCTCCGGCCATCGACGTTCCGCCGGCGGCATCGGGCGGGTTGCCAGCATGGCCTCCGTGGTGGCCAGTTGTTGCAGCAGACGGGAGCCGCTGCGGAACCAGTCGCGCAGCGTGTCCTCCGGCACCGGTGTCGGTCGCAGGTTGTTCCAGACCGTGCCGAGGACGAAGCGTGCGGAGTCGCTCGCGGCTGCGCCAAACGCCGCCTGCAGCTCTCGATCGAAGTCCCGCCCGGTGACCAGGGCGTGCATGCGGAGGGCGTGTTCGTGACCGCTCTCGAAGCGCAGGGGGAGTTCGGCGAGGACCGGGCGCGGAAGACCGGCGGGCCTTAGGTCGAGCTGCGTGGTCACCCCGCCGTGCATCCACCTCAACCAGTCGCGCCAATCGCCGTCCGGTGCGGGGACACGTGGTTTGGTCGAGGCATCCCACCAGGCGCCGACGCCGTCCGCCAGGTACAACGCCCTGGCGAAGAAGGTCGGCTGCTCCACGGCGTGACGACGAACCCGGGCGACATGGGCGCGTGGCGCGCGCGAGAACTGCAGGAGCAACGCGAGATCACGCGCCAACGGTTCGCGGGATCGCCCTCCTCGCTCGGCCAGCAGGTCGCAGGCCTCGGGGTCGCAGGGCCACGTCGATGTGTCGCGCAGCGCGAGCGGACGGTGCACGAGCGTCTCGGTCAGCGGCTCGGTGAGCGTCGATCGTCGGATCCCCCAGTCCCACAGCCGTTGCGGATCCTCCAGCCAGTCGAGGAGCCGACGGGCGTCGGCCAGCGAGTAGCGCCGCTCGAATGCGAGCGGCGTCGCGCCCAGCTTCGCGAGTAGCTGTGCGGTGTCGCCAGCGGCCACGGCGCGCTCCCGCATGCGCACCTCGAGCCCTGGGCTCCATGAGGCCCACGGGAGGGCAGCCGTGATGCTGTCGCGCAACGGCACATGCGACGAGGCGGCGAAGACCCTCTCGAGGGAGTCGAGCAGCGCCGTGTCGCGCGCCGCGAGTCGCACCTGCCAGGCGTCCTTCGGTTGCCGCACCGGCCCGGAGTAGCGGAGGTTGCGCTCGCGGAACCGTGCGTCGCGCATGCGAACGTACTCGTCGGGGGCAAAGCCCTTCCACGTGCGAATGCGTTCGAAGTGCGCCGACGTGCTGACGGCGGGGCGCCCGGGCTCCTGGAGTCGTGCCGTCCCGGACCAGCGCGTGGAGTCGCGACGCCACGCCGGGAGCTGCAACGCCACATCCTGCACGTAGCGCCCCATGATCGTCCCCGTGGCCTCTTGCCGCACGATCGGGTTGGACTCGCGATCGTCGTCCGGGATCTCGGACTGCGCCCGATACCGCACCGCGGCGCTGTCGCGCACCAGCCACCGCACGCGTCCGTTGGCACTGGAGTCGGCCTCCAACCAGCTTGTGCGGATCCCCGTGACCTCCTGCCACATCCCGTCGATCTCGGCGCGCGCGCGGATGGTGTCGCGCCACGTGGCACCTGGCGTCAGCGATGTCGGGTGGAACGACGGGGCGAGGTCCCACAGATTCTCGTCCGGAAGCGAGAGCCCGACCGTCTGCGCCGGATTGGCGAGGACGCGCCAGAGGAAGCTGATGCGCATCTCCTTCGGGGTACGCCCTGGTTGGGGCCGGTCGTTCTCCACTAGTGGCACCACGGCGCGCTGCGGTGCCGCGGTGGCCGGGATGACGAGACGTCCTGCTCCCTTGGCGTATCGCGGGTCGCCCTGCCGGAGGAAGACGGTGCGCGCTCCCGTCCCGGCGTCAGGCAGGACGGAATCGATCGTGATGATGAAGTCCCGCGTGACGAAGGGGACGGCGGGGGGAAAGCTGCGGGCGTGCAGCCAGCGTTCGCTCGCTGTGAACTCGATCACGTACTGATGCGGCGGCGCGTCCGAGGCGTTGGGTCCCCGCTGCGCATGCACGACGACGGCGGAAAACGCGCTCAGGATGACGAGCGCGCCACGCGTCACGAACCGCGGCAGCGATTCTGGGCGCATCGCGCGACAACGACGAACGAGGCGAAGGCGTCGTACGATATCGTGCATCTGGCGACGGGTGCGGGATGCCGTGGAGTACCCGCGCCAATATCCCGGGCTCCCTCGTGACGAGCCAGTCCGCGAATCCCTGTTGTAACGTGTTAGGATCCCAGGCGACCTCGGCCGCCGATTCGTGGGGCGAACGGGGCAGTGCGTCGCCGACGGGCGACCGGGATGCTACGCGGCTAGCCCCCCCACAGCGTCCGCACCGCGTCGGCCGGCACGGTCTGCTGCAGCTCGGTTGGGTGCACGCCAAACCACGACGTCACCAGCAGCAGCTCGTCGATCTCGTGCGCGGGCACCGTGGCAACCGTCCCTGGTGGTCCGTTGCCGAACGTCCGCTCGCACCCCTCGCGCAAACTCTCCCACTCCGCCGGCGAGCGCGGGGCAGGGAACTCCCCCCGCACGACGCCGCGACGGATGAGGTAGAACCGATCCTCACCCTCGTGCCCCGGGACGATGTAGGCAAACGTCAACGATTCCACGGCGAACCGGAGCCGCAGGAACTGCTCGCGCAGCGACTCCAGGCGTTGCAGCTTGTCGCGCAACACGGCGGCGCGCTCGTACGCCAGGAAATCGCTCGCCTCCTGCATCGCGTCGCGCAGGCGTTCGATCGGCTCGTTGTGCGCCCCTTCCAGGAAGGTGCGCGCCTGCCGCACGCGCTCCTCGTAGACGTCGGCACGCACCGCGGCGATACACGGCCCCAGGCACGTCCCGATCTCGTGCCGGATGCACCCCGGCGTTCGCGGCGGAAGGGGGAGGAGCTCCGACTGGTCGGCGAACTGCATGCGACTGTCGAGGGTGCAATCGCGCAGCCCCAGCGCGTCGCCCAACTCGCGCAGCGCGTCGCGCAGGCGATCGGCGCCGACAAACGGTCCATAGTAGACGCCCCCGCGCTCGCCCGCCCCGGAACCGCGCACCACCGTGAGCCGAGGAGCGACGCCGCCCGCCACGCGTACGAAGGCGTAGTGCCGAGCGTCGCGCTTCATCGCCACGTTGAAGCGCGGGCGCAGCCGCTTGATCAGCCGAAGCTCCTCCAGCAGCGCGGCAAACTCGCTGGGGACGTAGCTCCACTCGATCGCCACCGCGTCGCGCACGATGCGCGCTCCCTTGTCCCGCGGGTACTCGGCGCGAAAGTAGCTCATCAGGCGTGTGCGCAGCTTCTTGCTCTTCCCCACGTACACCACCTCGCCCCCCTCCCCGAGCATGCGGTACACGCCCGGGCGATCGGTGGCGGTCGCCCGCACGTGCTCGCGCAGTTCGGCCAGACGCTTGGCGTCGGCCTTTCGCTGCGGCGCCGTCAGCGCTGGCATCGGTGGCAGAACACGGTGGAGCGTCCGTCGATGGCGTGCGTCTCGGTGAGCGTCGTCCCGCACCGCGCGCAGCGCTGGCCCCCGCGCCCGTAGGCCAGCAGCTGTGCGGCAAACCCACCCTCGCGGTTGGACGGGTCGCGGTAGTCGCGAAAGGTCGTCCCCCGCGCCTGAATGGACGCGGCCAAGGTCGTCGTCAGCGCCGAATGCAGGCGCTGCACCTCGTCGGGCGAGAGTGATCTGGCCTCGCGCGACGGATCGATCCCCGCGCGCCAGAGCCCCTCGTTCGCGTAGATGTTGCCGACTCCCGCCAGAACCCGCTGGTCCATCAATACCTTCTTGATCGCCGCTCGTGATCCCCGAAGAAGCACCGATAATCGGTCCGCGCTGAAGCCCGGGTCAAGGGGCTCGTCTCCCAGCGCGGCTTCGTAGGCAGCAAGCGTGGCATCGTCGGCGAGCGTCACCGTCCCCAGTCGCCGAACGTCGCGATACCAGAAGCAACCGCCGTCGGCGAGCCGCCAGATGATCGCCGCATACTCGTCGCCCGGAGCATCCACAGGCGAAGTGGCGGTACCGTCCGTGCTCCCGGCCACATCCAGCGCCGCATCTGGAGACACCAGCCCCCCGTCGCGTACGAGGACAGCCCCGGTGAATCGGGGCGTCACGAGCAGGTGCCAGTCGCCCGACATCGAAATCACCGCCGTCTTGGCGCGACGCCAGACGCGGACGACGCTCAATCCTGTGCACGTCGACCCAAGCTGCTCCGCGTCGGCGAGCCGGAGCACATCCGCGCGCTTGACCTCGACCGCAACGATCGTACGCCCCGCCAATCGCGCGTGAAGCTCGCGCGCGATCGTCTCGACCTCAGGAAGCTCCGGCACGGCGGGCCAGCTCTCGCCACCCGATATCTCGGCGGAGCACCTTGTCGGGGAACTGGATCGATTCGGCGCCGGCCAGGCTCAGTCGCTGCGCCTCTTCGAACGAAGGCGCCACCGCGGTGACCGCGAAAACGCGCCCCCCCGCCGTCACCAGCGTCCCGTCTGCTCGGCGCTTGGTCCCCGCGTGGAAGACGTGAACGCCCGGAATCTCCTGAGGGAGCACGATCGGTGCTCCCGTGAAGGGCGTCTCAGGGTACCCGGGTGAGGCGACCACGGTGGTCACCGCTGCGCCATCTCGAATCGCCGGCTCGGGGACGCCCCGCAGCCCCCCTTCGACCGCGGCTCCCATCATGAGCTCGAGCAGATCGCCCTCGAGCAGGGGGAGGACCACCTGCGTCTCGGGATCGCCGAAGCGGCAGTTGAACTCGACCACCCGGGGGCCCTCATCGGTGAGCATCAGCCCCACGTACAACAGCCCTCGAAACGGCGACTCGCGTCGACGCATTTCGGCCAGAGTCGGGGTCACGATATGCTCCCGCGTGAACTGGAGCACGGCGTCAGTTGCCACCGCCACGGGCGCGTAGGCTCCCATCCCTCCGGTATTGGGACCGGCGTCGCCATCGAGCAGGCGCTTGTGGTCCTGGGCCCCCGGCAGGAGTACGAAGTGCTCCCCATCGGTCACCGCGAAGACCGACAGCTCCTCACCCGCCATGAACTCCTCGACGAGCACCTCCGCCCCCGCCTCGCCGTACGCCCCCTGGAACATCCGGTCGATGGCCAGCTCGGCTTCGTCGAGCGTGAGGGCTACGACGACCCCCTTTCCGGCCGCCAGTCCGCACGCCTTGATCACCACGGGAGCACCGCGCATGCGCACGGCGAGCTTGGCAGAAGGCGCGTCGGTATGCCAGGATGCTCCGGCCGTCGGCACCCCGGCCGCGAACATGACCTCCTTTGCGAATCGCTTCGACGCTTCCAGCTCGGCCGCCGCCTTGGACGGGCCAAAGACGCGGAAGCCCGCGTCTCTCAGCGCGTCACTCACCCCTGCGGCCAGCGGGGCCTCGGGCCCCACCACGACCAGATCGGGGTGCTCGGCATTCGCCAACGCGACAACGGCCGCCGCGTCGGTCGGGGAGACCGGGATGCAACGGCCGAGCGAGGCGATACCAGGGTTACCGGGGGCAGAGACCAGGTCGAGCGACGGATCATCCTGCGAGAGCTTCCATGCGATGGCGTGCTCGCGCCCGCCGCTTCCCAGGAGGAGAATCTTCACGGCCCAGAGGATCCCTTGAATGCGCTGTTGAAGGCATCGCGCGCGCGATCGAAGACCCCGTTGAGCGAGTCCATCGCCCCGCGCGCCTGCTCCCCATAATAACCGACCGCATCTTCGATGTCCGAGGAGAGCGGTGGCGTCGTCGCATCGCTCCGGCGTCGGTAGTCCCCGCGGAGGATCTTGTCGTACTCGCCCGACGCGACCCAGCGCTGCAGCTCGGCCGCGCGCACGGTGCCGAAGGGGTGCGTGCGGAACGCCGTGTTGATCACCTGCCAGACCTTGTCGGCGAACTCGTTCTGCCCCTCGTAGTGCGAGGCCTGCTCGAGGAAGGCGTCGACGGAGAGCGTGTCGTCGAGCTCCTTGCCCCCCGCCATCTTCATGAAGGTGCTGGCCGTGACCCGAATGTCCTGCGTGGTGAGCAACCCCGCGCGGTCGGCCGAGAACTCCGCCTTGCGGTACCACTCCATGAGGGCGAGCTGGAAGGGGAGCAGGGCGATCCCCGCGAGGAACGGGAGGTTGTTGAGCCCGAGCGTCAGGATGATGATCGCGATCGTGGTGTACGTCGTGTGCCCGGACATGATGTGCCCGAGTTCGTGCCCGAGGATGTCGCGACGCTCCTCATCGTTGAGCAGCTCCATCATCCCCGAGTTGAGCACGATGAACGGCTTGTCGAACCCCACAGCGGCGGCGTTGACCAACGGGGTCTGGGTGACGTAGAGCTCCGGGACCTCCTTCCAGTCCAGGGTGGCCAGCACCTCCTGGTACTGCGCCCAGAGCTTCGGCCGCTGGTTGGGGCCGACCCGCACCGCATTGGCCAGGAAGAGCTGCCGAACGCCGCGCTCCCCGAAGAAGGACGCCACCTTCCGCACCACCTGGTCGAAGCCCGGGATGGCGCGCAGCGCGTTGAGGGCGGCGCGGTCGGCGGGATGTTCCCAGGCGGCGGACGAGATGTCGGTGAGTACGATGCGCTCGGCCATGGCTGCTCTCGAGACGGGAGAGAGGAGAATGCGTGTCCCAGCGAACGCCGGGGGGAGACGGGAGCTCGGACGAGACGCTCTCGTCTGCTGTGTGCTCTTTCTACGGCGGGGGAGCGGCGAAAGTGTCGCGCCCCCGCCTGGGGCTACCCTAGGCGACGCCCTCGAAGGCGTGGTCGATGTCGGCCATCAGGTCGTGGACGTCCTCGACGCCGACGCTGAAGCGCACGAGTCCGTCGCTGATCCCCAGTCGCGCGCGCCGCTCCGGGGGGACCGAGGCGTGCGTCATCGAGGCCGGGTGGCAGACGAGGCTCTCCACGCCGCCCAGCGACTCGGCGAGGGTGAAGAGGTGCAGGCGGTTGACCACCTGCGCGGCCGCCTCACGCGTCCCGAGGTCGATCGAGATCATCCCGCCAAAGCCCGACATCTGGCGCGCGGCCAGGGCGTGGTGCGGGTGCGAGGCGAGCCCCGGGTAGAAGACGCGCTCGTCGCCCAGGCGCTGGGCCAGCCAGTCGGCGATGCGCCGTCCATTGGCGTCGTGGGCGGCCATCCGCAGGTGCAACGTCTTGGTCCCGCGCAGGACGAGCCAGGCGTCGAAGGGTCCGGGGACGGCGCCGGCGGCGTTGAGGATGAACTGGAGGCGGGTGGCCAGGTCGTCGTCGTTGACCACCGCACAGCCGCCCACCATGTCGCTGTGGCCGTTTAGGTACTTGGTGGTGGAGTGGAAGACGATGTGCGCCCCGTGCTCCAGCGGACGCTGGAAGACGGGGGTGGCAAAGGTGTTGTCGACGATGAACAGCGCCCCGTGCCGCCGGGCGATCGCTCCGACGGCGGCCAGGTCGGTGATCCACATGAGCGGGTTGGTTGGCGTCTCGACGACGACCGCCTTCACGTCCGGGGTCATCGCGTCTTCCACCCGCTGGGGATCGCGGGTGTCGACGTACGTGAACTGCAGCCCGTAGTTCACGAGGATCCGGTCGAACAGGCGCGGCGTGCCGCCGTACATGTTGTCGGCACAGAGGATCCGGTCGCCGGATTTGAACAGCTTCATGATTGAGTCGATCGTTCCCATCCCGCTGGCGAAGGCGAAGCCATGTGTGCCACCTTCCAGCGACGCGATGTTGCGCTCCAGCGCTTCGCGCGTGGGGTTCTTGCCGCGAGCGTACTCGTACCCCTTGTTGTGACCCAGCGCCTCCTGTGCGTAGGTGGAGGTCTGGTAGATGGGGGTCATGATGGCGCCCGAGGTGGGATCGGGGCGCTGCCCGGCGTGCACGGCGCGAGTGCCGCACGCGAACTTGAGGTCGTCGTCGAAGATGCGCGACATGCGTTTGCAGTTGAGAGGGAAGGGCGAGAAGATACACCCCGAGTCCGTGTGGGGCACGACGTCCCGCGGACGGGTGGTGTTGAACGCACGTGGTGCGGGCGATACTAGGAAGCACTCATGACGCAGACTCCCAATGCGCCGGCTCCGGCGCTCGAAGCGCAGGACTCGCTCCGCTGCCTCGTCGTGGACGACGAACCGCACCTGCGGCGCGTCCTCGTGCGCCTCATGCAGAGCGACGGATTCAACTGTGAGGAGGCCGGGAATGGGGCCGAGGCGCTCGTCTCCCTCGCCCGACGCCCCGTGCACCTGGTCCTCACCGACCTGCACATGCCCGAGCTGGACGGGATCGGACTCTTGCGCGAGATCCGCGCGCACTATCCCGACACGGCGGTCATGCTGATCACCGCCGTCGCCGACGTGAGTACGGCGGTCAATTGCCTCGCGGTGGGGGCGATGGATTACCTCACCAAGCCGTTCCACCTGGAGGAGGTGCGGGCTCGCGTGCGCCAGGCGCTCGAGAAGCGCCGGCTGATCCTCGAGAACCGCGACTACCAGGAGCTGCTCGAGGAGAAGGTCTCGGTGCAGGCGCGCCGTCTCGAGGAGCTCTTCCTCGCCTCGATCCAGTCGCTCGCCGAGGCGCTCGAAGTGAAGGACCCGTACACGCATGGCCACTCGCTGCGGGTCTCCAAGTACTCGACGGTGATCGCCCGCACTCTGGGGCTCGACGCCGACGTCGTCCGGCAGATCGAGCTGGGGGGCAAGGTCCACGACATCGGGAAGATCGGGGTGCGCGAGAGCGTGCTGAACAAGGCCGGGCCGCTCACCGACGAAGAGTACCAGCACATCATGACGCATCCCGTCGTCGGGTGGCGCATCCTGTCGCCGCTCCTGTCCGAGATGCCGATGGCGCTGACGGTCGTGCGTTCGCACCACGAACGGTTCGACGGACGCGGCATCCCCGATGGGCTGGCCGGGCTCGACATCCCGCTGGAGGCCCGCATTGCCGCGGTGGCCGACACCTTCGACGCGATGACGAGCGAGCGCCCGTACCGCCCCGGCGTCCCGCTGCAGGCGACGATCGCGGAGCTACGACGCTGCTCCGGTGCACAGTTCGACCCCGACGTCGTCGATGCCTTCCTGAGCGCGCTGCATTCGGGGGCGATCGACAAGTCGTCGATCGGGGAGGGGAGCCACGCCCCCGGTTTCGTCCCGATGGGGGTGCGTTAGGCGGTCACTGCGCGGCGTCGTGATCGGTGCGGGAGCCCGCCTCGCCGATGACCCAGGCGAGCGAGCCCTCCTCGCCAACGACGTCGGCGCGGTGCAGCAGGACCCCCGTCTCGTGGTACCACTGCTTCGCGAGTGCGGCGTCGAGCGCACCGCCACCGGCAAGGCAGTGTTGGAGCACCGGGGCGTCGAGCGGGCGCCCCCGTCGGGCGAGGGTCTCGAGCATCGACGCGAAGGTTGCGGGTTCGGCGACGAGTCGCGAGACGCCCCCCGCTTCGAGCAGGGCGAGCGCCTCGTCCGGCGCCAGGTCGCGGTGTGCGGTGACGCGCCCCCCGGCGATGAGCGGGGCCAGCGCCCCCACCACGACCCCGAACAGCCGGGAGAAGGAGACCAGCGCAAGCGTGTGGTCGCGCGCCGCCAGCTGCTCGTGTGCCGCGATCGCCCGTACGACGGCGAGGAGGCGCCGGTGTGTGAGCGGCGTGCCGAACGCCTCACGCCATGGATCGCCGGCGTCGGCGACCAGCACTTCCTCGTTGGCCCCCGGCACGTCGGCCTCGCCTTCGAGGCGAAGCCCGCCGTGCAGGGTGAGGTCGACGGGGCGCTCCTCTCCCTCGCGCTGCCACGTCGCCCGCTCGGGGGCCTCGTCGAGCAGCACCCGTGGCATCGCCGCCGGGAGTCGTGCGGCGAGCGACGCGACGGTGAAGACGGCGGCCGAGTCGCCCGAGGCCAGCGCCTGGGCGATGGCCTCGTCGGCGCCCTGCGCGTCGAGCAGGAGCGCGGCGCGACCGTCGCTCGCGGCGAGGGCGACTATGAGCGACGGCGACGGGGGAAGCAGGATGGCCGCGCGACGACCGTGCAGCGCCCGGACGAGAGGGGCGCAGCGTTGCAGGAGTGCCACGCCGGACGCCACCAGGCGTCGCACCGGGACCTCATTCAGCGTGCCGTTCGCGCCGGCGAGCGCGAGCGGTAGAAAGGCGAGCGGATCACTCATGATCGTGGTCGAGCACGGCGGCGAAAAGAATTGACAGGTCGCGCGTCCTTGTGGAGTTCGGTCGGACCGCCGGATGTGCGTGGCGCCGGCGCGATCGTTCTGGGCGGTGACCGCGCGAATCGCGGGGGCGACATGTCCAACGCCACCGAAGGTAACGCTCGAGCCGCCCCGTGTGCGCGCATCGTTAGGTTGTGTGACGCAGATCACGACGTAAGTGCCTTGAATACAACAGCTTCGCCGCTACTTTCCTCCCACACTGCCGGGAGCACTCGATGAGTCTTGAAGGGCTGATGGTCAGCGTGTCGGGCGTGCGTGGGCGCGTCGGCGAGGCGTTGACCCCTGAAATAGCCTGCCAGTTCGCGGCGGCGTTTGGAGCGTTCTCGGTCGGACGCTCGTCGTCGCGGGTCATAATTGTGGGTCGTGACAGTCGGGTTTCGGGCCCGATGTTCCACCGAGCCGTGGTGGCCGCGCTACAGTCGGTCGGCGCCGATGTTCTGGATATCGGAATGGCGCCGACCCCGACCGTCCAGATGGCGGTCGAACACCATCACGCCGCCGGCGGCCTCGCGATCACGGCGAGTCACAATCCGGTCGAGTGGAATGCCCTCAAGTTCATCGGGTCGTCGGGGCTCTTCCTCGACGCCGCCGAGGGAGCCGAGATGCGCGCCTGCATGGAGCGCGGCATTCCACGCGCGACCTGGGACAAGCTCGGAAGTGTCTCGAACGACGAGGCGGCGATCGATCGACACATCGAGGCGATCCTCGCCCTCCCGTTCCTCGACGTAGAAGGCATTCGCCGCCGCGCCTACCACGTGGCGCTCGATACCTGCCACGGCGCGGGGATCACGATGTTCCCCAAGCTGCTCGAGCGCCTGGGGTGCCGCGTGAGCGCGATCAACCTCGAACCGCACGGGCGCTTTCACCGCCCCCCCGAGCCTGTGGCCGAGAACCTGGGCGAGCTCGAGGCGCTCGTGAAGTCGAGCGGCGCCGTCGTCGGCTTTGCCACGGATCCTGACGTCGACCGGCTGGCGCTCGTCTCTGATGCGGGGGTGGCGATCGGTGAGGACTACACCCTCGCGCTCGCCGCGCGCGTCATCCTGCGACAGAAGCGCGGCACCGTGGTGACGAACCTCTCGACGTCGCGGATCGTCGCTGACGTGGCGGCGGAGGCGGGGTGCGAGGTGGTGCTGGCCCCGGTCGGTGAAGTCAACGTCGCGGTGAAGATGCGAAGTGTCGGCGCGGTCGTCGGGGGAGAGGGGAACGGCGGTGTCATTCTCCCCGACCTGCACCTGGGGCGGGATGCGCCGCTGGCGGCCGCCCTGATTCTCCAGCTGTTGCACGAATCCAACGGCACGCTGTCTGCAGTCGTGGCATCATACCCGCAGTACCGGATCGTGAAGGACAAGCTCGATCGGCCCAACGTGCCGCTCGACGAGGTGTATGGCTCGCTGCGCCGGAGCTTTGCCGACGCGGTGGTCGACCTGCAGGACGGATTGCGGCTTACGTGGCCCGATCGCTGGGTGCACGTGAGGCCGTCGGGAACCGAGCCGATCGTTCGCGTGATCGCCGAGGCACCGACGGAGGAGGGGGCGAGGGAACTCGTGCGCCGCTGCCGCGCGCCACTGGATGCGCTGTCAGCCTAAATCAATCAAGAGAACTCATGTGCGGAATCGTCGGTTACGTCGGCGCTAAGGTCGCCACTCCACTCCTGCTCGAGGGGCTCAAGCGCCTCGAGTATCGCGGCTATGACTCCGCGGGTGTGGCGATCATGAATGGCACGGGCGTGAAGACCGTGAAGGAAGCAGGAAAGATCGCCAAGCTCGAGTCGCTCCTCGTCGCCTCGCCCGTGGCAGGGACGACGGGGATCGCGCATACGCGATGGGCGACCCACGGGCCGCCGAACCAGAAGAATGCGCACCCGCACATGAGCCAGGACGGCTCCATCGCGGTGGTGCATAACGGGATCATCGAGAACGCGACCGTCCTCAAGCAGATGCTCGAGGGGCGCGGCTACGTCTTCACGTCGGATACCGACACCGAGGTGCTCGCGCACCTGATCGAGGAGTGCTTCGACGGCAACCTCGAGGATGCGGTGCTCGAGGCGCTGTGGCAGGTGGAGGGGACGTACGGGATCGCCGTGATCTCGTCGGTCGACTCGCACAAGATCGTTGCCGCGCGCAAGGGGAGCCCGCTCCTCCTCGGGCTCGGCGAGAACGAGAACTTCATCGCCTCCGACGTGTCGGCGATCCTCGCGCACACGCGCCAGGTCGTCTACCTCGAGGACGGCGAGATGGCGGTGATCGACGACGCCGGCTATCGCGTCATCGACATGAACGCCATCGAGATCCACAAGAAGGTCGCGCACATCGACTGGGACCTCGCGCAGATCGAGCGCGGTGGCTACGCGCACTTCATGCTCAAGGAGATCTTCGAGCAGCCGAAGACGGTCGAGAACACGATGCGCGGTCGCCTGCTCGACGAGGAAGGGACGTCGAAGCTCGGTGGGCTCAACCTCACCGACGAAGAGCTCCTCTCCTTCACCAACATCGTCATCACCGCCTGCGGGACGTCGTGGCACTCGGCGCTCATCGGCGAGCACATGCTCGAAGAGCTGGCGCGCATCCCGGTCGAGGTCGAGTACGCGTCGGAATTCCGCTACCGCAACCCCATCGTCGACAGCAAGACGCTGTGCATCGTCATCTCGCAGTCGGGCGAAACGGCCGACACGCTGGCGGCGATGCGCGAGGCCAAGCGGCGCGGTGCGCGCACGTTAGGCCTGGTGAACGTCGTGGGCTCGACGATCGCGCGTGAGGCGGACGGTGGCGTGTACCTGCACGCCGGCCCCGAAATCGGTGTCGCGTCGACCAAGGCGTTCACCTCGCAGGTCATCGCCCTCCTGCTGTTCACGCTCAAGCTCGGCCGCCTGCGTGGCGCGCTGTCGCAGGAGCGCGGGGCGGAGATCATCGCCGGGATGCGCCAGCTGCCCGCGCAGATCCAGCAGGTGCTCGAGCGCGCGCAGGAGATCGAGGACATCGCCGAGGAGTACAAGCGCGCGAGCAATTTCCTCTACCTCGGCCGCGGCTACAACTTCCCCGTGGCGCTCGAAGGGGCGCTCAAGCTCAAGGAGATCTCGTACATCCACGCCGAGGGCTATCCGGCGGCCGAGATGAAGCACGGCCCCATCGCCCTGATCGACGAGATGATGCCGGTGGTCTTCGTGGCGCCGCACGATTCGGTCTTCGACAAGATCACGTCCAACGTGCACGAGGTGAAGGCGCGCAAGGGACGCGTGATTGCGGTGACGTCGCGCGACGAGGACGCACTCGTTGGGATGCTCGACTACGAGTTCCGGATCCCCGAGACGGCCGACCTGCTCATGCCGATCCTCGCGTCGGTGCCGTTGCAGCTGCTGGCGTACTACGTCGCGGTCAAGCGCGGCGCCAACGTCGACCAGCCGCGCAACCTGGCCAAGTCGGTCACCGTCGAGTAGCGGACGAGCGAGCGACGGGAGTACCCCGGAAAGTTCTGGGCACCTCGAGCGAAACCGTAGGACGACGAGAGGACGGCAGCCATCGCTGCCGTCCTCTCGCGTTTCGGGGAACCGCAGGCCGTGAGTGGGAACAGTATATTGACAACCTTCGATGTATCAAGTAGCCTATTTCCATGTCGAAGGTCCTCGAAATCGTCGAACGCCAACTGGGCGACCGGTGCTGTGACCGCGAGGCGCGGCCGCGGATTGCGGCGCGTGATGCGGAGCGACTCGCCGAGGACCTGCAGTTGCTCGGACATCCCGTGCGGCTCCAGCTGCTCGACGTGCTGGGACGCAACGAAGGGCGGGTCTGTGTCTGCGACCTCGAGGCCGCCGTCCCGGTGAAGCAGCCCACCGTCTCGCACCACCTGCGCATCCTGCGCGAAGCCGGGCTCGTGGAGTCGGAGAAGGTCGGGCAGTGGATGTTCTATCGCGTGCGTCGTGACCTGATCGGTGCCCTGCGCGACCGCCTGGCGGCGCAGCTCGGATCGCTCGTGTAATCGTCGCCGTTTTTTTTCGAGAGTTATATCGATGAACGTCAATGAAGAGGGGCATGCCGAGTTGGGCGCCGCCGCGCGTCGTCAGGCAGCGCGCGTTGCCGAGGGGAAGGGAGAGCCTGTACCGCAGCTCAAGCCCACCGTCTATCGCCCCACGTACTCGGACCGGACCCTTCCAATTCAGTGCTGCTGATCTGCGCGGGCGCACCGCTCGCGTTCCCCCACGCGCAGACGTCACGCACGCGTCACGCACCTGTCACGCATGCGACGCGTTCCCCGCGCACCGCCCGCTCCCTCACCCGGAGGTGAATCCATGACGACAGACGACTACGCGATCCGCGCCGCCCGCGAGGCAGACCTCCCGACCGTGCGGCAACTGCTGGTCGCCGCCCACCTTCCGACGGACGGTCTCGAGGAGCAGTTCGGCGACGGGTATGCGATCGCCGAAAGCAAGGGCACCGCGATCGGCGCCGAGGGGATCGAGGTCTACGGCGACGCGGGGCTGCTTCGCTCGGCCGTGGTCGACGCGGACTGGCGCGGGCGTGGCGTGGGCGATGCGCTCACGCAGGACCGCCTGCGTTGGGCGGCCGCGCGCGGCTTGCGCGAGGTCTGGCTCCTCACGACGACGGCGGCCGACTACTTCCCGCGGTTTGGCTTTGCACCTGCGGCGCGCGCCGATGCCCCGGCGCACATGCAGAGGTCGCGCGAGTTCGCCGAGGCCTGCCCGGCCTCTGCCATTGCCATGCGACGTCTCCTCGCCTGAGGCATCGATGCCTGACGATTCTACGGCGACGCACGGCGCCGCCTGATCCGGCGGCGATGCAACGCGCTGCACGGTCAGCGGCGCGGCACGGCGCCGCCCTTCTCCATGAGACCACTGCGATGACACAGGACGACAACGCTTGCTGTGCCCCCTCCTGCTGCGGTGGCGACTCCGTGGCGGTCACCCCGATCGGGCGGCGCGTCGGCGCGACCCAGTCGCGTACGGACACCGGAACGTCGGTCGCTGGTGGAACGTCGGCGGCCGCCGGGACGTCGGCGGCCGCCGGAACTTCGGCGGTCGACGACGGTGAGGCCGTGCGCGCGACGGTGCGTGCGACCTACGGTGCCGCGGCGCGCGCCGCGAGCGGGACGGGCGAGTCGTGTGGATGCGGGCCGTCGTGCTGCAGCGGCGACGGCGAGGTGTGGGACCCCATCACCAGCGACCTGTACGACGCGGGGCAGGTCGAGGGGATCCCCGCCGAGGCGCTGCTGGCGTCGTTAGGGTGCGGCAACCCCACCGCGCTCGCCGCCCTCTCGCCTGGCGAGACGGTCCTCGATCTTGGCTCGGGGGGCGGCATCGACGTCCTCCTCTCGGCCCGCCGCGTGGGGCCCACCGGCAAGGCGTACGGCCTCGACATGACCGACGAGATGCTCGCCCTCGCGCACGCCAACCAGGCGCGGGCCGGCGTCACCAACGTCGAGTTCCTCAAGGGAGAGATCGAGCACATCCCGCTCCACGACAACAGCGTCGATGTGATCATCTCCAACTGCGTCATCAACCTCTCGGCCGACAAGCCGCAGGTGCTGCGCGAGGCCTTTCGTGTCCTGCGCCCCGGCGGGCGTTTCGCCGTCTCGGACGTGGTGCTGCGGGGGGAGCTCCCGACCGAGGTGCAGCGGAGCGTGGCGCTCTACACGGGCTGCGTCTCGGGGGCGCTCGAGGAGTCGGCCTACGCGCGCCATCTGGCCGACGCGGGCTTCACCGACATCGGGATCGAGCCGACGCGCATCTACGGCGCCGAGGATGCGCGGGCGCTGATCGAGGGGGCAGGGCTCGACGCGGCGTCGCTGATCCCGGCGGTCGAGGGGAAGGTGATGAGCGCCTTCGTGCGGGGGACCAAGCCCCGTTAGGCTGGCGCCGCGGCGCCTCGCGTGTCACCATTCCCGCTCCTTCAACCCGAACGGGCATGTCCGAGACGCCGCCGCTTTCCCGCCGCCTCGCCGCCGAGGCGCTGGGCACCACCCTCCTCGTGACGGTGGGGACCGGGTGCGTGATGACCAACGTGATCGCCCAAGGGGCCTTGGGGCTGACAGGGATCGCCCTCACCTGGGGGTTCCTCGTCACCGCCCTGATCGCCACGATCGGGGGGATCTCGGGGGCGCACATCAACCCGGCGGTGACGGTCGCGCTGACCGTGACCGGGCAGTTCCCGGCGCGTGAGGCGGGGCCGTACATCGCTGCCCAGTGTGCCGGCGCCTCGCTCGGGTCGCTCATCCTGCTGGCCACGTTAGGCAACGTCTCCAACCTCGGCATGACGCTCCCGACCGTTTCGGTGGGGGCGGCGCTGGCGATCGAGTTCTGGCTCTCGTTCGTCCTCATGGCCACGGTGGTCGGCGCCACGGCCGACGATCGATGGGGAGGCGGAGGGGCCGCGGTCGCGATCGGGATGGCGGTGGCACTCGACGTCCTCATGGGCGGGCCGCTGACGGGGGCATCGATGAACCCCGCACGCTCGTTTGGCCCGGCGCTGATCGGGCAGCGATGGGAGTCGCAGTGGCTGTACTGGGTCGCCCCCATCGCCGGCATGACGAGCGCCGCCGCCGTGCTGCGCTGGCTGCGCGGGCGGTAGGCGCGTGCGAGTCCTGGTCCAGCGCGTCTCGCGTGGGGAGGTGCGCATCATCGACGGCGACGGGACGTCGCGCGTGTCCGGACGCATCGGGAAGGGGTTCGTGCTGCTCGTCGGCTTCACGCACGGCGACAGCGAGGAGCAGCTCAAGTGGATGACGGACAAGGTCGTGGGGCTGCGGGTCTTCACCGACGCCGAGGACAAGATGAACTTGGCGTTAGGCGACGTGCAGGGGAGCCTGCTGGTGGTGTCGCAGTTCACCCTGTACGGCGACGCAGCCAAGGGGCGGCGCCCGTCGTTCATCGACGCCGCGCGCCCCGAGGTCGCCATCCCGCTCTACGAACGCTTTGTCGCCATGCTGCGCGCCACCGGCACCCGGGTGGAGACGGGCGAGTTCGGGGCGACGATGGAGGTCGAACTGGTGAACGACGGCCCGGTCACGATCCCGCTGGAGCGCTGAGGTGACGACCCCTCCGTTGCGCGTGATCCTCGCCTCGCAGTCGCCGAGGCGGCGCGAACTGCTGGCGCAGGTCGGCATCGCCCACGAGGTGTGCCCGGCCGACATCGACGAGTCGTACCTCCCGCACGAACACCCGCCGGCCCACGCCGAGCGGCTGGCGCGCGAGAAGGCGCGTGTGCTGGCGGTGGCGAACCCCGATGCCGTGGTGATCGGCGCCGACACCATCGTGGTCATCGACGACGAGGTGCTGGGCAAGCCGGCGAGCGTGGCCGACGCCGAGCGCATGCTCACCGCGCTGAGCGGGCGCACGCATTGGGTCTACACCGCGGTTGCGGTGGCGCGCGGCGGCGAGGTGGTGTCGGGGGTCGAGGCGGTCGAAGTCACCTTTCGTCCGCTGGGCGCGGCGCAGGTGCGGGACTACGTCGCGACCGGCGAACCGATGGACAAGGCAGGGGCGTACGGCATCCAGGGCTTTGGCGCCGTGCTCGTGGAGCGCATCCACGGCGACTACTTCGCCGTGATGGGGCTCGCGTTAGGTCGACTGGTGGGGTTGCTGCGCGAGGTCGGCGTGGTGTACCACTTTCGCGGGCTCGAGACCGTGCGCTGAGCTCGGCGCGGCCGGGGGGACGACGACGCGGGGGACGGGATCACCAGATCCCGTCCCCCGCGCGTCCTTCACTCGCCTCTCGGGCGCGTCTACTGCGCCTGTGGTGCGCCCGTCAGTTGCCGGGGCGGCGTCCCATACGATCACGCATCTCCGCCAGGTTCTTGTCGTACAGCTTCTGCTGGTCGGCGGTGAGGATGGTGCGGATCTCGTCCTGCTGCTTGGCCATGACCTCGCGGCGCTTGGTCATCGCTTCCTGCGAAGGGGGCTCGCCCGGGGTCATGGGCGGCATTTCCTTGGCGTACTTGGCCTGGATGGAATCGAGCTTCACTTTCTGGGCGTCGTCGAGCGTGATGTCCTTCATCAGCATTTCCATCATGCGGCCGGGGCCGCGCATCCCGCCCGGGGGCGGACCGCCCTGGGCGTGCGCCGCCGACGGGGCGGCAATGGCCAGCACGACGACGGCAACGGCGAGAGAAATCCACGAACGTTTCACAGGTCCTCCACGGAGGGATATTGGCACGGCGCTCGATACGGACAAATGGTGCACCAAGGTTGGACGTGGCAATACCCGGCGATGTTAAGGCTGTGCCCTGCCCAGCGCGTACGTCCGCTGCCAGTGCTCGACCTTGGTCAGGACGTCATCGACCGTGATGAGCGGCATGCGCCCCTGCCGGTTCTCCATGCTGATGGGGTAGTCCTCGCCGGGATTACCGTAGGCGTCGATGAGGAGGTCGTGGTAGGCGCGATACGGCCCCGTGCGCTTGGGGTTGGTGTAGCCCATCAGCGAGATGACCGGTCGCTGCAGCGCCACCGTGATGTGGAGCGGCCCGGTGTCGGGGGCGAGGACGAGCGCCGATCCGTCGAGGATCGAGACGAGTTTTCGCAGCCCGCTCCCCAGCGCCGAGATGGGGCGGTGGCGGGCCTTCGCCATGATGACCGCCTCGGCGGCGAGTTCGCGCTCCGAGCGCCCGCCCACGAGGACCGGCTGCAATCCGTAGTCGGCGTACAGCACGTCGATCACCTGGGCCCACCGTTCGGGGAGCCAGTCCTTCTCCGGCTTGCTGGTGGCCACGACGATGGCGGCCGTGGGGCGATCGATGGGGGCGAAGAACTCGCGCTGCCACGCGCGCTCCGCTTCGGTGGGGCCGAGGTCCCAGACGACCGGCTCGTACGGAATGCCTAACGCCGTCAGGAACTCGAAGTACTGGTCCTGCACGTGCTGTCCCACCGGGAACGAGGGGATGCGATGCGTCGTGAAGAGCCAGTTGAGGTCGCGGGCGCGCGGCTTGTCGAAGCCCAGCTTGACCGGGGCCCGGGTGAACGAGGTGACGAGCCCCGCCTTGAAGTAGACCTGCAGGTTGAGGACGAGGTCGAACGGGCGCTGCGAGAGTTCGCGCTTGACGTCGATGAAGGCGCGACGTCCTCGCGAACGGTCGAAGATCACGATCTCGTCGACGCTGCGATGCCCACGCACCAGTGTGGCGGGTCCCGGCTGCAGCACCCAGGTGATGTGCGCATCCGCCTGGCGGCGCTTGATGGCGTTGATGACGGGGAGGACGTGCACGGCGTCGCCCACCGCGCTCATCATCACGATTCCCACCCGGTCCAGCCTGGCGTCGATCATGCGGTCTTCATGGCAGCGTGGGAAACGGCACGACCGGAGGTCGCTCGGGGGGCTGCGGCCGTCGCCGTCATGGCATGTACGCTTCCATCGCCAGCGCGCGATGGGCGGCCTGCACGGCTTCGTCGCGCACGAGCCGGTCGTGCAGGTCGCGCAGTTCGTCGTCGGTGAAGCCCGTTCCCGTCTGCGTGCGCCATTTCTCGAGCGAGCGCGCCAGTCGCGCGTAGTTGGCCTCGCGCACGTTGGGGTCGCCCGGGGGGACGAAGCGCATGCGGTCGATGTCGAGCACCGCCGGCTGCAATTCGCCCGCATCGTCGGGGACGAGCAGGATGTTCTTCACGTTGAGGTCGGGGTGCCAGGCCCCCGCCTGGGTGAGGGCGCCGAGCAGCGTCGCGACCGGCCCCACCAGACGCTGGCGATCGTTGGGGCCTGTGGCGCTCGACAGCATCGCCCCGAGATCCTCCCCGGGGAGCTCGATGGTCATGACGTCCACGCGACGCAGCACGGCCCCCGCGCGGTACACGGCGTAGGCGGCGATGGGCGGCGTGGGGACGCCGGCGCGTGCGAGCACGAGCGCCGTCACGAGCTCCACGGGGGCGCGCGTGGGGGGGAGGAAGAGGTCGCGCAGCAGCGGGGCCAGCAGGCCGCCGTGGTGCGCGTGCCGCACGACGACCCGTGGTCCGTCCAGCGGGAGCGGGGCGGCATAGACCGGGAGCCGCCCTTGCATCTGGCGGCGATCGGGATGGGCCGCGGCCCAGTGGAACAGCGTCCCGTACTCCAGGGTCGCCTTCACCGGCTCCACCAGCTTGTGGTGGACCACCACGTCGCCCTGGGGGACGTCGAGCCGCACGTAGCCCTGCGGGGCCGGCCGACTCACGACATCACCGGACGGCGCGGAAGACGCGGACGGGCTCCGCCTTGCCGCGCAGCGTCAGCGGGGCGCGGTCGCCTAACGCCTGCGGGCGGGTAAACGCCTCGCGCATCGACTCCGACACCAGGATCTCGCCCCCCTCGGCCCAGGCGCACAGGCGCGAGGCCGTGTTCACCGTGTCGCCGATGATCGTGTACTCCAGGCGGCGCTCCGAGCCGAGGTAGCCGGCGAAGGCCTCGCCGTAGCTCAGCCCGATCCCCACCTGGATCTCCGAGCGCCCCTCGTCGCGCCAGCGCGCGTTGAGGCGGTCGACCTCCTGCATCATGTCGAGCGCCGCCTCCAGCGCGCGATCGGCATCGTCTGGCGCGCTGATCGGCGCCCCCCACTGCGCCATGACGGCGTCGCCGATGAACTTGTCGAGCGTCCCGCCATGGCGAAACACGACGTCGACCATCTCCGAGAAGTACTCGGTGAGGAAGCGCGCCGTCTCGTCAGGCGCCATGCGCGCGGCCAGTTCGGTGAAGCCGCGAATGTCGGCGAAGAGGACCGCCACGGTGCGCCGCTCGCCCCCCAATCCCAGCGCCTCGGGGGCGGCGGCGATGCGCGCGGCGAGGTGCGGGGTGAAGAAGCGCTCGAAGTTGTCGCGGATGCGGGCTTCCTGCCGGCTGCGGTCCGCCGAGCGGATGTTGTCGAGCGCGACCGCGCCGATCCCCGCGAACGCCACGAGGAAATCGAGGTCCTCGTCGCTCACCCGCGACGTCGGCGTTAGGCTGTCGACGTAGAGCACGCCGAGCACGCGCCCCTCGCCGGCGATGAGCGGCGCGCACGCGGCGTTGCGCGCCATGCCGGCGCCGGCCACGCCGCTCGGGGTCGGGCGCGTCGCGTCGGCCGTTACGTCGGAGAGGACCGCCACCTTCTGCGCAATGACCGTGTTGGCCAGCGTCGGCGAGATCTCGCGCGGGGCGTTCTCGCCCCCGCGCGTGCGGGCGATGCGCGGGACGAGCGTCCCCGCGTCGTCGAAGAGCAGGATCGAGACGTGGCCGACGTCGAGCAGTCGAAAGGTGAAGTGCACCATCTTCTCGAGGAGCGACGCGACGTCGATCGTCCGCGTCAGCGCCTTCGAGATTTCCAGCAGCAGGGTGAGCTTGAGCCGATCGCGCTCGGCAGGCGAGACCTGCGCGCGTCCTTCCTCGACCGCCTTCTGCACCCCGCTCGCCCGCAGCGCCAACTCGAGTGCCTGATCGGCGTCGGGGACGGGGATGGACCGGATGATCGTCGTCCCCGCGCGTGCGACCCGACGGACGCTCTCGGCACTGGCGTCGTCGACCAGCATCGGGCTGAGTTCGCGCACCTCGAAGTGCACCTTGCCGAAGACGATGCGCTCGCCGCCGACGAGGCGTGCGGTGCCCACACGGGCTCCCGCGACGAACGTCCCGTTGCTCGACCCCAGGTCGCGCACGGCGACCCCCCCGTGGTCGGCGGTGACTTCGGCGTGCCGGCGCGAGATGGTGGGGTCGAGGACGGGGAGGTCGCTGTTCAGCGCCCGCCCGAGGATCATCGGCATCCCCGGGCGCAGCTCGAACTGGATGTTCCCGTCGGTGCTGACGAGTCGGTACGTCATGACACAGGGGAATATGCCGAGACCGCCGCCCTACGCCTAGCGTGTGGGCTATTTCGTCCGCGCGCTGGCGCCAGCCGCGCGCGCCCGCCCGATGGCGGTCAGCATCGCGCGCGCCTTGCTCTCCGTCTCCTCCCATTCCTTCGCGGCGACCGAATCGGCAACGATTCCGGCGCCGGCCTGCACGTTGGCCACGCCCCCGGCCACCACGCAGGTGCGAATGGTGATGGCCAGGTCCATGCGGGTGTCGCCGGCGGCGATGTAGCCGACCGCCCCGGCGTACGGCCCGCGGCGCTCCGGCTCCAGTTCGTCGATGATCTGCATCGCCCGCACCTTCGGCGCGCCGGTCATCGTCCCCGCGGGGAAGGTGGCGCGAAAGGCGTCGAGCGCCGACAGCCCGGCGCGCAGCCGCCCCTGCACCTCGCTCACCAGGTGCAACACGTGCGAGTAGCGCTCGACCGTCATGAGTTCGGTGACCCGGACGCTACCGTACTCGGCGATGCGCCCCACGTCGTTGCGGCCGAGGTCGACGAGCATCACGTGCTCGGCGCGCTCCTTCTCGTCGGCGGCGAGTTCGGCGGCCATCTCGGCGTCCTCGGCCGGCGTGCGACCGCGCGGGCGCGTCCCCGCGATAGGGCGCACGGTCACCGTCCCGTCGGAGACGCGCACCAGGAGCTCGGGGGACGAGCCCACGAGCTCGACGTCCTCGAGGATGAGGTGGTACATGTACGGCGACGGATTGAGGACGCGCAGGGCGCGGTAGAGCGTGGTGGTGTCGAAGTCGAGCGGGACCTCGATACGGCGTGCCAGGAGCGCCTGGAAGCAGTCGCCGGCGAAGATGTACTCGCGAATGCGCTCGACGTCGCGCTCGAAGTCCTCGCGCGCATACGACGACCGCCCCTCCGCTCGTGGTGCGTCAGGCGGGAAGTGGAGCGCCGAGAGGGGGGAGGGCTCCCGCAGCCGCCGCTCCAGTTCATCCAGCTCGCCTAACGCCTCGTCGTACGCGGCGCGCAGCGCCCCGCTCGCCTCCTCCTCCCTCTCGGTGGGGCTGGCGTTCCCGACCCGCGTCCCTGCGTCCTCCAGGTCGACCGCCACCACCAGGCGCGCCTGCCCCCGCAGGTTGTCGATGACGACCAACGAGCGCGTGAAGACGAAGCAGGCGTCCGGCGCGTCGACCGCCCGGCGCGGGGCGTTGGGGAGCTTCTCGATGGCCCGCACGACGTCGTACGAGAAGAAGCCGACGGCGCCGCCCCAGAACTCGCCGAGTTCGGGGGCGCTGGCCGGGCGCATGTCGCGCACGCGTCGCTGCAGGTCGCCGATGGGATCGTCGACCTCGGTGGCGCCGTGCCAGCCGTCGGTGGGGGTCCACTCTTCGACGGTCCGTCCCGTCAGCCGCCACGCCGCGCGCGGTTCGGTCCCGATGAAGATGTAACGCGACCAGGTCTCCCCGCCGGCCGGGGCCGATTCGAGGAGGAAGGCGAAGGGGCCGCGCCGCAGCTTGGCGAACGCGGAGACCGGGGTGTCGGTATCCAGGAGGATGTCGCGCCACACCGGGACGAGCGTCCCGGTCTGTGCGCGTCGTTCGAAGTCCGCAAAGCTCACGTCACACCACTCCGCTTGCTGGCGCTGAGTGCACCGGCCGATATTCGCCCATCATGACTCGCGTGCTGGCTTCCGCGCTGCTGGCGCTCACCGTCGTTCTCGCCCTGCCGCGCCCGGCACGCGCGCAGCGCGCATGGAACGATTCCACGTCGCGCCACCTCGTGCAGCGCGCGACCGATCGTCGCGCGCGCCAGCTGGCCGATTCGGGGCTCGCCGACTACTCGGCACAGGCCCATGGCTACCTGACCTTCCTCGCGCAGGTGGGCGAGGGCTTCCCCATCCCGCCCAAGGTCATCAAGGCCGACGAGCTGATGCTGGAAGTCTATTGGCGCGCGCCGAACTACAGCAAGCAATGGATCGTGGGGCGCCGGGACACGCTCCTGCTTCCCACCGACATCAACTACCATCGCGACCACCTCGGGATCGTCCAGAACAACTTCCCCGACATCATCCGGCTGGGCGATGGCGACGAGGTGCAGGACGTGGCGCACCCGCTGTCGCCGCGCGGGCTCGCGACGTACGACTACCAGCTCTCCGACTCGCTGCGTCTCGAGATTCCGGGACGCACGATCGACGTGTACGAGGTCAAGGTGCGCCCGCGCGACGAGCGCGACGCGGCGGCGGTCGGCGCGCTCTACATCGCGAAAGACGACGGGCAGGTGGTGCGGATGGCCTTCTCGTTCACGCGCACCGCGCTCAAGGACCAGCAGCTCGAGGACGTCTCGATCGTCATCGAGAACTCGCTCATCGAGGGGCAGTACTGGCTCCCGCGGCGCCAGGAGATCGAGATCCGTCGCACGGGGAGCTGGATGGACTTCCCGGCGCGGGGGATCATTCGCGGGCGCTGGGAGATCCGCGACTACAAGGTCAACGAGGGACAGCAGGCGCAGTCGATCGCCCAGTCGCCGGGACCGGAGATCGTCTATGCGCCGGCGCAGCGGCGTGCGCGCTTCACCTGGCCGGAGGGGACTACGGTCATCGGCGGGCTCCCCGACGAGGTGCGGCTGGCGACCGACGACGACGTCCGACAGGTGCAAGAAGAGGCGCGGCGTCTGGTGCGCGCGCAGGCGCTGCAGCGCACCCAAGCCACCCTCCCGTCCGCGCGCTCGTTCTCGGACCTCGTGCGGGTCACGCGCGCCGAGGGGCTCTCCGTGGGTGGGGGGCTCCGCCGCCGCCTCGGGGCAGGGGTGGATGTCGGCGTCATGGCGCACTACGGGCTCTCCGATCACGAGCCCAAGGGGACGGTGTCGCTGGGGTGGGAGCGCGCCGATGGCCTCGCGCTCCGGCTGCGGGCCTTTCGCGAGTACCGCGAGGCCGGCGACGAGGCGGAGACCTCGCGCGTGCGCAACAGCATCGCCGCGCAGGAGTTCGGAAGTGACTACACGCAGCCGTTTGATACGCGTGGAGTCGGGGCGGCGCTCCACCTTGGGGTGCACCGCGGGATGCGCTGGCGCCTGGACGGTGCGTACGAGTGGCACGACGCGGTAGCGGTCGCCGCGACCCCCTCGCTCGGGCGCTACGAGCCAACGCTCGCGGCGTATCGCGGGGCCGGGCCCCGCGTCGCGCTCGCGGCCGAGCGTCCGGCCGGCGCGTGGTGGTGGGGGAGCACCTTCCGCTTTCGCGCGGAGGTGGCGGCTGGGCGACTCGGACCACGGTCCCATGGCGGCGCCGCGGTGGGGGGTGATTCGATCGACGTCGGGGGGTATGGCCGCGCCTTCGCCGCGGCCGAGTGGCAGCGGGAGGTTGGGCGCTCACAATGGGTGGCGCGTCTCACCGGGGGGGCGGTCGACGCCCGCGGCGCGGCGGCACCACAACTCCTCGTGTTCGCCGGGGGGCCGGTGTCGGCTCCGGGGTACGACTTCCACGCCTTCCGCAGTCGGGCCGTGGCGACCCAGCGTCTCGAGTGGCGCACGCCCGTCCCATTCGTCCCTCTTTCGCTGGGGCGATGGGGGAAAATCCCCGGCTCTGCTCGGCTCGCCCCGTACCTGCATGGCGTGTACACGGCACGCGGCCGGGCGGGGACGGAACTGGGGCCGGCCGGCGGCGTGGGGGGGACGGCGCAGGATGCCGGATGGTATTCGTCGGTTGGGGTAGGGGTCCTGAGCTTCTTCGACCTGGTGCGACTCGACGTTGCACGCGGACTTCGCAACGGACGCTGGACCTTCGGGGTAGACATCGGTCGGGATTTCTGGTCGATCCTGTAACGGTTGGAGGCGCGGCAGGGCGGCGCACTCCGAGTTTCTTTTGTGGCGGCCGATACTTGCAAGTGGTGTGGGGAGAGGTGCCCCACGCTTCGGTGGTGATGTGTATCCGCTCGCGTTAGCTTCACTCGCTTCCCGCTTCGATTCGTGACCGTTCCAGGAGTTCGCGACCCCATGTCGTCGATGCGTCACACCCGCGATGACTGGCTCCTCCCGACGTTGGAGGGGCTGGTGGATGCGGCTGCGCTCGCCGAACTGCGTCAGCTAGCGGGGGAAAGCCTCTGGGATACCGCGACCAAGCGCGGCTACGCCACCGACGAGGCGATCGTCGGGGCGCTGTCGGCCCGTTTCCGCATGAAGGTCGCCGACCTCACGCAGGTCACGGCCGCGTCGCGTGAGGCGGTCCCGGAGTCGCTGGCGCGCAAGTATCGCATTCTCCCGTTGCAGATGACGGACGCGATCCTCGACATCGCGACCGCCGATCCGCACGACCTCGATTGCGAACGCACCCTGGGCTTCGCGACCGGGCGCACGATCCGGATGCAGCTGGCGGCGCCGGCGCGCATCATCGAGCGCATCGACGAGCTGTATCGCCCGGAAAGCGCGGTGGAGAAGCTCCTCGAGGGGATGAACCAGTACGACGTGCAGTCGATCTCCGAAGTGGTCGAATCGTCGGAGCTCGACCTGTCGGCCGACAAGGCGTCAGAACGGCCGATCATCCGGCTCGTCGACCACATCATCGCCGAGGGGATCCAGCAGCGCGCGAGCGACATCCACATGGAGGCGCAGGAGGGCGGGGTGCAGGTGCACTACCGCATCGACGGCGTGCTGCGCACCGCCATGACGCTGCCGCGCGCCGTCGGCATCCCGCTGGTGTCGCGCATCAAGATCATCTCGGGGCTCGACATCGCCGACCGCCTGCGCCCGCAGGATGGGCGCGCGCGCGTCGCGGTCGACGGCAAGCGCGTCGACCTGCGCGTCTCGACGCTCCCCGCCTCGGCGGGCGAGAAGGTCGTCATTCGAATCCTCGATTCGAGCAACAACATCCTCGCGCTCGACAACCTCGGGTTGAGCGCGCGGGACTTCGATCGCATCCAGCACCTCGTGAACCTGCGCGAGGGGATCGTGCTGGTCACGGGCCCCACGGGGTCGGGCAAGACGACCACGCTGTATGCGGCGCTGCGCACCATCCAGACGCGCGGCGTCAACATCGTCACCGTCGAGGACCCGGTCGAGTACAAGCTCACCGGCGTCGTGCAGGTGCAAGTGAACGAGAAGGCGGGGCTCACCTTTGCCGCCGCCCTGCGCTCGATCCTGCGCCAGGACCCCGACGTCGTCCTCGTCGGCGAGATCCGCGACAAGGAGACCGCCGGGATCGCGATCCAGGCGTCGCTCACCGGGCACCTCGTGCTTTCGACGCTGCACACGATCGATGCGGCCAGTTCGGTGGCCCGCCTGCTCGACATCGGGGTGGAGAGCTACAAGATCGGCGCCGCGCTCAAGGGGGTCATCGCGCAGCGCCTGGTCCGCCGCCTGTGCCGCAGCTGTCGCGCCCCGATGAACGAGCCGGTGGCCGACCGCCTGCAGCGCTGGATTCCCTCCGACGCGTCGCTCTACCGGGCCGTCGGCTGCAACGAGTGTGGCCACACCGGCTACCGCGGGCGCCTGGCGCTCATGGAAGTGCTCATCGCCGACGGCGAGGTGGAGCGGCGCGTCGCGTCGGGCGAGACGACGGACAAGATCCTCGAAGCGGCTCGCGCCGCCGGGATGCGCTCGCTGTGGGAGTCGGGGATCGACCACGTCATCGACGGCATGACCGACCTCGAGGAGTTGCTGCGCGTCGTCGAGGCCCCCCTCGACCAGCCGGCGCCGCGCCGTGAGGCGCGTGCCGAGCCGCGGCAGCTCTCCCCCATGCCCGGATACGACACCCCGTCGTACCGGTCGACCGTGGCCCCCCCTCCGGTCGCCCCTCCACCGGTCCGGCGCCCGACGCCCCCACCAGTCCGGGCGACGTCGATCCTCCCCGACGAGGCGTTGGAACTTGTCGACGACCTCATCCCCACGGCCGCCGCCCGACGCGGGGGGCGCAACACCGTGCTGCTGGTGGAAGACGAAGAGCCGCTCCGCCGTGTCCTGCGTGACCTGCTCGAGCGGGACGGCTTCACCGTGATCGAGGCCGCCGACGGCATCGTGGCACTCGAAGAGATCGACCACATGGCCCCCGATGCGGTCGTCCTCGACCTCAATCTCCCGCGCCTCGACGGCTACGATGTCCTCGCGCGGCTGCGCGCTCGCCCGCAGACCTCGAGTCTCCCGGTCATCGTCCTCACCGCCAAGGGCGACGAGGACAACGAGGTGCGCGTCTTCGAGCTGGGGGCGAACGATTTCCTGACCAAACCGTTCAGACCTCGGGCGCTGACCGCACGCCTCCGGTCCCTGCTTCGCAAGAGCTAGGGTCGTCGCCGGTTTTTCGCGCGGGAGCACTTGTCGTGCTCCCGCTTTTCATTGGGAGCATCGCATGGCAGAAATCAAGGTCGGGGTCGTCGACGTTTTCGTCATCGACCCGCGTCCCGACGGATGGAAGGTCCTCGTCCTGAGGCGTGCGGCGGGGACTCGCTGCACCGGTGCCTGGGAGGTCGTGCACGGACGGATCGAGGGAGACGAACGTCCGGAAGACGCGGCCATCCGCGAGATGCGCGAGGAAACCGGACTCGCCCCGCTCCGACTCTACAACGTCACCTGCCATCCCTTCTACCTGCACCGTTTCGGCGTGGTGCAGGTGGCGGTCGTCTTCGCCGCCTTTGCCGACAGCGCGGTCGCCCCCACGCTGGGCGCGGAGCACGATCAGGGCGAATGGGTGGGGGTGGAGGAGGCGATGGAGCGGCTCGTCTGGCCGCGATCGCGCCATTCGCTCGCCGATATCCGGGCGCTCCTGCGCAGCGGAGACGCCGGACCGGTGGAGGACGTGCTCCGGGTGCTCTAGCCGGGGACGGGCGCGGCGACCCGACGGGCGCTCCCCGCGGCGAAGGGCTCGCCGCCGGCCCCGGGGCTGACGGTCATGGCTTCCCTGCGGCGCGCGAACGGACCAAGGCTCGCTCGCGTTCGATCCGCTGCAGCAGGATGCTCCACTCGTCGTTTCGCGCCGTCTCGTAGACGATCGCCAGGGGCTGGTTCACGTCGATCTGCCCGTCGAAGACATACAGCGCGTGTTGCACCTCGCGCTGGCGCAGGCGTTGCGAGCCGAAGCCAGGCGAGAGCGGAATCACGTCGAGTGGCTGGAAGTCGCGCCCGACGTTGGAGACGTTGAACTCCATGGGCGAGAACCGCGTCTCGCCTTGCTGCAGGGCGAAGAACGAGACGTACCAGAGGCTGAGGCGGGGGAGGGCCGTACGCCGCTGCAGGTCGCGAAGGCGGTCGCCCTGACTCGCGACCAGGTCCCGCAGCGCGCGATAGGAGTCAGGAGAGAGGACGCGAATGACCGTCTCGTCGAGCGGGATGGCGCGCACCTGCAGCCCGAACTGCGCCACGCGGAGCGCGATGTCGTCCTGCCGCAGCGTCCCGAACCCCGGCGGGACGAGCGCCGCACTGCTGTCACGCGCCGCCTGGTCCTGCGCGTTGCGTCCCCCGCTCGTCCCCGTCCCTGCGGACTGCGGGGGCGTTGTGGGCGATACCTGCGCCGGCGCTGGCGCCGATGTCGACGATCCCGAGGGGGCACAGGCGGCCAACGGGAGCAGCACCGCGAGGAGGGCCACGCGGTGCACGGCGCGGCGCACGGGGCACGGCACGGCGTAGGGCACGGTGGTCACGCGAGCGCTGACTCGCGCCATCAGTCCTCGTCTCCCCCGTACGGCAGCGACACGTCGTCGCCCTCGTCGTCGAACGGCTCTTCGAGGGCGGGGGCGGCGCCCTGCCGGCGCCACGCCGGCTGCGTCACCAGCGACGCCACCGCTTCGGCCAGCTCGAACCGTCCGAGCCCCGTGTGCGCGCTCGAGGCGATGACCTGTCCTTCGTCCACCTCGATCGTATCGATCACCGCCGTGAGCCGTTCCCGCCGTGCGGTGGCCCCGAGCTTGTCGACCTTCGTGATGACGATCAGCGTCGGGATCTCCAGATCGGCGAGGTAGTCGAGCATGGCCAGATCCTCCGCGTTGGGGTCGCGCCGGATGTCGAGCAAGAGCACGATCCCCCGCAGCTGCGACGTCATGCGCAGGTAGCCTTCGATGAGCGGCTGCCAGGAGTGGCGCTTGGTCTTGGAGACGCGCGCGTAGCCGTAGCCCGGGAGGTCGACGAGGACGAGTTCGTCGTTCACCTGGAAGAAGTTCACCTCCTGCGTGCGCCCGGGGGTGCGGCTCACGCGGGCGAACGCCTTGCGCCTGACGAGCAGGTTGAGGAGCGACGACTTGCCGACGTTCGAGCGTCCGATGAAGGCGACCTCGGGGAGCGCCTCGGGGGGGCGCCACCCCCCCTGGACCGCCATCCCGCCCAGGAACTTGAGCTCGCGGATGATGAGCGGGTCCTTCTCCTTCTCCTGCGCGGGCTTCTTGGTGTCGGCCATTAGTGGGTCACGTCGTCGGCAGCGGGGAGCGACTCGCGCTCGCTCGCGGCGGGGCGCGGGGGGCGGGTGAGGGCGAGGCGCAGGACCTCGTCCATCGTCTCCACCGCGTGGAAGGTGATGCCGTTGCGCACGTCCTCGGGGAGTTCCTCGAGTTCGCGGGCATTGAGGTGCGGGATCACGACGTCGGTGCGTTGCGCGCGCAGCGCGGCGACCGACTTCTCCTTGAGCCCGCCGATGGGGAGGACGCGCCCACGCAGCGTGATCTCGCCGGTCATGGCCACGGTGCCGCGCACGGGGATCCCGCTGAGCGCACTCACCAGGGCGGTGGCGATGGCGATTCCCGCCGAGGGGCCGTCCTTGGGGGTGGCGCCGGCGGGGATGTGCACGTGGATGTCGCGGGTCTTGTGGAAGTCACGGTCGATGCCTAACGCCGCGGCGCGCGACCGGGCGTACGAGAGCGCCGCCCCGGCCGACTCCTTCATGACGTCGCCGAGGGCACCCGTCAGCTGCACCCGTCCGCGGCCCGGCAGCACGGCGACTTCGATCTCCAGGACTTCGCCTCCCACCGAGGTGTAGGCGAGCCCGGTGGCAACCCCCACCTTGTCCTCACGCGACAGGTCCTCGGGGTCATACGGGGCCACCCCCAGGAACTCGCGCACGTCGGCGTGCGACAGCGTCTCGGGGGGGGCGACCGCCGTGCCCTCGACGGCAGGGGCGGGGGCGGGCGCCGCGACCGCGAGGGCGGCGCGCTCCACGCGCCGGCGCGCCAGCTTGCGCGCCACCCGCCCGATGCGGCGCTCCAGTTCGCGCACGCCGGCTTCGCGGGTGTAGGAGCGCACGATGCTGGCGATCACGTCGGCCGGGATTTCGACCGACGCGGGGGGGACGCCGTTGCGCTCCAGCTGCCGCGGGAAGAGGAACTGCCGCGCGATGGCGTGCTTCTCATGGTCCAGGTACCCCGGCAGCCGCAACAGCTCCATGCGGTCGCGCAGCGGCTCGGGGATCGTGGCCAGCGAGTTGGCCGTCGTGATGAACAGGACCTGCGACAGGTCGTAGTCCACCTCGAGGTAGTGGTCGTTGAACGCCTTGTTCTGCTCGGGGTCGAGGACCTCGAGCAGCGCTGCCGCCGGGTCGCCGCGGTAGTCCTGCCCCAGCTTGTCGATCTCGTCGAGGAGCAGCACCGGATTCACCGTCTCGGCGCGCCGCATGGCCTGGATGATGCGCCCGGGCTGCGACCCGATGTAGGTGCGCCGGTGGCCCCGGATTTCCGCCTCGTCGCGCACGCCGCCTAACGACATGCGCACGAACTTGCGCCCCATCGCCCGGGCGATCGACCGCCCCATCGACGTCTTGCCCACCCCGGGCGGCCCCACCAGGCACAGGATCGGCCCCTCGAGGCGCCCCACCAGCCCCAGCACCGCGAGGTAGTCGAGCACCCGGTCCTTCACGTCGGCCAGCCCGAAGTGGTCCTCGTCCAGGACCCGTCGTGCGTGGGCCACGTCGAGGACGTCGTCGCTGCGCTGGCTCCACGGGAGCGCCAGGACCCAGTCGAGGTAGTTGCGCCCGACGGTCGCCTCCGGGGAGATCGACGCCATCCGCTTGAGCTTCTTCACCTCGCGCATGGCGCGCGCCTTCACGGCCTCGGGGAGCCCCTTGGCCTCGACCTGCGCCTCGAGCTCGTCGACGTCGTCGGCATCGTCCTCGCCCAGCTCGCGATGGATCGCCCGCAGCTGCTCCTGCAGGTAGAACTCGCGCTGGTTGCGGAAGATCGAGCCGCGCACCTCGTCGTCGATCTTCCGCTCGAGGCGGAGAATCTCCAACTCGCCGGAGATGACGTCATACAACCCCTCGTACAGCTCCTCGAGTGTCGGCGACTCGAGCAGGCGCTGGCGGATCTCATGGCGCACCGCCAGGTGCGACGCCAGCACGCACGCCGACCGTTCGTCGTCGCCCCCCGCCGTGGCCATCTGCAGCACTTCCTGCGGGATGCGCCGCTGCAGCGTCACGTACTCCTCGAACCGCTCCAGCACCTGGCGGGCACGCAGTTGCGCCTCCCCCTCCAGCGGCTCGCGGCTCCACGGAAGCGCCGCCAGCGAGGCCCGCAGCACCCCCTGGTGCGTCGTGATGCGCGTCAGGCGCACGCGGGCCACCGCCTCCACGAGGATCTTGACCGTCCCGTTAGGCAGCCGCGACGCCTGCTGCAGTCGCGCTACCACCCCGGTCCGAAAGAGGTCGGCCGAGACGGGGTCGGTCACATCCGCGGACTTCTGCGCCGAGAGGACCAGGTACCGGTCACCGCGCCACGCCTGCTCCACCGCCCCCAACGATCCGACACGCCCCACGAGGAGCGGCATGGCGACGTAGGGAAAGAGCACGACGTCCTTCAGCGGCAGCACAGGGAGCCGGTCGGGGACGTCGAAGGTGTCGGTGGCGCGGTGGAGGAGCATCAGAGACAGGAGACGGGAGACGGGAGACGGGAGACGGGAGTGCCGGCGCGCCGCGCGCGCCGGCCGTAGCTCGCACCCGCTGGAACCGGAGCCGTCCCCCCGAAAAAAGATAAGGAGCGCGCGGCAACGCCGCGCACTCCCGTCTCCCCTGTTGCGCCTCCCCCGGCTTTCGCCGGCGGTCTCGCCGACTACGCTTCCTTCTTCTGCCGCTTGGGCTGGATCTCGAGCAGCGGCGGCGCCCCGTTGGAGATGCACGCCTCGGTCACCTTCACCTCGACCACGTCTTCGCGGCTCGGGAGGTCGAACATGATCTCCAGGAGCGTCTCCTCGAGGATCGCGCGCAGTCCGCGCGCCCCGGTCCCGCGCTTGAGCGCCTTCTGGGCGATCGCGCGCAGCGCCGACTCCTCGAAGGTGATCTTCACGTCCTCGAGTTCGAAGAGCTTGTGGTACTGCTTGGTCAGCGCGTTCTTCGGCTCCTTGAGGATCTTGACGAGCGCTTCCTCGTCGAGCGCCTCGAGCGGGACCACCACGGGCATACGCCCCACGAGCTCGGGGATGAGCCCGTAGCGCAGCAGGTCGTCCGGCTCCACTTCCTTGAACGGATTCTTGGTCAGCGACTCGGGGGTGACGCCCGCGGCCTCTTCCTTCCCGAAGCCGATCTGGCGGCGTCCCGTGCGCGCCTCGATGATCTTCTCCAGTCCGTCGAAGGCACCACCGCAGATGAACAGGATGTCCTTCGTGTTGATCTGGATGTACTCCTGCTGCGGGTGCTTGCGCCCCCCCTGCGGCGGGACCGATGCGACCGTCCCCTCGAGGATCTTGAGCAGCGCCTGCTGCACCCCTTCGCCCGAGACGTCGCGCGTGATGCTCGGGTTCTCGCTCTTGCGGGCGATCTTGTCGATCTCGTCGAGATAGACGATGCCCCGCTCGCACTCGGCCACGTTGAAGTCGCCGGCCTGCAGCAGGCGGACGAGGATGTTCTCCACGTCCTCGCCCACGTACCCCGCCTCGGTCAGCGTGGTGGCGTCGGCGATGGTGAACGGGACGTCCAGGATGCGGGCCAGGGTCTGCGCCAAGAGCGTCTTGCCGACACCGGTGGGACCGAGGAGCAGGATGTTGGACTTGTCGAGCTCGATGTCGCTGTCGCGCGACGACCCCGAGTTGATGCGCTTGTAGTGATTGTAGACCGCGACGGAGAGCGCCTTCTTCGCCTGCTCCTGTCCGATCACGTACTGGTCCAGCACATCCTTGATCTCGCGCGGGATGGGGACCTGCGTGATCGCTTCGGCTACCTCGCGCTCCTCGTCCTCGGCAAGAATCTCATTGCAGAGGGCGATGCACTCGTTGCAGATGTAGACGGACGGACCCGAAATGAACTTTCGGACCGAGTCCTTCGACTTTCCGCAGAACGAGCAGCGCAGGTGTTTATCGTGCGACATGGCGCTGGCGTTGGGGACAGATGGAAGCTGACCCGGCGATCCGGGCCACCGATACGTAATAGACGGGTTTCGGGCTGGTCAAGCAAAAGAAACGGGCCCGTTGGTGAGTTGCGACACCGTCGGACCCGTTCTTGAGGCTGTTAGCCGGTCACCGCGGGAATCTTCGGGCCGTCTTTCCCGTCGCCGACTTCGGCGCGGTGGGCCACGATGTTGTCCACCAGCCCGTAGGTCTTGGCCTCGTCGGCCGACATCCAGCGATCGCGATCGGTGTCCTTCTCGATCTGCTCGATCGGCTGGCCGGTGTGATTGGCCATGAGTCCGTTCAGCTTCTGGCGGAGGTACAGGATCTCCTTCGCCTGGATCTCGATGTCCGAGGCCGAGCCGCCGCCGCCCGACTGGGAGGGCTGGTGGATCATGATGCGCGAGTGCGGGAGCGCCGAGCGCTTTCCGGGAGCACCGGCCGCCAGGAGGAACGCTCCCATCGACGCGGCCATCCCCATGCAGATCGTGCTCACCGGCGACTTGAGGAACTGCATCGTGTCGTAGATGGCCAGCCCGGCCGACACGCTCCCACCGGGGGAGTTGATGTACAGGTTGATGTCGCGTCCCGGGTTGTCCGCATCCAGGAAGAGCAACTGCGCGATGACGATGTTCGCGACGTCGTCGTTCACCGGGGTCCCCAGGAAGACGATGCGATCCATCAGCAGGCGGCTGAAGATGTCGTACGAACGCTCACCGCGGCTGGAGCGCTCGATGACGTACGGCGGGTAAATGCTCATAAAGCGAGACGGGGGACGGGAGACGGGGGACGGGAGTGCGTGGCGCGACGCGCCACGCAGATTCCCACGCTGCCAAAGGTGCTTGTCCAGACAGTAGCGAAAGTATCGGCCGATCAGGCGATGGGACGCCGTCTGGGCGTCCCACTCCCGTCTCCCGTCTCCCGTCTCCCGTCCGCCCTGATCCTACTCTACGGTATTCCGCTCGAACAGCCACGCGAAGACCTTGTCCTCCGTGATCCCGCGCTCGAGTTCGGAGAGTCGCTGCGCCTTCTGGAGCTGGGCGTACAGCTGGCCGGGGTTGACCCCGCGCTTGCCGGCCATCTCGGTGACCTTGTCGTCGATGTCGGCCTCGGATGCCTTGAGGTTCTCCGACTCGGCGATCGCGTCGATGACCATGTCACGGCGCACCTGGCGCTCGGCCGTCGGGCGGAAGCCCGTGGCGAAGCGCTCGTGCTCCTCTTCCGGGATCTTGTAGGCGTCGGCATAGCCGTGCACCAGCTGCGCCACCCAGCTCGGCGGGACGTCGAACGGGTTGGCCCCGATCAGCTCGTCCAGGAGCTTCTGGCGCACCTCGGCATCCGACTCACGGGTCGCCGACTCCTCCATGTCCTCGCGCACCACCTTGCGGAGCGCCTCGACCGACTCGAAGTCGCCGACTTCGCTGGCAAAGGCGTCGTCGAGCTCGGGGAGCGACTTGCGCTTCACGTCCTTGAGCTCCACCCGCACCGACTTGGACTTGCCGCGCTGCGCCTCGTCGGGGAAGTCGTCGGGCCAGCGGACCGACTGCTCCGACGACTGCCCGGCCTTGATCGACATGATCACTTCCTCGATGCCGGGAATGGCCTGCCCCCCGCCCAGCACGATGCGGTACTCCCGCCCTTCGGGGATCGTCCCGTCTTCGTCGGCGGTGGCGAGGAGGACGGTGACCATGTCACCCTCCATCGGCTTGTCCTCGACCGGTGACCACGAGGCGCGCTGGTCGCGCAGCTGCTCGAGCTGCTGCTGCACGTCCTCATCGGTCACGGTGCGCACGGTGCGCGTGACCTTGAAGCCCTGCGTGTTCGTCAAGGCGAGCTCGGGGCGCAGCTCCAGGTGCAAGTCGAAGGTGAGCGGCTCGCCCTCCTCGAACTTGAGGTCGTGGATGTGCGGCTGCGCGGCGACCTTCAGCTGCTCGCGCTCCAGCACTTCCTTGTACGCCTCCTGCACGAGGGTCTCGACCGCCTCGCTGCGAATGGCTTCACCGAAGCGCTTCATGACCATCGCGAGCGGCGCCTTCCCGGGGCGGAACCCCGGGAGGGAGACCGTTCCGGCGATCTTGCGCGCGGCCTTTTCCTTGGCGTCGTTCACGGCATCGAGCGGGACCGTCACCTGTAACAGGCGCTCTGCCCCCTCGGACTTCTTGGCTTCGATGGCGATGTTCATCGTAGAGTGCGTAGCGGCCGGCACGACCGCTCGGAATCGGTCGACCGGCCGCGGAGTACAAGAGAAATTCGAGACGGAAAGGTAACCCACGCCCAACCGCATTCAATGCCGGGCTACGGGCGCATGGCCGGCGCGTGCTGCTGCTGAGGAATCGCGGTCGCCGTTCGTGCCGCCGCGGTCAGAATGCGAGGGAGACGAGCGGGACGTTCACGCGTCGATTCCGAGATCGCGCGAAGAGCATGCTGAGGTTCTCCGGGTGCAGGCGAATCGCCGGGTTGCTGGCGAGGGAAGCGCGGTTTCCGTCCGCGGCATCAGGACGTCCGTTCCGCACACCGCTGTTCGACGAGAGGCGCGCGCCCCCTTTCGCGGGATCGATCAACCCCTTGGTGATCGCCATGCCGACCACCCCTCCGATTGCGGCTCCGGCGAAGTAGGCTTGCCCGTTGTCGGACTCCGCCGCGAGCGGAAGCGCGATTCCCATTAGCCCCCCCGCCAACGCGCCAAGTCCCATCTGCCGTCCCTGGCTCTGGGTGAAGTCGTAGCGCCTGACGAAGACGCGATCACCCATGATGGTGCCGCCCAGCAATCCCGCGGTCAGCACGGCGGCAACCGCTTGTTCGGAGTCGGTGCTCTCCGGAAGGAGAGCGGCGGCACCCACCACGCCGAGGAGCGTCCCCATGGTCATGGTCGTGACGTCGCCGGCGGTGACCGTGTAGGAGGCGCGGCGCACGTAGCGCAGCCCGATCGGGTATCCCACGAGGGCGGCACCGATGAGTCCTGCGACTTCCGCGCGCGACTGGTTGCCCTGAAACGCACCAAAGGAGCCGAGCAGCCCGGCGGTCGTCATCGCGGTCACGGTGGAGCCGAACGTTGCGCCGTGGGCCTCGCTATCGGTGAGTGGGCGTCCGGCATGAAAGCCGATGATGCTTCCGCCGATCGCACCAAGCAGCGAGGTCGCAGCCGCGATATCGCCGCTGACGTCGTCGCCGGCTGCAACGTACAGCAGCCCATTGGCGATCAAGCCGCCACGCCACGTGCCGTTGGTCGCCATGTGATTCTGCGCCTTCGAGATCGAGCGGTTCTTCGCGAGATTGGCGCTCGTGAAGAACGTGGCGCCCACCGTGGCGAGGTACACCGCTGTTCCCGTGGATCCGTTGTCGGTGAGCGACGCCAGCGCCGGGCCGTACACGAGCGCGGCGGCGAGGGTCTGGTCGCGCACGAACTGCCCCTTGGCAGGTTCGGAGATCAGATCCTGTCGCTCGCCAGTGCTGAGGTTTCCCGCCGTGGCGAGCGCGCTGGTGAGGACCTCTTGCAGCGCCACGCGCTGTTCGTTCGTCAGCAGGTAGCGCTCGTTGACGTCACGCGCCCGCTGCACGACCAGCACGAATCCGCTGCCGCCGCGGTCGAAGAGTCTGGCCTCGACAAAGTCGCCGGACACCGGCCAGGCCGGCGCGGTGAGCTTCAGGCGGGCCGCCAGTGCCGGTGTCATGGCCATGACGCGTCCCGCGGCGTCGAGGGCGACGGGACGTTCGACGTCCTGCGCCGGAAGAAGCGCGGCGGAGAGGAACGAGCCTACGACCATCAGTGCGTAAAGGAGCCTGCGCATAGGACGGTGGGCGTGTGAGGGTGGCGAGGGGACGCACTGGACATACCCCGCCGGCGTTCCGGCGATTCGGTCCGGCGTTCCATTATGTGGAGAAGGCAGCGGGACCGGCAGGCGAAATCCCTCACCGAGGCTCCATGGCGCGACGCTCTACATGTCGCGCCGACGCGGTCGAGCGCGACGTCTCACGCCCCGACCGCGCTCACCCCTGCATGCGGCCGTCCGCCCGCCTGCTCCGCGCGCCCGATCAGGTCGGCCACGATCTTCCCCGACGAGATGACGCCCGGCAGCCCCGCCCCGGGATGCGTGCCCGCACCGGCGAGATAGAGGTTGGGGATGTCCTCGCTGATGTTGTGCGGCCGCATCCACGCCGACTGCAGGAGCGTCGGCTGGACCGAGAACGCATTGCCGAGGTGCGAGTTGAGCGCGTCGCGGAAGTACAGCGGGTCGACGTGACGCTCGGTGACGATGTGCTGGCGCAGCCCCGGCATGTAGCGCTCCTCCAGGTACTGGAAGATGCGGTCGCGATAGGGGCCAGCCATGGCGCGCCAGTCGGTGCTTCCCCCGAGGTTCGGCACCGGCGAGAGGACGTACCAGCAGTCGCACCCCGGCGGGGCGAGCGACGGGTCGGTGACCGAGGGACGGTGCAGGTAAAGCGAGAAGTCGTCGCTCAGCACCTTGCGATCAAAGATGTCGTGCAGGAGCCCCTTGTAGCGCGGCCCCATCAGGATCTCGTGATGCGCGAGGTCGGGATACTGGCGATCGGTGCCGAAGTACGACACGAAGAGCGACATCGAGTACTTCTTGCGCGCGAGCCGCTTGTCGGTGTTGAACTTCCGGTGGCGCGGCGCGATGAGCTTCATGTAGGTGAAGGCCAGGTCGCCGTTGCTCACCACCGCGTCGGCGGGGAGCACCTCGCCATCCGCCAGCTGCACACCGGTGGCGCGCCCGGTGGCGTCGCTCACCTGGATCTGCGACACCTCGCACCCCAGCCGCAGCTCGCCCCCGATGTCGGTGAACAGCGACGCGAGCCCCTTCACCAGCGCGCCGGTCCCACCCATCGCGAACCACACGCCCCACTTCTTCTCCAGGTGGTGGATGAGGGCGTAGATCGACGTGCTCTTGAACGGGTTCCCCCCGATGAGCAGGGGGTGGAAGGAGAAGACCTGCCGCAGCCGTTCGTCCTTCATGTACTGGTTGACGTAGCTCGCCACCGACTTGTGCGACTGCAGCTTCACCAGGTCGGGCGCCGCCTTGATCATCTCGCCGAACCGATGGAACGGCTTGTCGATGAGGGCGAACCCCTTGTTGAAGATCTGCTCGGTCGAGGCGCTGAACTTGAGGAAGCCCTCGACATCGTCGGGATTGAAGGCGCGCACCTGCTGCACCAGCGCGTCCATGCTCCCGTTGTAATGAAAGACCGAGCCGTCCTCGAACCGCACGTTGTAGTACGGGTCAATCGGGACGAGCTGCACGTAGTCGGCGGTCTTGCGCCCGCACAGCGTGTAGAGGTCGTCGATGAGCCACGGGGCGGTGATGATCGTCGGCCCCATGTCGAACGTGAAGCCGTCCTGCTGGAAGACGTAGGCCCGCCCGCCGGGCTTGTCACGCTTCTCGACGATGGTGACGTCGTGCCCTTGCGCACGCAGTCGAATCGCGGCGGCGAGGCCGCCAAAGCCGGCACCAACTACAACGACCTTCATCGAGCGAGAGAAGACGGGAAGATGCAGGCGAAGCGAGCACCCCAGCGAACGCTGGGGCCCGCCTCACGATGGCGTACGAGTACTACGCGGTGCGCGGCACCCGGGCGGCGACGGGCTCGCGGACTTCCTGCTCGTTGCCCGTCTTGGGCGTGGCCCGCACGGCCAGGGCGACGGGGATGAGCATGGCGATCGTCCCGAAGACCGCCCCCCAGATCATGTCGTCGCGGATGCACAGCGCGATCGGCATGATGCCGTTCACCGCGTACAGGATGATCGGGAGCCAGGTCGGGCTCACGCGCGCGGCGAACATCGTCGGCGGCGCGAAGACCAAGGCAAGCCGCGCGATGATCACCCCGGTGAGGTACCACCCGAACCAGTTGCTGAGCGGCATCCCGTAGAAGATGTCCTTCGTGAAGAAGGCGATCACCGGTGCGGGGAGGCCGAGGCGGGTGAACAGGTCGCCGTCGCCCCAGATCCAGTGCATCGTCTTCACCATCGCCGGATCCATCGACACATCCCACGCCACGAGGATCAGGCCGGCGACGAGCGACCACTTCCACTTGGTGGCATTGTCATCGCGCGCCGTCATCAGGCGCCCCGCGATGGCCAGGCATCCCACGATCATGTAGTACCACGAGATCGGGATGGGGAAGGGGACGAGGTCGAGGATGCGATAGCCGAGGATCGTGGTGTAGCTGTATTCTCCAAACGGGAGTTGCGTGCTCGTGCCGAGCAGCTCGGAGCCGAGGGCGACGCCCGAGATCACGAGGAACATCGGGACGGCGCGACGCCACGTGATGAGGCCTGCCATGTGCAGCATCGCGGCGATGGCGCCGAGCACGACGTACGTGGGGCCCGAGAACTTCCACCCCAGGCGCAGGATCGTCGCGTTCGGTTCCTCGGCGAGCCACGGCGGCGGCGGCCCCTTGAGGAACGTCGTGAGCGCGACCGTCGAGAAGGCGATCAGCGCGCAGTGCGCGATGAGAAAGCCGGGAGCCGCCCGGCGTTCCCAGGGCGGAGTGTGTGCGTCAGACATCGGAAGCGCGGGAAGAAGCGTTAGGCGACGGACGCAGCGGCCGCGCGGCCACTACTCGACATCGGGAACGGGGCCAGCGGGCCGAGCCAGGCGCGCGCCAACACACCGGCGCGTCCCAGCCAACCGACGCTCGCGCGCCGCGTGACATTGTCGTAATCCTGGCGCGCGATCGCGTCGAGGATCGAGGCATAGCCCACGGCACAGGCGCTCGCGCAGCGTTGGGCGTCGGATGACAGGAGGGCGATCCCCGGGGCCGCCGCGGCATAGAGCGAGACGGCGCGGTCGATCTGGGCCCGCGTGAGCGAGGTCCACGCGGCGCGCCGACGCAGCACGCGTTGCTGCAGCACGTCCTCCGGCGAGAAGCCGTAGGCCTCGAGTTCCTCCTCGGGGAGGTAGCAGCGATGACGGTGCGCGTCCTCGCCGACGTCGCGCAGGATGTTGGTCAGCTGCATGGCGGTGCCGAGCGTGCGCGCATAGGCCACCGCCGCCTTGAGCGATGCATCGCCCCGCACCCCCCAGACGTACGTGCACATCTCCCCGACCGACGACGCGACGCCTTCGCAGTAGTGCTCGAGGTCGCTCCACGTGCGGTAGCGGCACTCGCTCAGGTCACGCGCCACGCCATCGAGGAGTTCGTCGAGCGGCTCGCGCGGGACGCCGAAGCGCTGCACCGTCCACGCGATCTCGCGAAAGAGCGGCGTGTCCGGGCGCCCGCTGAAGACGGCGTCGAGCCCCCGCGTGTGCGCGTTCAGGCGCTGCCGAACTTCGTCGCCCGACGTGCCCCGGATCGTCGCGTCGTCGACGATGTCGTCGGCGAGACGGCAGAAGGCATAGAGGGCCAAGGCACCGCGACGCTTCTCCGGCGGAAGGAAGAGACTCGCGAGATAGAACGTGCGCGAGTGCGTACGAAGGATCCTTTCGCAGCTTTGAGCGTCAGCGACGGACATGCAGGGGGCGGGTGCGGGACGATCGCGGTTCCGAGTGGAGAACGCGCTGGGACGCGGAGAGTTCCGGCGGAAGACCTACGCCCCAGACGCCCACGGTCGCCACGCCACGAAGACGTGAATGACGGACGACGATAGTGTACGGTATGGCTGGTGCTTTGTCCACAAAGCCGAACACGGGCAAACGACAACCGATCCTAACAGCTTGAGGATTCACGAATTACACAACATAGGAGTGTCCTCGCCGGAAATTCGATCATGGGAACCGGGCGAACGCGTCAGGGGACTTCGGGCATTTCACTGACCGGGTCCACCACGCCCCCCCGCGCCCGTGTCTCCGGCGGCTCGTCGATCGCTGCCGATCGCGTCGGAGGCGGTGGCGATCGCCCCGCGCGCCCCGCCATTCCAGCGTGAAGTCGCGCTAAGAACTCGTAAAGGCAAGGGCCGCTGCGCTCGGTTCGTCACCGTCTGGCGAGGGCGATACGCACGGTCACGGCTACGCACCGCCTCCCCCCGTTTGGCCGCCGCGCGTTGGGGTGGCCGCGACCTACCCGATTGGGACGGGTTCATTGACAGCGGGGGCCAAGTGCCGTACTAAAGGGGCCTCCTGAGGCAGGGCGGCGCGCGCCGTTCGTTTTTTTGCGTCGACCAACCCCCGGTTCGTAGTGCGCGAGCCCACCTATCGTGCACCCCGCCATGCGTCAGGGCGCAGTGTGAAGCACGCAGGTCCAGGTCAGAGCAAGAGGTTTTTTCCACCACCTCATGCGGGAGGACGCATGAACAGACTCGTTCGCTGGGGAGGAACGCTGGTCGCCGCGCTCGCGGCGTCTTTAAGCGTGACTTCCACGACGCTGTACGCCCAGACGGGCGCCGGCGTCGGCACCATCGAAGGAACCGTGACCGATGCCGGCACGGGACGCCCGGTCGAGGGCGCCCAGGTCGGCTTGACCACGGCAGGAATCGGCGGCACGACGAACTCGCAGGGACGCTACCGCTTGCAGAACGTCCCGGCCGGTCGCGCCTTCGACGTTCGCGTTCGTATGGTAGGCTACTCGCCCTCCACGAGGGCGGTCTCCGTCAACGCGGGGCAGACCGTCACCGCCGACTTTGCCATCGCGCAGTCGGCGCTGCAGCTGCAGGCGGTCGTCACGACCGGCACCGCCGGCGCCACGGAAGTGAAGCGCCTCGGCAACTCGGTCGCCACGATCGATCCGCCGAAGTACGCCCCGATCAACTCTCCTTCGGAGCTCCTCCAGGGTCGTGAGCCGGGCGTCGTCGGCTTCACCTCGTCCGGCCTGGCCGGCGAGGGGATGAAGATCCGTATCCGCGGCAATGCGTCGCTGACGCAGTCCAACGAGCCGATCATCTTCGTCGACGGGTTGCGCATCAACTCGAACGGCTCGAGCTCGGGCGGCGCGTCGATTTCGCGCCTCGACGACATCGATCCGGCGACGATCGAGCGCATCGAGATCCTCAAGGGCGCGGCCGCGGCCACGCTGTACGGCACCGAAGCCTCCAACGGCGTGATCCAGATCTTCACCAAGCGTGGAGTGTCGGGGGAGCCCAAGTGGGACTTCCAGGTCAACGCCGACGCGTCGAACTATCCGACCAACCGCCTCGACGACAACTGGGGCTACGCCACGACGCAGGCCAAGGCCGACTCGCTCAAGAAGTTCTGGGGGCGTTCGGACATCACCCCGTTCAAGCCGTTCTCCGAAGCGCTCCTGCGCAACTACTTCGAGACTGGTCTCGGCACCACGGCGTCCGCCTCGGTGACCGGCGGGACGCAGAACCTGAACTACTTCCTGGCCGGCCGCTACAACAAGGATGACGGGCCGTTCGCCGCGCAGAAGCTCGGCGGCCTCGCCCACGACTTCATCCGCCGCAGCTCGGGGAACCTGAACATCAGCACCTTCCCGACCAGCAAGCTCCGCATCGGCGGCCGCGCGCAGTACGTGAACCAGTTCGCCGACCGCCCGCAGTACGGCAACAACATCTACTCGCCGATCACCCTCCTTGGATTCGGCAAGCCGGAGTTGGCCAACTGCATCAACTCCGACCCCACCGGGACCGACCCGGATCTGGGCGTCGCCTCACCCGGCAAGTGCAAGATCGCCGGCAACGAAGTCGGATCGCCGGGCGCCTTCGGCACCCCGCGCGAGACGGCCAAGAAGCTCTCGACGATCGGCGCCGACCGGTACCTGTCGGCCCTCGACGCGCAGTACACGCCGTTCCCCGAGCTCAACTTCCAGGGGACCGTCGGCGTCGACTACACGTCGGAAGTCACCACGAACTATCAGCCCTTCGGCTACAACGTCGACAAGATCATTGGCGACAACGTCCTCGGGCAGAAGGGGATCTACCAGTGGAACGATCGTGAAGTCACGGTCGACCTCAAGGGCAACTGGCAGCGCGATTTCGGCAAGTCCTTCAACTCGCAGTTCCTCGCGGGCGTGCAGGGCTTCATCTCGCGCCAGAAGTTCCCCGGCTCCAACGGCTACGACTTCCCGGGCCCGGGCGTCGCGGTCACCAACGCCACCGGCACGCAGTACGCCAACGACGGCGTGACGGAGACGGTGAACGGCGGCTACTTCGTCCAGGAGCAGATCGGCTACAAGAACTACCTGTTCGTCACCGGCGGCGCGCGCTACGACTACTCGTCGGCGTTCGGCAAGTCGGCGGCGGGCGTCGTCTACCCGAAGGTCTCGGTCTCGTTCGTCCCGACCGACTTCAAGGGTGGCGCGATCGGTCCGATCTCGTCGTGGCGCGTGCGCGCGGCCTGGGGCCAGTCCGGCCGCCAGCCCAGCGCTTTCGCCAAGTTCACGACCTTTGCGGCTGCCGGTGGTCCTGCGGGCCCGGGCCTTGGCCCGGATAACCTCGGCAACCCCGACCTGAAGCCCGAAGTCGCCACGGAAATCGAGGCGGGGACCGAGTTCGGCTTCTTCAACGACCGCCTCGGCTTCGAGCTGACGTGGTGGGACCGCAAGGTCAAGGACCTGCTGTACAACGTGCAGTATCCGCCGTCGGGCGGCTTCACCAACGCCCAGCTCACGAACATCGGCCAGCTCGACGCCAATGGTCTCGAGATTGGCGTGAAGGGCTTCGTGGTGCAGACCCCGGGGCTCTCGGTCGACCTGTTCGCCAACATCGCCTTCCTCGACCAGACCGTTGCGTCGCTGGGTGGTGCCCCGAACATCAAGGTGTCGGCCAACTACGCCCGCATCCGTAACTTCATCCGCGAGGGCTTTGCCCCGGGCCAGATCTTCGGCGCCAAGGTCAAGAGCGTGCCGAGCGGCTCGTATCCGTATGACGCCGGTCTCATCACCGGTGGCGTGGCCAACGGACAGGCGGCGACCGAAGCGCAGATGCTCGCGTATCTGTCGCGCTCGCGTTCGTACACGAACCTGTTCAACGGCTCGATCATCCTGCTCGAGAACGGGCTGGAGTCGAACCTCGGCAAGCCGACCCCGGACTACACCGGATCGTTTGGTGCGGCCGTGACGCTCCGTCGCAACTTCCGCATCAATACGCTCTTCGAGTACAAGGGCGGCAACTACACGTACTGGTGCCTCATCTGCGGCTTCCGCAATGCGTCGCCGCGTGGCAACAACTCCGAAGCGGCTGCCCGCGTGCAGTCGACGCTGGAGAACCCGGCTTCGACGGCGCAGCAGCGCCTCGCCGCCGCGAAGGAGTGGGTCTACGACCTGGCCTCGCTCACGCCGTACCAGGGGCTGAACGAAGTGTCGGACGGCTCGTTCGTCCGCATGCGCGAGCTTGAGCCTCACGTACACGGCGCCGCGCGGGTTGGCGGACAAGCTGCGTGCGCGCGAAATGGCGATCTCGCTCACCGCTCGTAACCTCTTCCTGTGGACCAAGTACCAGGGCGTCGATCCGGAAGTCACGAACTTCGGGCGCGCTGGCGGCGGTATCGACAACAACTTCCAGGACTCGGTCGATGCCTTCGGTCTTCCGGTGCCCCGCCGCATCGGTCTCTCTGTCCGCCTCGGCTTCTAAGGAGATCACAACGTGAATTACTCACGCATGACTCATAGCGGGACGGCGACGCGCATCGGGAAGGGAATCGTGGCGGGGCTCGGCCTGCTGATGGCCGGCGCCTGCACGTCGCTTCTCGACGTCGACAACCCGAACAACGTCTCCGCCGAGGCGCTCGATGACCCGGCGGCGGCAGCGGCGATCGTGCAGGGCGCCGAGAACATCGGTGGCAATGCACTGTCGTCCATGCTCAACTTCTACAGCCCGGCGACCGACGAGGCCTACTGGGTCGGCTCGCGCGACGACTATCGCCTGCTGGACTCCGGCGAGTTCGGGATCAACACCAACGAGTACGTGCAGTCGGCGTACCTCGTGGTGGCCCGCGCGCGCTGGATGGGCGACCAGGCGGTGTCGAAGGTGGCCAAGTTCAACGCCGACGGAAAGCTGCTGGACAAGCAGCTGCTCGTGCGCGCGTACCTGAATGCGGCCATCGTCTACAACGGCATTGCCGACAAGTACGACGACATCGCCTTCTCCGACCGCACGGTAGCCGGCAAGAACTTCGGCGAGCAGGGGATGGTCGCGCTGTACGACTCGGCGACCAAGTGGCTCGACGCCGCGCTCCCGCTCGCCACGGGGAACAACCGGGCTTCGGTGCTCGCCATGCGCGCCCGCACCAAGCACGCGCGTGCCGTGTGGCAGAAGCTCAACCCGCCGGGGACCACGCCGGCGAACCCGCTGGTGAACGACGCCGGTGCGGTGGCCGATGCCCAGGCGGCGTTGGCTGCCCGTAGCGGCGACTGGTACCTCGACGTCCTCACGAGCGACCTCAATGAGGGCGATGGGTCGGGCGGCGGCTTTGGCTTCGAGATGAACTCCCGCGTGGAGTACACCCCGAGCCAGGACCTCGCCCGTATCGATCCCAACAGCGGAAAGCCGCAGGCGATCATTGCGCCTGATCCGGTGACCAACCTGGTCGACGCGTCCGCGGTGAAGCAGATCACGCGCATCACGGCGGCGCTCAACCACCCGCCGCTCACGCAGGCCTCGACCCGCGAGATGTACCTGATCATCGCCGAAGGGGCACTGGCCGCTGGGCAGAACGCCGCCTTCGACACGGCGATCAACACGCTCCGCGCGCTGGACGGAAAGGCGGCCTATACCGGCGCCGGCCCGACCCGCGTGAAGCTCCTCGAGTGGGAGCGGCGCGTGCACCTGGTCTTCCAGGGGCGTCGCCTGAACGACATGTACCGCTTTGGCACGAAGGACCCGAAGTGGATCGCGGCCGCGTTGGCCTCGACCAAGCCGGGGTGCCTGTTCCCGATCCCGCTCATCGAGCGCGACGCGAACAAGCTGGTCACGGGTTCGCCGGTCTGCGCGAAGTAACACGCAGCACGGCGGCACCGTAGCACGGAACGCGCGAGGGGGGCCAATTCATTGGCCCCCCTCGTTGCGTTCGTGGCGCGCCCGGCAGGCGCAAAGTCGCGGCGTCGCGCGCCGATCAGGTCCCGGGCGGCGTTGGTGGGCGCATGGGGGTCCCGCTCACAAGACCGGCGGCCTTCGCGATGATGTACAGGAGGCCGAGCCCACCACCGATGAAGCCCGTGGCGGCGGCGATGGTGCGGCCGCGACTCAGCGATCGCTGGTGGATGTAGCGGATGTCTTCGCGCGCGAGCGTGATCTGATCGCCGGTCCACCGCGTCTCTCCCTCACCGCGGCGTCGCAGTGAGGTGATGCGCATCGACACGCCGTTGCTGCCACTCGTTTCGAGTGGACCGTCGAGCATGAGGACGTACGGGCCGATGGCCTTGGTGACGTTGGTCGTCCCGACGTCGGTGAGCTCGACGCGCACAAAGGTGTCGGCCGGCATCGAGGTGCCGGTCTGGACGTCCGTGTAGGTGTAGCAGCCAGCGGTGAGGACGGCGGCGCTGGCGATGCCGACGAGACCGGGAAGACGCATGGGCGACGACGAGAGGAGAGGGAAGGTGCGGAGAGCCGGCGTGAGGCCCGACGGGACCGCCGGGAGCGTACAGTGCGAGAGCCGGGACTCGAACCCGGACGGGTTTCCCCACTGGATCCTAAGTCCAGCGCGTCTACCAATTCCGCCACTCCCGCGGTGGCGACGCACGGTCGCCCGCAACGGCGAGAAGCTAACCGACCACTGCGGGGCCCGACAGCATGGGGCTCGACGACGGGCGCCCGCCGCGCACGACGCCCGCGCATCGGGGGCTCCCACCGGGTGACGCCAGTCAGGATAGCCTGCCCCAAAGCCAGGTCACCGTAGAACGGAGCCCGGCGCGCGATGGCGGGCCGGGCTCCAGATGAGACTCCGCGGGAGGGGGGGGACCCCTACCCGTGGTTGGGTTGGGCTAGGGGCGACTACTCGCCGCCGCCCACCTTGATCGTCTCGACACGCGTCGACTTCTGCTGCGCGTTGTACACGAGGAGGCTGACGAACTCACCGTTCCCGACCTTGGAGAGCGATGCGGCCAGATCGGCGGCAGAACGCACCGCCTTTCGGGGAGCGGGATAGATGACCTCCACGATGACATCGATGCCGCCAGGGAGGAAGTGCTGTCGCGCGCCACTCTGTGCATCGACGTCGATGACGCGAAGTCCGCGCCGCTCCTCGGGGATGCTCGCCTGTCGGGCGAACTCGGCACTGACCGGCTCCACCGTGATCCCGAGCTTGGACGACGTGGTGCCGGTCGGGGTGGGGGGCGTCTCCTCCTCGTTCCCTTCCGCGCGTGCCACCTGCTGCGGCTCGGTTGGTGCCTCGGCGAGCTTCACCTTGAACGTCTTGGTCTGCCCGTAGCGGAAGACTTCGACCTCGACCGTCTCGCCGGGTTCGTGCGAGCGGATGATGCGCTGCAGCGTCCCGACGCGGTCGGCGGGCTTGCCGTCGGCCTTGAGGATGATGTCGCCTTCCTGGAGCCCGGCGCGCTTGGCGGGGCTGTCGTCACCGGTGTAGCCACCGACTTGCACGCCGCGCACCTGCGGGAGCTTGGCGGCGGCCGCCTCGGCGGCGGTGACGTCACGGATGCTGACGCCGATGACCGCACGGCGGATGCGCCCGTGCTTGATGAGGTCATCCATGACGTCGCGCGCCAGGTTGACCGGGATGGCGAAGCCGTAGCCCTGGTAGTAGCCGGTGCGGGTGGCGATGGCCGAGTTGATGCCGATGACTTCACCGCGGATGTTGACGAGCGGGCCGCCCGAGTTGCCCGGGTTGATGGCGGCGTCGGTCTGGATGAAGTCGGAGATGGCGTACTGGTTGCGATTGATGTCGATGTCGTTGGTGCCGCGCCCCTTGGCGCTGACGATGCCGGCGGTGACGGTGTGGTCGAGGCCGAGCGGGTTGCCGATGGCCAGGACCCACTCGCCGACGTGCACCTGATCGTCGTTGCCTAACGTGGTGACAGGGAGGTTGCTGGCCCCGTCGATCTTGATGACGGCCACGTCGGTCGTGGAGTCGCGCCCGATGAGGCGCGCCTTGAACTCGCGGTTATCGGTGAGCTTGACCGTGAGCTTGTCGAAGTTGGCGACGACGTGGTTGTTGGTGAGGATGTAGCCGTCGGCCGAGACGATGAAGCCCGACCCGCTGGACTGCATGGGCTGCTCCTGCTGGCGCGGGTCGAACTGCTGGAAGAAGTCCTCGAGCCCCGGCGGCGCCTGACGGCGCGGGTTGCTGCGCTGGGTGCGCTTGGGTTCCGAGCGCTCGGCCTCGATGGAGACGACGGCCGGGGTGACGGTCTCGGAGATCCCGACGAACGAGGCGTTGAGCGACTCGACGTTGGCCGGCGGGGTGTAGGCCGGCGCGTTGCTCGCCGGGCGGAGGACCCCGTTGCGCGACTGCTGGGCGTACCCGAATCGCGTCAGGTCGAAGCCCGACGCGAAGACCAGCCCGCAGGCGAAGGCAATCGCGACGGCGCCGGCGAGCTTGAAGCGAGAGGAGATCGGTGACGACATAGGACTCCAGAAGACGAGAAGACGGGAAGACGGGAGGACGAGGTGAATCGAGCGAATCGAGCCTCCCGGCGGAGGGCGCGGCTCACCTTCAACTTCGTCCCTACGACACTAGTCACAGCTCGGCACCCATTTCGTTGCTACCCCACACTACCAAGAAAGCGCGAAGGCCGGTACACGTTTCCGCGAGACCGACCTTCGGACAGGGGTGGGCCGTCCGGGAGCGCCGTAGGAGGAAAGCTACGGCGCGTCCCTGAACCGCGGATTACGACTTCTTGCTCTCGTCGACGATTTCGTAGTCGGCCTCGACCACGTCGTCGCCCTTGGGCGGCTGCTGAGTCCCGGCGCCATCCGCGGCGGGCTCACCAGCGGGGGCTGCTCCCCGGCGGCCTGCTGCTGCGCGTAGAGCGAGCGTCCGGCCTCCTGGTAGGCGTTGTTGAGCTCCTCGAGCGCCGCCTTGATCTCGGCCATGTCGTCGCCGCGATGCGCCTTGCGGGCACGCTCCACGGCGCCGTCGAGGCGCGTCTTCATCTCAGGGGCCAGGCGCTCCGACCACTCCTTCGAGTTCTTCTCCACTTCGTAGGCCAGCGAGTCGAGGCGGTTGCGCGTGTCGATCTCCTCGCGACGCTTCTTGTCCTCGGTGGAGTTCTTCTCGGCGTCCTTCACCATGCGGTCGATCTCGTCCTTCGAGATGCCGCTGGAGGCCTCGATGCGGATCTTCTGCTCCTTGCCGGTCGCCTTGTCCTTGGCGGAGACGTGGAGAATGCCGTTGGCGTCGATGTCGAAGCCGACTTCGACCTGCGGCATGCCGCGCGGTGCCGGCGGGATCCCCGTGAGCTGGAACTTGCCGACCGTCTTGTTGTGGACGGCCAGTTCGCGCTCGCCCTGCAGGACGTGGATCTCGACCGTCGTCTGGTTGTCGTCGGCGGTGGAGAAGACGTCGGTCTTGCGGGTGGGGATCGTCGTGTTGCGCGGGATGAGCACCGTCATCACGCCGCCTAACGTCTCGATGCCGAGCGAGAGCGGGGTGACGTCGAGCAGGAGGACGTCCTTCTGTTCACCGGTGAGGACCGCGCCCTGTACGGCGGCGCCGATGGCGACCACTTCGTCCGGGTTCACGCCCTTGTTGGGTTCCTTGCCGAAGAAGTCCTTGACCACGGTCTGGATCTTCGGGATGCGCGTGGAGCCGCCGACGAGGAGGACCTCGTCGATCTCCGACGGCTTGAGCCCCGCGTCGGACAGCGCCTTCTTCATCGGCTCGAGCGTGCGCTGGATGAGGTCATCCACGAGCTGCTCGAACTTGGCGCGCGTGAGCGAGTAGTTGAGGTGCTTGGGCCCCGACTGGTCGGCGGTGATGAAGGGGAGATTGATGTCGGTCGACATGGTCGACGACAGCTCGCACTTCGCCTTCTCGGCCGCTTCCTTGAGGCGCTGGAGCGCCATCGGGTCCTTGGAGAGGTCGATGGCCTGGTCGCGCTTGAACTCGCTCACGAGCCAGTCGATGACGCGCTGGTCGAAGTCGTCGCCGCCCAGGTGGGTGTCACCGTTGGTCGACTTGACCTCGAACTGGCGGGTGCCGTCGACGTCGTAGAGTTCGAGCACGGAGATGTCGTACGTGCCACCGCCCAAGTCGAAGACGGCGACCTTCTCGTCCTTCTTCTTGTCGAGGCCGTAGGCGAGGGCGGCCGCGGTGGGCTCGTTGATGATGCGGAGCACTTCGAGCCCGGCGATCTTGCCGGCGTCCTTGGTCGCCTGACGTTGCGAATCGTTGAAATACGCCGGGACGGTGATGACCGCCTTGGTGACGGAGTGGCCGAGGTAGTCCTCGGCGGTCTGCTTCATCTTCTGGAGGATCATCGCCGAGATCTCGGGCGGCGTGAACTTCTTGCCCGAGACTTCAACGGCGACCTGGTCGTTGGCCCCCGACTGCACCCCGTACGGGACGCGCTTCGACTCCTCGGAGACCTCCGACATCTTGCGCCCCATGAAGCGCTTGATGGAGAAGACGGTGTTCTTGGGGTTGGTGACGGCCTGACGCTTGGCGATCTGCCCGACCAGGCGCTCGCCGTCCTTGGTGAAGCCGACGACGGATGGGGTGGTGCGTCCGCCCTCGGAGTTGGGGATCACGACCGGGTCGCCCCCCTCCATGACCGCGACGACCGAGTTGGTGGTCCCCAGGTCGATGCCGATAACCTTGTCTGCCATGATGGATTCCGAATGAGTAGATGGTCCGGGCTCTCGTACTCCCGCGCGCGTTCAGGGCAAGACCGGGACCGCAGAAGGGCGTCAGATTGGCAGGGAATTCTGTCTCAGATGCCGAGTTTGCGTGGTGTCTTGCGAAATCGGCGGGGGGGCGCGAGGGTGAGTCTGGCACAAATCGCCGCCCGCCATGATCCCACTTAGCGACGACAACCCGACCCTCCACCCCCCGTTCATGACGTACGCCCTGTTGGGGGCGATCGTCGGGACGTGGATTCTCGTGCAGGGGGGCGGGATGGACGCGACGCGTCTGGCGGCCACGGTCTGCGACTACGGGATGGTTCCGGGGGAGCTGACGCATGGGGCGTCGCTGGGCACCGGGGTCCCGATCGGCCCGGACATGGCGTGCGTGGTCGATGACCATGCGATCAACATCGTCACCCCGATCACGTCGATGTTCCTGCACGGCGGGTGGATGCACCTGCTGGGGAACTGCCTCTTCTTCTGGGTCTTCGGCAACAACGTCGAGGACAGCATGGGGCACCTGCGCTTTCTGGCGTTCTACCTGCTGTGTGGGCTGGCGGCGGCGGGGGCGCACGTGCTCCTCGACCCCGGGTCGCCGGTGCCGACGGTCGGGGCCTCGGGGGCGATCTCCGGGGTGATGGGGGCGTACCTGCTGCTCTATCCGCAGGTGCGAGTGAAGATGCTGATCCCGATCGTGATCTATCCGCTGATCGTGCACATGCGGGCGTGGATCGTCCTGCTCTGGTGGTTCGCGGTGCAGGTGCTGAGCGGGTTGCCGCAACTCATGTCGCTGCGCCGGGAGGTCTCGGGCGGTGTGGCGGTCTGGGCCCACGTCGGCGGGTTTGTGGCCGGGGTGCTCCTCATTCGTGCTTTCGAGGATCGCGAGATGGTGCGTCGTCGGCGGGCGGTGGCCGATGCTCGCCAGGTGTTCGACTGACGGTCGGGACGCACGAGCTCCCACTACCCCGGGGCCCACGTCTCCCCCACCTTTGCCGCATGCATCTGGCTCGCGTGCTCGGGCGCCTCGTGGCGACGGTGAAGCAGGAGACGCTGACGGCGATTCCGCTGCAGTGGATCCAGCCGCTGACGGCGGCCGGCGAGCTGGCGGGGAAGCCCATCGTCGCCATCGACCGCATTGGTTCTGGCCCGGGGGACGTGGTCGTCTACATCACGTCGCGTGAGGCGGCGATGACGCTCCCGGAGCCGATGGCGGCGGTTGACGCGGGGATCGTGGCCAAGGTCGACTGGTGCAACGTCACGCCGCAGGGGGCTCGTGTCGGGACCCCCTCGGAGCGGACGCTCGATGCCTGACCGCCGCGGGGGGCGATAGCGCGATGTTCCTGGCGCGAGTGGTCGGCGAGGTCATCGCGACGCATCGACACGGCGAGCTGGAGGGGCGCAAGCTCCTGCTGATCCGTCGGTTGTCGACGACCGGGCATGAGGAGGGAGGGGAGGTGGTCGCGCTGGACGTGATTGGCGTTGGGGTGGGGGAGCGCGTCCTTGTGGTGCAGGAGGGGGGGGCGGCGCGGTCGTTGTCGAAGAGCGCGCGCATTCCCGCGCAGGCGGTGGTGGTGGGGGTGGTGGATCGAGTGGACCTAGAGGACGGCGAAGTCCCGGAGGAGGGACGGTGACGGATAGACTGCAGGCGTTGGCGCGGGAGATTGCTCGGGAGTTGGCGGCGGGGGACCGCGCGGTGGCGGGGGTGGCGACGCGGGGGGCCCCCCCCGAGCGACACGATACCTCGATCACCGGAGCGCCCCCTCATCATTCCATTGCCGAGCGTAGCGTTTCCGCTCCGGCCAGCGGGCCGGCCGTCGCGCACACGCCACTCGTTGGCGCCCCGCCGGGCGTGACGTTCGTACGCCAGAACGCGCGCATGGCCGATTTCATCGACCATACGCTACTCAAGGCCGAAGCGACGGCACGAGAGATCGACAAGCTGTGCGACGAGGCGAAGGTGCATCGCTTCGCCGCGGTGTGCGTGAACCCGGTGTGGGTGTCACGCTGCGCCGAGCGCCTGCGCGGCATCCCGGTACAGGTGGCGACGGTGATCGGCTTCCCGTTAGGCGCCAACGCGCCCGAGACCAAGCGGCGCGAGGCGGCGCTCGCCGTGTCGCATGGGGCGACGGAGCTCGACATGGTCGTCGCGCTGGGCCACATCAAGAGTGGCGACTGGAACCACGTGGCGGACGACATCGCCGCGGTGGTGGACGGGGCGTCGGGGACGCTCGTGAAGGTGATCATCGAATCGGCGGCGCTGTCGCCGGTGGAGATCATCAAGGCGTGCGCGATTGCCCGGGAGATGCGGGCGCAGTACGTGAAGACATCGACCGGTTTCCACGCTGCGGGAGGGGCCAGCGCCGAAGCGGTAGCGCTGATGCGCCTGGTGGTGGGGGATGCGATGGGGGTCAAGGCCTCGGGTGGGGTCCGTGACTGCGAGGCGGCGCTCAAGATGATCGCCAACGGCGCGACGCGAATCGGGACGTCGAGTGGCGTGTCGATGGCAAAGTGCCTGGGGCAGGGGCCGTTGCCGCTGCACGACCTGCTGTCGCTCGCCTCGGAGCATTCCACCGGCTGCGCGACGTGTGCGGTTGGCGGCGCGGGGAAAGGGGGGAGCGGGGGGACGGGGCCGTACTAGGCGAATCGACGCGAAACCGGACGAATTCTCTCCTGCCGCCGGGCACACCGGCGGCATATTTTTTCGTCACTGTTCTGTATCGATTCCGTCACGGCACCGCGCGGTGGCTAGGCGCCCCCAGGGCGATTCGCGAGTGCGGCGCCGTCTCCCGATTGAGACCTCCCGTGGCTTTTCGCCTCATTCCGCGCGACGAAGGCTTCTTCGATCTCTTCAATGAGCTGTCCAAGAAGCTCATTGCGGCCGCCGCCCTCCTGAAGGACATGTTCACGCAGCCGGAGCGGCTGGACGAGATCGCGGCGCAGATCAAGGAAGTCGAACACGAAGCGGACCATATCACGCACGAAGTCAGCACCCGCCTCGACAAGAGCTTCATCACGCCGCTCGACCGCGAGGACATCCACAACCTCACGCAGGAACTCGACAACGTCGTCGACCTGATCGACGGGACAGCGCGTCGGGCGCAGATGTTCCACCTCGCCGAGTCGCGCGAGCCGGTCCGGAAGCTCTGCGATATCCTCTGCCAGTCGGTGCGGCAGCTCGAGAAGGCGGTGACCTCGATCAAGGATCCGCGCACCGTGGCGATTGCCACGCGCGAGGTGAAGCGACTGGAGGCCGAGGGGGACACCGTGTACCACAACGCGATGGGGCAGCTCTTCGCCGGTCGCCCGGATCCGCTCGACGTGATGAAGTGGAAGGAGATCTACGACACCGTCGAGGAGACGCTCGACCGCTGCCAGACGGTGGCCATCGTCCTCGAGAGCATCTCCCTCAAGAACTCGTAAGCCGTGGTCACCTACGTCATCGCGATCGTCCTGGTCGCGTTCGTGTTCGACTTCATCAACGGCTTTCACGACTCCGCCAACTCCATCGCCACCATCGTCGGGACGCGCGTCCTGAGCCCGCTGACGGCGGTGGTGTGGGCGGCGTTCTTCAACTTCGTGGCGGCCTTCACGGTGGGGACGGCAGTCGCCAAGACGATCGGGAAGGGGATGATCGACGTGTCGATCGTCACTCCGAACGTCATCCTGGGTGGGTTGCTGGGGGCGATCATCTGGAACCTGATCACCTGGTACTACGGCCTCCCCAGCAGCTCGTCGCACGCCTTGTTAGGCGGGTACGCCGGGGCGGCGGTGGCCAAGGCGGGATCGGGGGCGATCATCGTGGCCGGGTGGACGAAGACGATCATCTTCATCTTCCTCTCGCCGATCATCGGCATGGTGGCCGGCTACCTGCTGATGACGGCCATCTACTGGACCTTCCAGAAGGTGTCGCCGCGCAAGGTCGACGCCATCTTCCGGAAAGTGCAGCTGGCGAGCGCGGCGCTCTTCTCACTCTCGCACGGAGCCAACGATGCGCAGAAGACGATGGGGATCATCGTCGGCCTGCTCGTCTCGGCCAATGCGGCCTTTGCCAACGAGACGGGGTGGCTGCGCCACCTGTACGTCGCCAACAGCGATCACATTCCCTTCTGGGTGGAGATCGGTGCCTACACGGCGATTGCCACCGGGACGCTCTTTGGCGGCTGGCGCATCGTCCACACGATGGGGAGCCGGATCACGAAGCTCCGCCCGGTCGGTGGAAGTGCGGCCGAGACCGCTGGCGCCTTCGCGATCCTGCTGGCGACCAGGTTCGGTATCCCGGTGAGCACCACGCACACGATCACCGGGGCCATCATGGGAGTCGGGGCGACCAACCGCGTGAGCGCGGTGCGGTGGGGGATCGCCGGGCGCATCGTGTGGGCGTGGATCATGACGATCCCGGCGGCCGCTTCCATTTCGGCGCTCTGCCTCATGCTCCTGGAGCGGCTCGTCGCCGTGAAGTAGGCGGCGCGCGCGCCCCACGTCGCGGCCGTGTAACGGTTCGTGTAACAGCGTGCTTCCCGTATGGCTGGCGCCGCGTCGGGCTGCCAGCATTCACCGACCCCGAGAGCGCGATTCACGCGGGGGAGGAGCGAGTGAATGCACGAGGCTCGACGTTTCACCGATCGGTTTGGTTTTGCCTGGCAGGTCTGCGAGTTGGTGGCGCCTCGGCCCGGCGTGGTCCCGCGCGCCGATGCCCCAGCAGCCGGCGAGGGGTGGCTGTACTTCTTTTCGCGCGGAACGACGCTCGTGCTTCGCGACTATCCGCTGGCCTGGGCGGAGTTCTCGTGGAGCGAGCTGGAGGGGCTGCGTGAGCGTGCCCGGGTGCTCGGGAGCGACACGACCATCCGCCTGACGTCACGCCCACGGCGCGTCGACAACGCAACGGCGGCGTCGGCCTAGTCCCGCGCGCGGCATCGCGCCTCCCGCCGACGCGGGAGGCGCCCTGCGTCAGGTGCCGTGCACGACCGGCGGCGCCGCGCTCTACGCGCTCGCGGCCACCGGCGACGCACCGTGCCGAGCGATGACCTCGCGGTAGCTGTCATCGAGCCGGTCGAGCTCGTGCGACCAATCGAGCGCTTCCGCGGTGCTGCGAGCGCCGGCGCCTAACGTGGCGGCGCGATCGCGCTGGAGGGCGAGCGCGATCATGGCGCGGGCCATCGCCTCGACGTCGCCCGCAGGATAGGCCAACCCGTTCAGATCGTCGCGCAGGTGGTCGGCGACGCCCCCTGCTGGGGCGGCGATGACCGGGAGGCCGCTCGCCATCGCCTCGAGGATCACGAGCCCCAGCGTCTCCGTAACCGACGAAAAGACGAAGGCGTCGGCGCTGGCGTACAGACGTGGCAGCACTTCCCGGCGGTCGAGGTTCCCGAGGAAGGAGACGCCATCGCCCGCCTGCGCGCGCAGCGCGTCGGTCTTGGGGCCGGCACCCGCCACGACGAGGTGCACCGCGCCCTCGGGGAGTTGGGAGCGTGCGCGCTGGTACGCGGCCAGGATCAGATCCACCCCCTTCTCGGCGGCCAGGCGTCCGACGTGCAGGAAGATGAAGGTGTCGCGCCGGCCGTACGCGCGCCGCAGCGGATCGCTCCGGTGCCTGGGGTGGAACTGCGTGGTGTCCACGCCCCGTCCCCACACCTCCACATCGGGGGCTCCGAGCGTGCGCACATCGGCCGCCGCACTGGCAGAGGGAGTGTAGGTGCGAGCGGCGCGGCGGTGGAAGCGCGCGAGGTGCGAGGACACGGCGGGGCGCAGCCATCCCACGCCGTACGACTCGGTGTAGCGCGAGAAGTCCGTGTGGTACGACGTGACGACGGGGAGTCCGCGACGGTGGGCGAGTCGTTGGGCGAGCCAACCGATGGAAAACTCGGTCGCGCAGTGCACGAGGTCCGGGCGATGCCGGTCGACGAGCTCCGACAGGGCCGTGGCATTCGGCAGCGACAGCCGGATATCAGGATAGAAGGGGAGCGGGGCGCTGGGGAGGAGCAGGAGCTCGCGGGCCCCCGCGCGCATGACGTCGGGGGGGAAGGCGTCACGCATCGCGGTGGGATAGCGTGGGGCGGCCACGGTGACCTCCCATCCGCGCTCGGCGAGTCCAATGACGGACAGCGACGTGACGACGGAGACACCGTTGACCTGCGGCGGATAGGTGTCGGTGCAGACGAGCAGGCGAGGGGGTCTCGGCATCCGGGGCGATCCGGGTGGAGGTGAGCGACTCCGTGGCGGCCGTGCGGTGGCCGGTACGCGCGCGCGATGCATAACGAGTGATGCCGGTCGGTCACGGCCCGGTGACACACGTGTCACGAACGCCTGACGACGCGCGGCGGCGGGTGCGGTCGTTACGCAGCCGCAACGCGACCGTGCACGGCCGCATACGTGCGCGGCCGAGCTTCGCGGGTATTCGCGGCGTGTTTCGTCCATCGACAGGAGGAATGGTGCTGCCATCGCCCCGCGTGTCTCGCGTGATCGTCGTCGTGCTCGACGGCCTCCGGGCCGATGCCGTGCCGCTCCTGGCGCTGCGCCACGTGTCTCGCCTCGCGAGCGGTGGCGCCGCCAGCCTGGCGGCGCAAACGGTGGCCCCCTCCGTCACCGCGGCGGCCATGGGGTCGCTCCTGACCGGGGTTCGGCCAGCCGACCACGGCCTCACGAGCGATCGCTTCCGCATTCCCCGTCCGCGCGTCGCGTTGCAGCCGCTGCCGCGCGTGCTGGCGCAGCACCGCATCGGGTCGCACGCGTTCCTCGCCTCGGTCCCCTTCGGGTACGGCGCGATCGCAACGCGGCTGGCGCGCATGACGGGCGTCACCCACGCCACGTTTCGCGGGAGGGGGGCGGTCGAGATCCTCGCGGCGGCGCGGCCGGTGCTGGCGCGTGAGTCCACGGGGTTGTTCCTGCTGCACTGGCCCGACGCCGACCGCGCCGGCCACGCGCACGGCTGGCTCTCGCGCGAATACGTGGCCGCGGCGCGTGTCATGGACGAAGCGTTAGGCCTGCTCGACGTAGTCACGCGGGCCTCGGAGGATCCCGACACGCTGCTGGTCGTGATGGCGGACCATGGCGGCGGCGGGGCGGTCTTCCGCGACCACGACTCGGCGCACCCGCACGACCGAACCATCCCCCTCATCCTGGCGGGCGGGCGCGTGGTCTCGGGCGAGTTGGCCCCCTGCTCGTCGCTCCTCGACGTACCTGCCACGGTGGCGTGGGCGATGGGTGTCCCGGTGCCGGCGGGGTACGCCGGTCGGGCGATGGTCGAGGCCTTCATCCCTGCCGGGTCGACGGAACCGGCGGCCCGGCCGGCCATCCCGGCAGTCGCGCAGCGTTACGCCTTCGTGGCTCCCCGTTAGGCATTCCGCGACACCCCTGACCGAGGTTCCGGACATGGCGAACTCGCTTCTGACGCGGCTCAGCCGCGGCGATCGTGCGCTCTTCCTGCGACTCGCGCTGCAGGATGCGACCCCCATCCGCACGCGTCGCCTCTGGCGCGCGCTCACGCACCTGGGCGGGGCGCGCTGCACCATCGGCGTGTCGTTGGCGCCGCTGGCGATAGGTGGGGTGTGGCGCGACGGGGCGCTGCGCGCCCTGTCGATTCTCGTGGTGTCGCATCTCGTCGTGCAGCTCATCAAGCGCACGGTCGGGCGCCCGCGTCCATCGCTCGGGACGTCGTGCGAGGTGCTGATCGCCGAGCCCGATCGCTTTTCCTTTCCATCCGGGCATGCCGCGGCGGCGATGTCGGTCGCGATCGGTTTCGCGACGGCGTCGCCCGCGCTGGCGCCTGCACTCACGCTGTTGGCCGTGATCGTCGGATTTTCGCGCGTCGCCCTGGCGGTGCACTATCCTGGCGACGTCGTGGCAGGGCAGGTCCTGGCGATGCTCACCGCGCTCGTGCTCGGCGCCTGGTGACCACGATTCTCGAGGCGGCCGGGCGGCCGGGAGCGATTGCTCCGGCCACGCCCCTGCCGGCCATCGCGCGCACGGCGCGTGTCGAGTTGGGGCGCGCTCCACTTCCGCCGATCGATCGCCCGCACGCCGAACTGACGATCCTCGACGTTACCAAGTGGTTCGGGGAGACGAGCGGCGGCGTGCGCACGTACCTGACGGAGAAGGCGCGCTACGTGTCGGAGCGGGAGGGGTTGCGGCAGGTGCTGGTCGTTCCGGGGCCGTTCGATGGATACGCACTGGGCGACGGGGTGCGTACCTACCGGTTGCAGGGGCCGCGCATTCCCACGCAGACGGCGTACCGCTTCCTGTTCGCCACGCGCAGCACGCGTCGCATCGTCGAGCATGAGCGTCCGGACGTGATCGAGGTGGGGTCGCCGTTCTTTGTCCCGTGGGTGACGGCGATCGCCGCTCGCCGGCTGCAGGCGCCGATGGTGGCCTTTCACCATACCAGCCTTGCCGGGCTGCCGGCGTCGCTGGCCATGCCGGAACCGTTCGCGCGGCTGGCGCGCGCCGGCGCCGCGGGCTACCTCCGCCGATTGAATCGGCTCTTCCGCACCACGATGGTGGCGTCCGACTACGCGGCGGGGGAGCTGCGTCGCATGGGGATCGAGCGCGTGTCGCGCGTGGCGTTAGGCGTGGACCTGGCGCACTTCCACCCCGTCCGTCGAGCGGCGCGCGATCACACGCGGCGGCGCTTCGGGCTCCCGGTGGACCGGCCGGTGGCGCTGTACATCGGGCGGTTGGCCCCCGAGAAGTCGCTGGAGGTCGTACTGGATGCGTGGTCGGAGGTCGCGCGGCAGTCGGGGGCGCGCCTCGTGATCGTCGGGGCGGGGGCGACGGAGCGCGCGCTGCGTGCCCGCATGCGCGCGCAGTCGGGCGACGCCGACGTGACGTGGCTGCCGTTCGTCGCCGATCGGGAGATGGTGGCACGGTTGCACGCGTGCGCCGACGTGTACGTCTCGCCCGGCGCGGTGGAGACGTTCGGCCTCTCGGCGCTGGAGGCGCTGGCCTCCGGCGTCCCCGTCGTGTCCGCGGCACACGGCGGCGGATGGGAGCTGGTCCAACGATCGAAAGCCGGGGTGGGGTACGAGCCGGGATCGTCGGGCGATGCGACCCGGGCGCTGCTGGACGCGCTCACCCCCGATGGCGGGGTGCGCGGGGCGCTGGGGCGCGCCTACGCCGAGCGTGAGCATGGGTGGAACACCGTCCTTGACCGGCTCTTTGCCGTCTACCGTGAGGTCCTGCACCGATGACCGTGCTCGTGTCGATCCATGACGTCGCGCCACCCTTCACCCGCCAGCTGCACGAACTCTGGTCGCTGTGCATCGGGCTGGGGGTGCGGCCGGCGTTGCTGGTGGTTCCCAACTGGCACGGTGCCCATCCCCTGGAGGGCGATCGCCGATTCGTCGATTGGCTGTTCGCGCGGGCCGACCAGGGGGCGCGCATCTTCCTGCACGGCGAACGCCACGACGAGCAAGAGAGCGCGCGCGGGGTGATGGACGAATGGCGCGCGCTCGGGCGGACCGCGCGCGAGGGGGAGTTCCTGACGCTGGACTACGCCGCGGCGCGGGCGCGAATCGCGCGCGGGCTGGGGACGCTCGCGCGGTGCGGGCTTTCGCCGATCGGCTTCGTCCCGCCGGCCTGGCTGGCGCGCGCCGCCACGCGTGAGGCGGCGCGTGACGCGGGGCTGGCGCTGGCCGAGGACGAACGGCGGGTGTACCTGCTGCAGGAAGGGCGGTCGTTCAGCGCCCCAGCGGTGCGATGGAGTGCCCGGTCGTCGTGGCGCGCCATGATGTCGTCGCTGGTGGCCGATGCGCGCTGGCACGCGCACCGGACGTCGCCCTTGGTTCGCCTCGCCTTGCACCCGACGGACATGGATCACCCGGAGACGCGGCGCTCGCTGGAGCGCTCGATGCAGCGGTGGCTGCAGTTCCGGCAAGGCGACGGCTATGGCTCGCTGGCCGCCATTCGCGCGTCGGCGCGCGGGGCTGCCTGACCATGACCGAGCGGACGGAGGTGACCGTGCCCGCGACACACAGCTGGCGCGTCGCGCGCGCGATGCGACGGGGGGAGGAGGGGCTCGCGCCGCCCGTGTCGCGGAGCGGCGCCTGGCCGTCGCCGTCCGAGGTGACGCGCGGGTCGACGCCGGTGGAGGCCTCGGCCGGGGTGCGGCTCGATGGCGTGCGGCTGGCGTTGGTCACCGACACGTTTCTCCCGCAGGTCAACGGCGTGACGCGCACCCTCGACCGGTTGGTGCGGACCGTGGGGGCGCGCGGGGGGGCGGTCGAGGTCTTCACGTCGGACGATCCGGCGGCGACGCCGTCGGCGCATGTACGTCGATTCCCGAGCGTGGCCTTCTGGGGGTATCCGGAATTGCGGCTGGCGGCGCCCGGCTCGCGGCGGCTCGGCGAGGCGATGCGACGCTGGGGGGCGACGCTGGTGCATGCGGCCACCCCCTTCGGAATGGGTTTGGCGGCGCGACGCGCGGCGCAGCGCGGGAGCATCCCGCTCGTGACGTCGTACCACACGCACTTCACCGCGTACGCCCACTTCTACCAACTCGGCCTGCTCAGCCGGCCGGGGTGGCGTTTCCTAAGGTGGTTCCACAACAGCGGCGCGCGGACCTTCTGCCCCACGGCGACCGTGGCGGCGGAACTCGAACGCCACGGCTTCGAGCGGACGGCGGTGTGGGGGCGTGGCGTGGATACGGAGACCTTCTCGCCCGAGTGGCGCACTCCGCGGTTGCGTTCGGCCTTTGGCCTGCGCGAACACGACCTGGTGGTGCTCTACGTGGGGCGTGTGGCCCGCGAAAAGGGGATCGACGATGCGATCGACGCCATGCGCCTCCTGCAGGCACTGCCCGACGCGCCGCCATGCCGGCTGCTCGTCGTTGGCGATGGGCCGCACCTGGCGGCGTGCCGGGCGCGCGCCGGCGAGACGGTCACCTTCGCCGGGCACCGCAGCGGCGAGGAGCTGTCGCGCTTGTATGCGACGGCCGACGTCTTCGTCTTCCCGTCGACGACGGACACCTTCGGCAACGTGACGCTGGAGGCGATGGCGAGCGGTCTTCCGGTGGTCGCGGCCGACAGTGCGGTGACGCGCGAGCTGATGGTACCCGGGGCCGGTTCGTTCTACACGCCGGGGGACGCGAGCGGACTGGCGGCGCACATCGCCCGCTGGGGGCGCGACCCGGCGATGCGGCGCGCGGCGGGGCGGCGGGGGCGAGAGGGGGCGCGGGCGCGCAGCTGGGACTGCGTCTTCGATGCGCTGTTCGCCGACTACCTTGCGGCCGTAAAGGAAGGGGCACGGCGCCCGTAACTCCTCAACTGACAACCAGTTGACGCAAACCGGCCTCGGCCGGCGTTGCAGCTTCGTGACACGCCGGTGACCCTTCCGTCATTAGCTTGCACGGGGAGATTTCCCACAACTGCCCGAGTGCGAGTGAGCGTCCCCGAGCCCGCGACGTCCCACCCCATGATCGAACACGCTGTCGCACCTGCCCTGTACGTGAATCGCGAGCTGTCCTGGCTCGCATTCAACGCGCGGGTGCTGCATGAGGCGCTCGACGAGCGGACGCCGCTGCTCGAACGCCTCAAGTTCCTGTCGATCTTCAGCACCAACCTCGACGAGTTCTACCAGGTACGTGTGGCGGGGCTTCGGCGACAGGTGGCGGCCGGAGTGGTACAGGCGCCTGCAGACGGCATGTTGCCAGCGACGCAGCTCGAGGCCATCGAGAAGGCGGTGCGTGACCTCGTGGTGCAGCAGCGCGATTGCCTGCACGACCGGCTCCTCCCGCTGCTCGATGCGCGCGGCATACGCCTGGTCGACATGGCGTCGCTCACGCCGGACGAGTCGGCGGCGATGGACGCCTTCTTCGAGCGCGAGGTCTTTCCGGTCCTGACCCCGCTCGCGGTCGATCCCGGGCATCCCTTCCCGTACATCTCCAACCTCTCGATCTCGCTGGCGGTCGAGCTGCGCGATCCTTCGCGTGCCGGCGAGCACTTCGCTCGCGTGAAGGTGCCGCGCTCGCTCCCGCGCTGGATCCCGACCGGGCGCCCGTTTCACTTCGTCCCGCTGGAGCGCCTGATCGGCGCGCACCTGGGAACGCTCTTTCCGGGGATGGAGATCCTCGGGTGGCACACGTTCAAGATCACGCGCTACTCCGACCTCGACGTGCCGGCGGCTGACGAGCCCGAAGACCTGCTCGCGACGATCGAGGAGCAGGTCTTCCAGCGGCGCTTTGGCGAGGTGGTGCGGTTGGAGGTGCAGACCGGGATGCCGGCGCACATCCGCCAGCTGCTCCTCGACGAGTTGCGCGAGGTGACGGATCCCGACGTCCTGCCGCTCACCGACCGTGATGTGCACGAACCCGGGCCGCTGCTCGAGCTGGGCGACTTGATGTCGCTGTCCTTGCTGGACATTCCCGAGTTGCGCGATGCGCCGTTCGCCCCGCTTACGCCGCCGGAACTGCGCGATGCGACGCGCTCGATCTTCGACGTCATCCGCGAGCGCGACATCCTCGTGCACCATCCGTTCGAGTCGTTCGCGACCTCCGTCGAGCGCTTCTTCGAGTCGGCCGCCGTGGACGAGCACGTCCTGGCGATCAAGACGACGCTGTACCGCACCTCGGGCGACAGCGCGATCGTCAAGCAGCTGACCAACGCGGCACAGCGGGGGAAGCAGGTGGCGGTGCTGGTGGAGCTGCAGGCGCGCGGCGACGAGGCCAACAACATCACCTGGGCGCGCACGCTGGAGGACTTCGGGGTGCACGTGGCGTACGGCCTCCCGGGACTCAAGACGCACGCGAAGATCGCGCTGGTCGTGCGGCGCGAGCCGGACGGGATCCGGCGCTACGTCCACATCGGCACGGGGAACTACAACTCGAAGACGGCGCGACTGTACACCGACATCGGGCTGTTCACCTGCAACCCGGCGGTTGGCGCCGACCTCACCGACGTCTTCAACCTCCTCACCGGCTTCTCACGCCAGCGCGAGTATCGCAAGGTGCTGGTGGCGCCGGCCAACATGAAGGCGCGCTTCATCGAGCTCATTCGGCGCGAGGCGGAGCACGCGCGCGCGGGGCGCATGGCGCGCATCGTGGCCAAGCTGAACGCGATCGTCTCGCCCGACGTCATCGCCGCCCTGTACGAGGCATCACAGGCCGGGGTGGAGATCGACCTCATCGTGCGCGGGATCTGCTGCCTGCGTCCGGCGCTCCCCGGGGTGTCGGACCGGATTCGGGTGCGCAGCATCATCGGGCGCTTCCTCGAGCACTCGCGCCTCTTCTACTTCGCGAACGGCGGGGCTGAGGAGTACTACACGGGTTCGGCCGACTGGATGCCGCGCAACCTCGAGCGGCGCGTGGAGGTCATCGTCCCGGTGGAGGACCGCGGGCTGCAACTGCGCATGTTCTCGCTCCTCGAGACGTGTCTGGCCGACAACCGCCAGGCCTGGGAGTTGGGGCCGGACGGAACCTATGTGCAGGTGGTCCCCGGCCACGAGGACGAACTGGCGACGCATCGCAAGCTGCTGCGCGACCCGTGGGGGCTGGATCGCATCGATTCGCGCTACACCACCGCCGAGGTCCGTGCGGTGACGGCGCTGGCGGTGGCACCCGTCGCTCAGCCCACGCCGGCGAACGGCAAGGGCACCTCGGCCGCCCCGCGCGGGAAGGGGAAGCGGCCGCCTAGGCGTTAGGAGGCGCTCACAGGCAAGACGCGATGGTGCGGTCCGGGGCGCGCGCCTTCGCCGCTACTCGCCGTCGCCGTCCCCGTCGTCCTGCCCCGAGTCGATCACCGTGCCATCGGGGGCGACGATCTCCACCGGGATCCCGGCGAGCTCGGACAACAACGTCGCCTTGCGGCTCGCCCCCCACAGTTCGAGGCGCAGGACGCGGGCGCGCGGGTCGGGGACGGCGGTGATGCGCAACGCACGATCGGTCCAGCGCACCTTCACGCGCTGTACCCCGCCCACATGCCCCCGGTCGAAGCCGTCGGCAATGCGCAGGAGCGACGAGAGCCGCACGATGCGGTCGCGCGACTCGCGGTCGAGTCGCCCGAAGTTGGGGTGCTTCTTCTTCGGCGGTGATCCGCGGTGGTAGCGCGCCACGTTGGCCACGAGCACCTGTTCCACCGGTGACATCCCCAGCAGGTCGGCGTGGAGGATGAGGTGGTACGAGTGCTTGTGGTGCTGGTCGTAGTTGATGTGGTAGCCGATGTCGTGCAGGAGCGCGGCGTCGGCCAGCACCTGGCGGTCCTCGTTGGAGCAGCCGATGCGCGGGCCGATGGCGTCAAACAGCTGCAACGCCAGCCGGCGCACGTGCTGCGCATGCGGCGCCTCGTAGTGGCAGCGTTCGGCCAGCGTGTTCACCGAACGTTCGCGCGCCTCGCCGGGGTCGGCGGGAACGGTGGTCACCTGCGCGCTCTCGAGCAGGAGTCCCTCGCGAATGCCATACGCCGAGACCACGAGGTCGCGCGACTCGGTGCGCGCCATCACTTCGGCGGCGACGACGAGCCCGGCGAGGATGATGTCGGAGCGCCCGACGTTGAGGCCGCGTACCTGCGTGCGCTCTTCGGGTGAGCACTCCTGCACCAGGTCGATGATGTGCTCGAGTTCCTCGCGCGGGACACGCGTCCCCTGCACGCGTCCCGCCGCGCTCGATGTCGCCTGCCGGTAGAGGTAGATCCCGGCGAGGTTGGTGAAGGTCCCGCCGGAGCAGATGAGCTTTGCCCCGCGCCAGTCGCGCAGCGGGAGCGCCCGGCGAATGTCGTCGCGCACGTACTCGCGAAGCTTGCGCACGGCCTTGCGACTGGGCGTGAGGCCGAGGAACTGCTCGGTCATGCGGATGGCGCCGAAGGGGAGCGAGACGAGGCCATCGAGCAGCCCGTCGGCGCTCATCGCCAGCTCCAACGATCCGCCGCCGATGTCCATCACCACCGCCCGGCCGCGCGCGAGGTCGAAGTGGGCGAGCGCCGAGCGAAAGGCGAGGCGCGCCTCGTCATCGCCGTGCAGGACGCGCACGCGCAGCCCGGTCTGACGCCGCACGAGTTCGATGAACTGCTTGCCGTTGGCGGCGTCGCGCACGGCGCTGGTGGCGACCGATTCGACCTTGGTCGCGCCGTACTGCGTGGCCAGGGTCGCCATGCGGTGCAACGCCTCGAGGGCGTGGCGCATGGCGTCCTCGTCGAGGCGCCCGCTGGCGTCGAGCCCCGTGCCGAGCCGCGGGGCCGCCTTCATCTCGTCGAGGACGCGGATGCGTCCGTCGGTGGAGACGTCGGCGATGATCTGTCGGATCGAGTTGGACCCGATGTCGATGGCCGCCAACCGAACGCCGTCGCCGGGGCGCGGGGCCTTGCTGCGAAGCGGAATGATGCGGGGGCGAACGGGAGCGGCCATCGAGGTCAGCCTAGGAAGGGTCGGCGTTCGCCTTCTCGTCGAACTCGAAACGATGCTTGATTTGCTTGCCTTCCGCCAGATAGACCGCGTCCTCGCCGATGTTGGTGGCCAGGTCGGCGACGCGTTCGAGGTTGCGGCTGACGAGCAGGAGTTCCAGCGCCGGGTTGATGGTCCGGGCGTCGGCCATCATGTGCGTCAGGAGGATGCGGAAGAGCGAGTTGTGCAGGGCATCGACGGCGTCGTCGGCCTTGCAGACCTCGCGCCCCAGCGAGCCGTCGGCGCGGATGAAGGCGTCGAGGGCGTCGGAGAGCATGCGCCGCGCCCGGCGCGCCATGTCCTCGATCTCGGGATCGGGGGTGATGGACGAGCGCAGGGCAATGAGGCGCAGCGCCGACTGGGCGATGTTGACGGCGTGGTCGCCGACGCGTTCCAGGTCGCTGGAGACCTTGATGGCGCTGATGATGAAGCGCAGGTCGCGCGCCATGGGCTGCTGTGTGGCGAGCAGTTCCACGGCCAGCGATTCCACGTCGATCTCCAGGGTGTCGATCTCGCGGTCGCCCTGGATGACGGCGTCGGCCTTGTCCTTGTCGCGCGTGAGCAAGGCGTCGACGGCGAGGTCGACGAGTTCCTCGGCCCGCGCCGACATGTCCAGCAGCCGCTGCTTGAGCGTGGCCAGCTGGTCATGGAAGTGGCGGAAGCCGACGGATTCGGACGCGATGTTGGCGGGGCTCATCCGAACCTCCCGGTGATGTAGGCCTCGGTGCGCTCTTCGCGCGGGCTGGTGAAGATACGCTCTGTGGCGTCGACTTCGACAAGGCGCCCGAGGTAGAAGAAGGCCGTCTGGTCCGAGACGCGTGCGGCCTGCTGGAGGTTGTGCGTGACGATCACGATGGTCAGTTCGGACTTGAGCTCGTAGAGGAGTTCTTCGACCTTCTGCGTGGCGATTGGATCCAGCGCCGAGCAGGGTTCGTCGAGCAGGAGGACCTCGGGCTGGTTGGCCAGTGCGCGGGCAATGCACAGGCGCTGCTGCTGGCCGCCGGAGAGGCCGAGCGCGCTCTGCTTGAGGCGATCCTTCACCTCGTCCCAGAGGGCGGCGCGCCGCAGCGACGACTCGACGATGTCGTCGATCTCCCCGCGGGTGGCCGTGCCGTTGATGCGGGGCCCGTAGGCCACGTTGTCGTAGATGGACTTGGGGAACGGGTTCCAGCGCTGGAAGACCATCCCGACGCGCTGGCGCAGCTGCACCACGTCCATCACGCGCCCGTTGAGGTCCTCGCCGTCGAGCAGGAGTTCGCCTTCGTGCCGCGTTCCGGTGATGAGCGCGTTCATCCGGTTGATGGAGCGCAGGAAGGTCGACTTCCCGCAGCCCGACGGGCCGATGAAGGCGGTGACGGAGCGCGCCGGCATGCGCAGGTCGATGCCGTGCAGCGCCTGCTTGGCGCCGTACCAGAAGCTGAACTGCTTGGCTTCGATGACGCCGCGTGAGACGGGCGACGGGAGGCGGGAGACGGGAGGAACGGCAGCTTCTGCGGTCATCCGAACCGGCCCGTGATGTACGCTTCGGTCCGTGGGTCCTTCGGGGTCGTGAACAGGGCGCTGGTCGGCGCGACTTCGACGAGCTCGCCGCCCAACATGAAGGCGGTGCGGTTGGAGACGCGCGCGGCCTGCTGCATGTTGTGCGTGACGATCACGACGGTCACGGTGCCGCGCAGCTGATAGACCAGCTCCTCGACCTTCTGCGTGCTGATGGGATCGAGCGAGGCGGTCGGTTCGTCGAGCAGGAGGACGCGCGGCCCGGTGGCGAGGGCGCGGGCGATGCAGAGGCGTTGCTGCTGGCCGCCGGAGAGCCCGATGGCCGAGTCCTTGAGGCGGTCCTTCACCTCCTCCCACAGGGCGGCGCTGCGCAGCGAGCGCTCGACGATCTCATCGAGTTCGCGACGCGAGGGGGCCGTCCCGCCGAATCCCTTGAAGCCGGCGGCGACGTTGTCGCGGATCGACATGGTGGGGAAGGGCGTCGGACGCTGGAACACCATGCCGATGCGACGCCGCACCTGGATGGGCGACGCGCCGCGGGCGTAGACGTCCTGACCGTCGAGCAACACTTCCCCTTCGGTGCGCGCCCCCGGAATGGTCTCGTGCATCCGGTTGAGGCAGCGCAGGAGCGTCGACTTGCCGCACCCCGACGGGCCGATGATCGCCGTGACCTGGCCGTCGTGGAAGCCGATGTTGACGTCGCGCACGGTGCGCGAGGCGCCGTAGTACGCGTCGAGGTGGTGTACGGCGATGCGGACCACCGGTGCCGCCGATTCCTCCGCGTGCTGGCGCGGCGGGACGACGACCGGTGGGGTTGGTGGGACCGGGGGTACAGGGGTCATGGACCGCACGGGGGATGGCGTCGGCCTGCGGCTGGCGAGGGTGAGGTCAGTCACCGCCCCCTCCGAATCGTGAACGGGTGACGAAGCGCGAGATGAGCGAGATCACGAGCACGAGCCCGATCAGGACCATCGAGCCGGCCCAGGCCAGGCGATGCCAGTCGTCGTACGGCGAGATGGCGTACGAGAAGATCTGCAGCGGGAGGGCGGAGGTCGGCTCATCGAGCGAGAGCGACCAGAACTGGTTGCCGAAGGCGGTGAAGAGCAGCGGCGCCGTTTCGCCGGCGATGCGGGCGACCGCGACAAGCGCACCGGTCACGATCCCCGGCAGCGCGGTGCGCAGGACGATGGCCAGCGAGGTGCGCCACCGCGTGTAGCCGAGGGCCAGCGCCGCCTCGCGCAGCGAGACCGGGACGAGGCGGATCATCTCCTCGGTGGTGCGCGTCACCAGCGGGATCATCATGGCGCCTAACGCGATGCCGCCGGCGGCCGCCGAGAAGTGCCCGAGGGGGCGAACGAGGAACTGCCAGGCGAAGATCCCCATCACGATCGACGGGAGGCCGTTGAGCACGTCCGAGAGGAAGCGCACGGTGTTGGCGAGGCGCGTGCCGCGCTGCTCGGCGAGGTAGAGCCCCGCGCCGATGCCGATCGGGAGTCCGATCGCCGAGGCGATGCCGAGCAGGACGAGCGTCCCCACGATCGCGTTGGCCATGCCACCGCCTTCCTCACCCACCGGCTTGGGCATCTTCGTGAAGAAGTCGAGCGAGAGCGAGGACGCCCCCTCTCGGGCCAGGTGCCAGAGGATGAAGATGAGCGGGAGGACGGCGACCAGCGCGGCGACGTACATGACGCCGAGCATGATCGTGTTGACGACGCGGCGCCGCCCTAACGAGCGGGCGGTGCGCTGCGCGGCCGCGACCTGCACGCCCGTCACGCGCGACGGCTGGACGGTGGCCGGGCCGCTCATCGTCCCTCCTTCGATACCTGCCAGACCAGCCAGCGGGCGATCACGTTGACGACGAGCGTCACCGCCAGGAGGACGGCGCCGCAGGCCATCAGCGTCGAGGTGTGCAGCGCCGTCGTCGCCTCGGCGAACTCGTTGGCGATGACCGAGGCCAGCGTGTAACCGGGGGCGAAGAGCGACGACGAGATCTCGTGGCGGTTGCCGATGAGCATCGTGACCGCCATCGTCTCGCCTAACGCGCGCCCGAGGCCGAGGATGATCCCGCCGACGATCCCCGAACGGGCATACGGGACCACGGCGTCCCGGATCATCTCCCACTTGGTGGCGCCGAGCGCCATCGCCGCTTCGCGCTGCGAGCGCGGCACGGCCATGAGCACCTCGCGCGAGACCGCGGAGATGTACGGAAGGACCATGATCGCCAGGATGACCGAGGCGGCGAGCATCGACGGTCCATAGGCCGGTCCGCTGAAGAACGGCGTGTTGCCGAGGCCGAGCGTGGTGGCGAGGAAGGGCATGACCTTCTCGCGCAGCACGGGGAGGAGGACGAAGATCCCCCAGAGCCCGTAGACGACGCTGGGGATCGCGGCGAGCAGGTCGACCAGGAAGGCGACCGGTTGCCGCAGCCAGCTCGGCGCAAACTCGGAAAGGAAGATCGCCACGCCCAGCGCCAGCGGCGTGGCGAGGATCAGGGCGAGCACGGAGGAGACGACCGTCCCGTAGATCATGGGGGCGGCGCCGAAGTTCCCGCGCACCTCGTCCCACTCGCTCGAGGTCAGGAAGTCGAAGCCGAAGGTGCGGAATGCGGGCCAGGCCGCCAGCACCACCTCGAGCGTGATGAGCGCGAGGAGGAGCGGGACCGCCCACGCGAAGGCGGTCGTGATGACGCGGTAGACACGATCGCCGGGGGAGGAGCCGGCGATCGCCCCCGGCACCGTGGCAGGCGGTGCTCCTGACGGAGCTCCGCCCATCACGCTGCCCTGCGACGGCTGGGTCACGGCGTGGAGCCGATCTGGATGGAGGAGAGGCGCGCCGCCAGCTGCGTGGCGAGGGCCGCGGGAAGCGGGGCGTAGTCGAGCGCCGAGGCGCTCTGCTGCCCGTCGGCGTACATCCACTTCATGAAGTCGACCAGCTTCTGACCCTTGGCGGCGTCGGCCTGCTTCTCGTAGACGAGGAGCCAGGTGAACGAGGCGATCGGGTAGGCGCCGGCGCCCGGGGCGTTGACGATCGAAACGCGGTAGTCGGAGTCGGCACCGAGCGCGGCGGAGGCCCCTTCGCCCGCGGCCGTGATGCTGGCGATCGTCGGCTGCACGTACTCGCCCATGGCATTCTTGATGTGGGCCGTGGGGAGCTTGTTCTGGTTGGCGTACGCCAGCTCGACGTAACCGATCGTCCCCGGCGTCTGCTTGACCGCCCCGGCGACCCCTTCATTCCCCTTGCCGCCGAGTCCCACCGGCCACTGCACCGACTTCCCCTTGCCCGGGCCGGCCGCCCACGCCTTGCTCACCGTGGTGAGGTAGTCGGTGAAGATGTAGGTGGTGCCGCTGCCGTCGGAGCGATGCACGACGAGGATGTCCTTGGCCGGGAGCGCGACGCCGGCGTTCTCCGCGGCGATGCGCGGGTCATTCCACTTGGTCACCTTGCCCAGGAAGATGTCGGCGACCAGCTCGCCCGTTAGGCGGAGCGCCTCCTTCACCTCGGGGAGGTTGTAGGTCACGACATCGGCACCGAGCACCGTCGGGAAGTGGAGGACCTTGCCGCCCTTGGCATTGGCCATCTCTTCCTCGGACATCGGGCCGTCGGTGGCCCCGAAGTCGACGGTCTGCTCGGAGAGCTGCTTGATCCCGCCGCCCGAGCCGATCGACTGATAGTTGATCTTGATCCCCTTCGTGGTCGCGTAATCCGAGAACCACTTGGAGTAGATCGGATAGGGGAAGGTGGCGCCTGCCCCGTTGAGGTCGACCGACGAGGAGGACTGGGCGGGAGCAGCCGCCGAGTCGCTGGACTTCGTTTCTCCGCCGCCGCAGGCAGCGATTGTTACAATGGCGAGCGCGGAAAGGGCGCGAGCGTACACGGTGTGATCTCCAGATAAGTCGAGAAGTGACAGTAAGATCACACGCCTTGTGGCTCAGACGGGCGGCGGAATTGTAACGGCGCCGTCACAGCTGAGGCCCACGGGGCGAGTTGGGAGGGGGAGCTGCCGTTCCGGGGGCGGACCAGGGCCTCGACGGCCCCGCCGACTGGGGGCGGGGCGCGTTACAAATCGTTGGCCAGACTCAGGAACTTGAACTGGCCGTTCCGTGAGACGATGGGACCGAACAGGCGTGTCATGCTGCGCCCCTCGCCGGTCCCCAGCTCCACCAGACAGCCGCGCCAAATGGTCAGATCCCCGTGTCGCTCAGGCGCCTCGGGGCACCGGTACGACGCGAAGTTGAGCGAATGCCCGCCGTGCCGAGCGAGGGTCCGGCGAAAGCCCTGTACCGAGCCGTTCGAAAGCTGGACCCAGGCGACCTCGGGCGGCTGATAGGTCGCCCCCTGTGCGAGCGGGGACTGCGAGTAGATGAGATGTGCGTATTCGCCGCGATGGACGGCGGAGCGGATCAGGGTCAGCGAGTCGTTGGCCTCTACCGCGCGCACGAACTGGTACACGAGGGCATCCCGCGACGCGGCGCCGTGCACCAGCGCGCCCGGGTTGACCACGCTCTCCTGAAAGCGACGCAGCGCTTCGTCGGGCGGGAGGATCGAGTCCACCACATAGCCCGGTTGGGCACGGTTGATGGAGTCCTGCCGCACCCGCGCGACGGAGTCGCCGTCGACGGTGGCCGCCTGGGCCTCACCGCGCGATTCGCGCGAGGGGGAACAGCCGACGATGGCGCAGAGGGCCAGAGCCCCCCACGCCATCGTCGGACCAGCACGGTGGATCGTCACGACGTTAGTTGCGAGCGTAGGTGGTCCACCCCTGCCACCACTTGGTGCCGGCAGGGTTCGCGGCACCGCGGTACGCGGTCCCGGTCACGACGGTGCCGGCGGCGGTCGCCAGCTTCCCGGCGAAGGTCGTCAGGCCACCGGTGGCCGCCGGGCTGGCGGAGGGCGGCGTCCAGTCGAGCGTCGCCGTGGTCGGCGTCGCGCCGGAGGCGGGGAGGGCAGTGAACAGCGCCGACGTGGCGCCAGTCGCCGCCTCGAGGGCATTGCCAGTCACGTCGAAGGTGTTCTGGGTCGCGCTCCCTCCGGTCTGGAAGGCGGCCGCGTTCTCCGTGAGCAGGATGTTGCGCAGCGCGAAGTCGGCGGTGGCGAGGTTGGGGATCGCGGTGCTGCCGGCGCGAACGTACGTGTCGCCGTCACGCACCGAGAAGGCGGCGCGCGCCCAGCGCGAGACGACGCCATTGACGTAGTACCCGCCCGTCCCGCGGCGGAGCATCATGCCGACGCCACCCGCCGAGGCGGAGGAGGCGATGTCACCGGTGCCGACCAGGGTGAAGTTGGCGACCACGGGAATGGTGAACGGCGCGGTGTTGAAGCCGTTGGTGCAACCGGCCCCGTTGCAGCCGTCGTTCTCGATCCCCTGCGGATCGGTCGACGCCGAGCCGGCTGAGGTGCGCGGTGCCAGCTGCGTGGTCTGCAGCGCGATGATGTGCTGCAGGCGTCCGCGATAGCCCTCGGACATGTCGAAGTGGTCGTCGCCCGACTCGTACGAGACGAGGTTGGTCGCGTCGACCGTGCCACCGAAGAACTCGAACGCGTCGTCGAGACCGGCCAGGGACTGCAGGAAGGAGAGCTTGGTGCCCGAGCCGACGGCGGCGAAGGTGAACGAGTTGAGCTCGTTGTTGATGCTCGGCGCGAAGCCGGCGAACTCGACGCGCACGTAGCGCATCTCACCGCTGTTGTCCGTGTCCGTCGTGCCGCCGCTGTACACCACCTTGTAGTTGGTGCCCGAGGTGGTGCCGGACGCGGTGTTGGTCCCTTCGATCTCGATCTCGACGCCCGAGCGATTGATCGTCGCATTGCCGACGATGACGAGTCCGCCCCAGTCGCCCGGCTGGCGCTGTCCGGCCGCGCGTGAGGAGGTGAAGACGATCGGCGCGTCGGCGCGTCCGACGGCGTTGATCTTCGCGCCGCGCAGGATGAAGAGCGAGGCGCCGAGGGTGTTGAAGTCCCCCTTGACCGTCGTCCCAGGCTCGATGGTGAGCGTGGCGCCGTTGGCCACGTGGATGAAGCCCTTGAGCACGTAGGTGTTCTCGGCCTTCCACGTCGTGTTCGTCGTGATGTCGGTCGTGACGTCGATGGTCTGGTTGCCACCGAAGGCGAAGGTGGTCGCCGACGCTTCGGACGACGGCTGCGACCGGCTCGTGCCGCGGACCGCGGTGATCCGATAGCGGTAGAGCGTGCTGACCTTGAGGTTCGTGTCGTCGTACGTGACGGTGCCGGCCGTGGCGGGCGCGGCGACCGTGGTGGCGGGGGCGAAGGAGCCTGCGGCGCCCTCGGCGCGCTCGATCTCGTAGCTGTTGTCGCCGGCGACGCTGTTGAACGTCACGCGGATGCTGGAGACGCTGGTGGGGGCGGTGGTGACGCCTAACGGCGGAAGGATCACCGGCGCCGCCGGATCATCGTCGCTGCTGCACGCGGCGAGGGCGAGCGTCGAGAGAAGCAGGCCGGTGGCCATCGACCGGGAGAATCCTGACATGCTGTAGCCTCGGACTGAGGAAGGGATGATCGTTGCGATGGAGCGGGGGGTGCGCAGGGAAAGAAGAGGGCGTCGCGTCGCGGGCGTGTGTCACAATCGTCACGCGCGCGTCACGACGCCCTCGGCGTCACCGGTTTCGCGCGCCGGCGAGGGCGCGCGTGCAGGTCAGGACCGCAGGATGAAGCCCAGCTGGAAGGTGCGACCGACCGTCCACTGTTCGCGCGTCACCGTGCCCTGCTGCGTCTTGAACGGCTCGTCGAGCAGGTTGCGCGCGTCGAACCGCCCCTGCAGCGGGCCAAACACGGGGAAGCGCACCGAGACGTCGACCGCATTGCGCGCCACCTGGATCACGTCGGGGAGCGGAAGATCGCCCGCCGCATCGATCCGGTCGCCCGTGCGGTTGAACAGCACCGTCGCGCTGCCACGGCCTGTGCGCGTGGCGTAGGTGAGCCCGGTGTTGAGCACGTACGGGGCCTGACCGACCATGCGCCGCTTCTGGTTGGTCGCCGCCGCCTGCGAGGCGCCGAGATCGATCTCCGACTGCATCAGCGTGACGTTCGTGAAGAAGAGGAACGGCTCACCGACGCGGCCGAGGAAGCCCAGCCCCTTCCGTGCCTCGAGCTCCACACCGTAGTTGGTCGCCTGGTCGGCGTTGACGTACGAGATGAAGCGGGACGAGGCGCCGGCTGCGCGATACACACGCTCGATCGGCTTGTCGAAGCGCTTGGCGAAGACGCCGAGGCTCAGGACTTCATCGGTCGACGGATACAGTTCCCAGCGGATGTCGGCGTTCTGGATGCGCGTGCGCTGGAGGTTGGGGTTGCCCTCGAGGTCATCGCCGTTGAGCACGTCGCGGCTCTTGATCGGGACCAGCTCGCGATATTCCGGGCGGGCCAGCGTCTGTGACGCCGAGATGCGCAGGTTCTGGTACTCGCTGAGCTTGATGTTCAGGGCGGCCGAGGGGAGAACGTCCTTCCAGTCGCGACGGGCGGCGACCGGCGCCCCAAGCGTGGACTGCGCATCGACATCGAGCGCATCCTGTTCGTAACGCGCCCCCGTGATGAGGCGGATGCGCTCGCTCAGCGCCACTTCGGACATGAGGTAGCCGGCGGCCAGGCGGTCGCTGGCGCTGTACGCACCACCCTGCGACAGCGGGAAGATCTCGAAGATGCCGCTGCGGTTGCCGCTGAACGGCTGGGCGAAGAGCTGCTCCGCCGGAAGCTCGCGAATGGCGGTGGAGGCGAGCGGGGCGGCGATGGCGTAGGCGCGGGTGTTGGCATCACGCTCGGTCGCGCGGACAGTCCCCCGACCTTCACGTAGTGCTGGCGACCCATCCAGGTGAAGTTGTGCAGCACGTTCGCGCGTGCCTCGCGCGACGATTCGTCGAGCTTGGAGAAGGTGCGGACGGCGCCGCCGTTGCCGGTGTTGAGCCAGCGCAGCTTTTCCGGACCGTTCGGCGTGTCCTGCTCGATGACGGAAATGAACTCGGAGCGATCGGGCTCGTCGCGCGTGACGCCGGACGACGTGAGCGCCCAGTCCACGCGCGTTCCGCCCAGCTGGTGTTCGGCGGCGAGCTGGTTGGAGCGGATCGAGCGCTCGACGTACTGCATGCGATCGATCTGCGCCCGGATCCCCTCGTTCTCGAACGTCCCGCGCTCGCGGCGTGCGTCGTTGTCCGCTGTGCGGTTGTAGGTGTTGTTGAACATCAGGCGCGTGCGCCCGCCGATCAGCGTGCTGAAGTTCGCCAGCCCGCCCCACAGCACCCCCTGGCTCCCCGTCGTGCCTTCGAAGCGGTCGATCTCCCGCGTGTCGCCGGGGTTGTCGCCGCGATCGGCGAGGGCGCGCTGCTGGTTGTTGCGCAGGTCCTGCGTGTAGGCGTACGTGCCAGAGAGGATGTAGCCGATGCGCTGCCCCAGCACGGGCTGGTTCCCGCCGACGGAGATGTTGGTCGAGGTGTTCGGGGCACCGGTCGCCTCACCCGGGGTCCAGGCGTTGCGGAACTGCCCAACGAGGAAGCTCTTGTCGGCGGAGGTGAGGTTGACGCCCTGGAAGTTGTTCAGGACGCTGAAGACGTACGGCAGGTTGCGCTGCACGCCGGCCATCGGCGAAGGTCTCGCCGCCGCCGTTGCGCGAGCGCAGGAGCGACTGCCCCGTCGACCCGCTGTTCATCCCGGTTGTGAGGCTGTAGGTGACCTGGCGACGCGCGGGAAACTCGCGCGTCTTGATCTCGACCTGCGCCCCGGAGAAGTCGCCCTGCTGATCGGGGGTGAACGTCTTGGACGTCGTGATCGACTCGAGCAGGTTGGACGGGAACATGTCGAGCGGCACCACGCGGCGTTCCGGTTCGGGGCTCGGCACCCGCGTCCCGTTGAGCTGCGTGGTGGTGTAGCGCTCGCCGAGTCCGCGGACGAAGACGTACTTGCCGTTCTGCACGGTGACGCCGCTCACGCGCTGCACCGCTTGGGCCGCATCCGAGTCGGGGCTCTTGCTGATCTGCTCCGACGTGATCGCGTTCACGACACCAGTGGCAGTGCGCTGCGCGTCGAGCGCGTCGGAGACCGAGCCGCGCTCGGCGTTCGCCGTCACCGTCTGCGCCGCAAGCGTGATCGCGGCGGTGGCCAGCGTCACGTTCTGCTCCAGCGTCTTGCCGGCTTCGAGGATGATCCCCGTCACGGTCTTGGGCGCGAAGCCGATGCGGCGATACTGGATCGTCACCGTGCCGGCGGGGACGCCGGTGAGGGTGTAGCGACCATCGACCCCGGACATCGTGCCTAACGTCGTGCCAACCACCTGCACGCCGACGTCGGAGAGTCCCTGGCCGCTGGCGGCGTCGATCACGCGGCCGACGACGCGCCCGGTGGGCTGCTGCGCCGACGCGCTGGAGGCGAAGAGGAATGCCCCCGCCAGCGCGAGGGCCGAAGCGCGCACGCGGAGCAGGGAGTCACGGAGCAAACGGGTCATGTGATTCTCACACGTAAGGGAGCAGGGCGCGGCGCTGGTCGCGCGCGACGCTCCGTTACAATCACCGCCCTTCGTCTCGGCTGGCCGACAGCCATGCAACGAACGCGTCACGGCGCGGGCCCAATTCCTCCTCCATCCGCTACCGACCTCCCCTAGCGTGCGCACCCGTCGTGACACAACCGCGTGATCGCATCACGGCGATGTCACAGCAGGCGTGACATTGTGACAGAGCGGCGCCCCGGGCGGTGGCGAGGACCGCTCGCCGCGCGCCCGCCGGGGCTTCAGCCGGGAGGGAGCGGGGGGATGGTGGCGACCGAGGCCGGCGTATCGCCCCTCGGAAACGCCGTCAGGTCGGGGAAGTACGCGCTCACCGTCGTCCCCAGGCCCGCCGTGCTGTCGGCGGTCACGCGCCCGCCGTGCGCCTCGACCATGTGCTTCACGATGGCGAGGCCGAGCCCGGTCCCCCCTTCGTGGCGTGAGCGGGCGGCATCGACGCGGTAAAAGCGTTCGAAGATGCGCGGGAGGTGCTCGGCACTGATTCCCGACCCGGTGTCGCGCACCGAGAGCCGCACGCCGCCGTCTTCGCGGGCGGCGGCGATCGTCACGCTCCCCGCGGTGGTGTGGCGGAGCGCGTTGTCCACGAGGTTGGCCAGCACCTGCCGCAGCGCCGTCGGATCGGCATGCACGGTCGGAATGTCGGTGGGGAGCGCCGAGACGAGGGCGATCTTCTTGCGATCGGCGGTCGTTCGCGCCCCCCCGAAGATCTCCTGCACCACCGCCCGCAGGTCGACGTCGGCGGGGTTGGGGCGCCATCCGCCCGACTCGATGCGCGACAGGTCGAGCAGGTCGTCGACGATGCGCTGCATGCGGTGGGTGTTGGCCAGGATCGTCGCACTGAATCGCGCGCGTTCGGGCGGTGGGAGCGTTTCGTCCTGCAGCGTCTCGGCGAAGCCGCTCACGACCGTGAGCGGCGTGCGCAGTTCGTGCGAGACGTTGGCGACGAAGTCGCGCCGGACCTTCTCCAGTCGCCGGATGGGGGTGACATCGAGGAGTGCGAGCACCGCTCCACCGCCGTCGAGGGGGCGGGCCGTGAGCGTGACGGCGCGTTCGTTGAGCTGCGTCTCGAGCGCGTCGGTCGAGACGCCGGTCAGCGCCGCGGTGAGGGCGTCGCGCAGCACGCGGTCGCGTGGCAGGAGGTCGGAGGGGAAGGGGATCGGGTCCTTCACACCCAGCAGGCGCCGCGCGCCAGCGTTCATGTGCAGGACCTGCTGTCGGCCGTCGAGGGCGATCACCCCTTCGTTGAGCGCCTCGGTGAGGGCGCGCAGGAGGGCATCATCGGCCTCGAGCGCCTGCACGCGTGCGGAGAGCTGCTCGGCGAGGCGGTGGAAGGCAGAGGCCAGTTCGCCGACCTCGCCCGGGGCCACGAGCGACGGGCGGCGCGTCAGGTCGCCGGCGGCAATGGCCTGCGCATCGTCGCGCAGTTCGAGGATGGGGCGCGTGATCGAGCGGGCGAAGACGACCGCCAGGAGCAAGGCCGCGGCGGTCGCGAGCAGCGCCGCGGAGAGCACGTCGCCCTGCACACGCCGTACGATGCCGCGCTGCGTGGCGGTGGAAATGGAGACGCGGGCAACGCCAAAGGGGGCGCGCAGGGCCGAGTACAGCTCCTCATCGCCGGCCGATGGTGAGGGGCGGACCGACGATCCCTCCCCCGTGCGCATGGCGGCGATGACTTCGGGGCGGCCCTTGTGGTTCTCGAGGCGAGCCAACGCCGGCTGGTCGAACTCGGAGTCGCCGAGGACCACGCCGGTGGAGTCGATCAGGGTGACGCGGTGCCCGAGGGCCTCGCCCGCGGCGTCGGCCAGCGAATCGGCATCGAGCGTGGGGTGCCAGGAGGCGGCGATGAGTCGCGCTTCGCGCTGCAGCTCGATGGCGGTGTCGTCACGCAGGCGAACGCCGAGCCGCCAGTCGAGAGCGATCACGACCAGCAGCACCAGCACGCCTATGACGAGGAGCGAACCTGCAAGGAGCTGTCGGGAGAGCCTCACGCACTACGTGGTTGGGCCGCCTGCAATCTATACCCGAAGCCCCGGACTGTCTCGATGAGTTCTCCGGCCGACTCCAGCTTGGTGCGGAGTCGTTGGACGTGCATGTCCACGGTGCGCGTCTGGATGTCGGGGGCGGCGTCCCACACGGTCTCGAGGAGGTGGGCGCGCGCCTGCACGCGTCCACGCCGCTCGGCGAGGGTGAGGAGGAGCTTGTACTCGGTGGGGGTGAGGTCGATGTCGCGGCCGTCGACGGCGACGCGGTGCGCCGCGCGGTCGATGGCGATCGGCCCCACGCGCAGGGTGTCACCCGGCTGCTGTTGCCCCTGCTGCATCCGCCGCAGGATCGCCCCGACCCGCAGGGTGAGTTCCTGCGGGGAGAAGGGCTTGGTGAGGTAGTCGTCGGCACCTAACGACAGCCCCTTGATGCGGTCGGGCTCGTCCTTGCGGGCGGTGAGCATGAGGACGGCGATGTCGCGCGTCGACTCCTCGGCCCGCAGCTGTTCGAGGACCTCGAACCCCGACATGCCGGGGAGCATGAGGTCGAGCACCATGAGTGCGGGGCGTTCCTGCCGCGCCTGGGCCACGGCGTCGTGGCCGGTGGAGGCGGTGGAGACGCGATAGCCGGCCTTCACGAGGTGATAGGCGACCAGCGCGACGATGTCCGGCTCGTCGTCCACGACGAGCACGCGCTCGCCACCGGTCGCAGGGCGGGCGATCATCCGCGGGCGTTGTCGAATCGCCGCTGGATCTTGGCGATGATCATTTCGATGGCGATGGCGTTGTGGCCACCGCGCGGGACGATCACGTCCGCGTAGCGCTTGCTGGGCTCCACGAACTGCAGGTGCATCGGTCGCACCGTCGTCAGGTACTGCTCCAGAATGTCCTCCAGCGGGCGACCCCGCTTGACCATGTCTCGCTTGATGCGGCGCGCGAGCCGGATGTCGGCATCGGCGTCGACAAACACCTTCACGTCGCACAGGTCCCGTAGTCGTTCGTCCACGAACAACAGGATCCCGTCCACCACGATCACATCGGCCGGTGGGATGCGTTTGGTCGCCGGGCTCCGGGTGTGGGTGACGAAGTCGTAGATCGGCTTCTCGATCCCACTGCCCGCGCCGAGCTGCTGCAGGTGTTCGACCATCAGCTCGATGTCGAACGCGTCGGGATGGTCCCAGTTAATCTGGCGCCGTTCCTCGATCGGCAGGTGCGCGTAGTTGCGGTAGTACGCGTCCATGTCGATGAAGGCGACCGAGGCGTTGGACAACTGCTCTGCCACCCGTCGCGCGACCGTCGATTTTCCCGAACCCGTCCCCCCCGCGATGCCAATGATGAGCGGCTTCACGGGACTAACACCGCCGTGTGTCTACTACGCCATGGACGATCAACTGTCGGCACCTGGAATTGAAGCGTGGAGGGCGTCACGGTTTGGTATCGAACCCGCTCGTGCGGCGAGGGTGAGAGAGGGCGGCGCCCAACGGGGCCGGCGTCGAAGGCGCGCGCGGCGCCGCTGGCTAACTGCAAGCTTGCGAAGCGCTTCGCCCCGGTCAATCGAGCGGGCGGGCGCGTCGCGATGGCGCTCCCTTTGGGATCGGGGGGCCACTAGTTTCGTCCCATGCATCGCCTGAACGTTTTCGTCGCCGCGATCGCCGCCCTCGCGACGTGGTCCTGCGCGACCACACCGGCCGCGCGCAGCGGGGCCGGGAGTCCTGACGCCAGCGCCGCCGCCGACTCGACCGACCTCGTCGTCGCGGCCACGACCGACGTCCACGGCCGCTTGCGTGGCTGGGACTACTACGCCGACGCCCCGGATACGCTGCGCGGCCTGTCGCGCTCGGCCACAATCATCGATTCGGTGCGTCGGGCGCACCCCGGGAAGGTCGTCCTGGTCGATGCTGGAGACCTGCTGCAAGGGAATCCGCTGACCTACGTCGCGGCCCGCGTCGACTCGGCCGCGCCGCACCCCGTCATCGCGGCCATGAACGCGATGGCCTACGATGCCGCGGCGCTGGGCAACCACGAGTTCAACTACGGTCTCCCGACGCTGACCAAGGCGATCGGTCAGGCGCGCTTCCCCTTCCTGGCGGCCAACGCGTACCTCCCCAACGGCCGGCGAGCGTACGGCGCCTCGCACATCGTGCAGCGGGGCGGAGTGCGGGTCGCGATCGTCGGCGCCACCACGCCGGGGGCGATGGTCTGGGATCGCGACAACCTCACCGGGCGTCTGGAGGTGCGCGACATTGTCCCCGACGTCGCGCGTGAGGTGCGGGCGGTGCGCGACCGTGCGGACGCGGTCGTGGTCGTGATGCACTCCGGGCTTGGAGAACCGTCGAGCTACGACACCGTTTCCAGCGGACTCCCCAGCGAAAACGTCGGGGCGCGTATCGCTCGCGAGGTGCCGGGGGTCGACCTCATCGTCATCGGACACTCGCACCGTGAGGTGGCCGACACGGTCATCAACGGCGTGATGGTCATGCAGCCGCGCAACTGGGCCACGTCGGTCGCGCTGGCCACGCTCTCGATGGTGCGACAGGGGAGCACGTGGCACGTCGCGAGGAAGCGCGGGCAGATCGTGCGCGACGCGGGACATCCCGAGGCCCCGGCGGTCGTCGCGGCAACGCAACGCGCCCACGACGCCACCGTGCGGTGGGTCAACCAGACGTTAGGCACGACGCCCGTGGCCTGGCGTGCCGACTCCGCCCGCGTGAGCGATACGCCGCTCATCGACTTCATGCTCGACGTGATGGCGCGTGCCTCGGGGGCCGACCTGGCCGCCACCGCCGCCTTCGATATCGGGGCCGCGCTCGACGCCGGTCCCATCACGGTGGCCGAAGTCGCGCGGCTGTATCCGTACGACAACACGCTGCGCGCCGTGCGCATCACCGGTCGCCAGCTGCGCGACTACCTGGAATTCAGCGCTCGCTACTACCGCACCGCCGGCACCCCGGAGGCGGCGACGTCGCCGACCGATCCGTCGGTCCCGGGCTACAACTTCGACATCATCGCCGGGGCCGACTACACGCTCGACATCTCGCGCCCGATCGGGAGTCGGATCACGCGCCTGCAGGTGAAGGGGCGCGACGTCACCGACGCCGACCGCTTCACGATGGCGCTGAACAACTACCGGCAGACCGGGGGCGGCGGGTACGCCATGCTGCGCGGGGCGCCGGTGGTCTACGACAAGCAGGAAGAGATCCGCGACCTGCTCATCGCCGAGGTGCGACGTCGCGGAACGCTGCGCCCCGAGGACTTTGCCCGGCGCAACTGGACGCTCGAGCCGGCCAGCGCGGCGGCGGCGGCGTATCGCGCGATGCAGGGCGGGGCCTTCGACGCCAGCGGGACGGCACGCCGCACCGCCGACCGCCTGACGAGCGGACGGTGGCTCCGGATCATCGCCACCAACGACTTCCACGGTGCCTTCGAGGCGCGGCCGGACGGCAACGGCGTGATGCGCGGCGGTGCCCCCTACCTCGCCAGCGCCATTCGGCGTGCGCGGGGCGAATGTCCGGCCCCCACCTGCGCCTCCATCTGGCTCGACGGCGGCGACGAGTTCCAGGGGACCCCTGCCTCCAACCTCACGTACGGCGCGGCGGTCGTCACCCTGTTCGGGCGGCTCGGGCTCGCGGCATCGGCGTTAGGCAACCATGAATTCGACTGGGGCGTCGACTCGCTGCGCGCCCGCATGCGACAGGCGCCGTACGCGATCCTCGGGGCCAACGTCACCGACAGCACCGGTGCCGACGTCCCGTGGATCCGGAACGACACGATCGTCGACGTCCAGGGGATCAAGGTTGGCGTGGTGGGCGTGGCCACGGTCGAGACGCCCACGACGACCAAGGCCTCCAACGTCGCGGGACTGCGCTTTGCCAACCCCGCCACCACCGTCGATGCGCACGCCCGTTCGCTGCGCGCGCGCGGCGCCGACCTCGTCGTCGTCATCGCCCACGCGGGGGCCTTCTGCGAGCGCGGGAAGCCCGATAGCTGCAACGGCGAGATCGTCGACCTCGCGCAGCAGGTCACCGAGAAGGTCGATGCGATCGTCAGCGGGCACACGCACTCCGGCGTCTTCACGCGCGTGAAGGGGATCCCGATCGTGCAGGCGTTCTCGCGCGGGACCGCGATCGGCGTGATCGACCTTCCGCTGGCCGGTGGGGAGGCGCCACCGGTGCGCGTGCGCAACGTGCAGCGCGATTCGATCGCCGCCGACCCTCCGTCGGCGGCATACACTGACTCGGTGGTCGCGCGCGCCAATGCCGTCTACGACGTGCCGGTGGCCACCGCCGCCGAACGGATCGAGCGTGGCGCCGGACCGTTAGGCAACTTCATCGCCGACGCCTATCGCAGCGTGGGACGCGGTGACGTCGGCCTCATGAACCGCGGCGGCCTTCGCGCCCCGCTCAACGCCGGCCCCGTCACCCTCGGCTCGCTCTTCGAGGTCACGCCGTTCGGCAACTCGCTCGTGCGCGTCACCTTGCGCGGGGCCGACCTGCGGCGGCTGCTCGAGGACATCGTCGCGCGCGACGACATCAACCTGCACCTGAGCGGCGTGAAGGTCACGTACGATCCGGCACGCCCCGCGGGCCAGCGCATCACACGCCTCACCTTCACCGACGGGCGTCCGGTCAACGCGCGGCAGTCGTATCGACTCGTGACGCTCGACTTCATCCTCACCGGCGGCGACGGCTCCACCCTGGCGCGCGTGGCGCGAAAGGTCGAGGACCTCAAGCTGGTCGACCTCGAGGCGCTGGCGCGCTACGTGAAGTCCCGTCCCCAACCCTTGCGTGCGCCCACGGACGCGCGCCTCATTCCCCTGAAGCCATGAGCGCCACCGTGCGCGTGTACGTGAATGGCCGTGGCGTCGATGCCCCGGCCGCTGGTTCGCCCGTCGACGCCGTGCGGCTGTTCGACGCGTCACTCGCCGATGCCATCGTCGCCGGGGACCGCATCGTCACCGATTCGCGCGGGCTCCCGGTCGACGGCGTTGCGGCGCTGTACGACGGCGCGATCTTCCGCGTCGTCTCCAACCGGCAGCGCGGTGCCGCTGGCGAGGACGCCTGACGAGCATGCCACGCGTCATCACCCGCACGCTGCTGGAACAGCTCCCGAAGGCTGAACTGCACTGCCATCTGGATGGCTCGCTGCGTCCCGACACCATGCTCGACCTGGCGCGCGAATCGCGTATCGCGATGCCGCGCGACGACGCCGAGGCGCTGGCCGACTACATGCTCGTCAGCGACGCGCGCAACCTCGAGGACTACCTCGCGCGCTTCGACACGACGCTGGCCGTCATGCAGACCGCCGAGTCGCTCGAACGTATTGCCTACGAGCTGGCCGAGGATGCGTCCCGGGAGGGGGTGCGCTACATCGAGGTGCGCTACGCCCCCGTCCTCAACGTGAAGGGGGGGCTCACGTTAGGCGAATCGGTCGAGGCCCCGCTGCGCGGACTGGCCAAGGCCCAACGCGACCACGACATCGTCGCCCGAGTGCTCGTCTGCTCGCTGCGGCACCTGCCGCCGGCGACGTCGCTCGACCTCGCGCGCCTCGCGGTCGACTACAAGGACCAGGGGGTCGTCGGTTTCGACCTCGCGGGAGGGGAGATCGGCCACCCGGCCTCCGACCATGCCGAGGCGTTCCGCTACGCGCAGGCGCACGGCCTCGCCTGCACCTGCCATGCGGGTGAGGGGGACGGCGCGGGGTCGGTCTGGCAGGCGGTCCACACCTGCGGCGCCTCGCGCATCGGCCACGCCACGCGACTGTTCGAGGACCCGTCGCTCACCGCCGAGGTGAACGACGCGCGCATCGCCCTCGAGATCTGCCTCACGAGCAACGTGCAGACGCACGCCGCGCATTCGTACGAGACGCACCCGCTGCGACACTACTTCGACCAGGGGCTCAACGTCGTCCTCAACACCGACAACCGGCTCATGAGCGGGACCAACCTCGTCGACGAGTACCAGCACGCGGCCGGATCGCTCGGCTTCGACTTCGACGAGCTCGCCACGATGGCGCTCAACGGCTTTGCGAGCGCCTTCCTCCCCGACGCGGAGCGCGACGCGCTCCTCCAACGCGCTCGGGCGGAGATCGAGCTGCTGCGCCATGGCTGAGTCGCTCGGAGTGGCGGGCACGCTCGAGGCGGCCGTCGCCGTCCTGCGCACGAGGCTTCCGGTGCAGTCGCCCGTGGCGGCGATCGTGCTGGGCTCGGGCCTGGGGGGATTGGCCCACAGGATCGACGGCGCCACGCGCGTCGCCTATCGCGACATCCCGGGCTTTGCCGAGCCGCGGGTGGAGGGGCACGCCGGCGAGTTGCTGCACGGAACGCTTGGGGGGCGCGAGGTGCTCGCCTTGGCCGGGCGCTTCCACATGTATGAAGGGCACGAGGCCGAGCACTCGGCCTTTCCGGTGCGTGTCGTGCACGCGCTGGGGGCGCGCACCCTCATCCTGTCCAACGCCGCCGGGGGGATTCGCCGCACCTTCTCCCCCGGCCAACTGATGGTCATCGCCGATCACATCAACCTGATGTTCCGGAACCCGCTGCTCGGGCGGGTGGTGGCCGGCGACGAGCGGTTTCCCGACATGTCGGCGCCATACGACCCGGGACTCATCCGCCAGCTGCACGCGGCCGCCAACGCGCTGGGGATCCGCCTCGAGGAGGGGGTCTACTGCGGGCTGCTCGGCCCGACGTACGAGACGCCGGCCGAGGTGCGCATGCTCGAGCGGATGGGGGCGGACGCCGTGGGGATGTCGACGGTCCCCGAAGTCGTGGTGGGGCGGGCCATGGGGATGCGCTGCGCCGCCGTCAGCTGCATCACCAATCCGGCGGCGGGGACGAGTCCGCACCCGATCCACCACCAGGAGGTCATCGAGGTGACGCGCGTGGCCGCCGCCGACTTCGAGCGGCTGGTCGAGGCACTGGTCCAGGCGCTCTGACCGACGCCCGCGTGGCGATCAGGGTGAAATGCGACGGGCCGCGCCATACCGGCGCGGCCCGTCGTCTGCTCGGCAGCTGCAACCCTAGAACGTGAAGCCCAGCGAGACCGGGATGAACTGGCTCGTCGTCTTCTCGCTCCCGCTCGGGGTGATGCTGAACTGGTGGAACCGTGCCTCGGCAAAGAACCCCATCGCGCCGCCGAACCGGATCCCCGCGCCGGCGTTGAATCCGAACCCCGACTCGGTCACGCTGGACGAGACGCCGCCGGCGTCATCGAGCTTGATGGTCTGCGAGTACAGCCCGAGCCCGGCGATGACGTACGGCCGCACCGATCCGGCACGCCCGGCGACGAAGTACGGGGCCGACACGCCGGCGTACACCACACTGTTCGTCCACGATTGGTCAGGGGTACCGCCGCCGGAGGCAATCGCCTCATCGCTGAGGTCCGTGCGCATGTAGAGCACCTCGGCGCGGACCGCCCACGGCCCCTCGGCCACTGGCTGGTACTGGAGGTGGCCGTTCACGGTCCACCCCGTCTTGACGTCGTTGGCGAAATCCCCCACCGGGACCGCACCGCCACCGCCGAGTCCCACGCTCAAGACGCGCGGCGCGCGCTGCTGTGCGGAGGCGAGCGTCGGGGTCGCGGCGAGCGTCGGAATCGCCGCGAGGGCGAGCGCCAGCAATTGAAGGCGAACGGAAGACGCGAAGAAGGCGTGCATGCGGGCAATTCCAAGGGTGGGTGATGCGACGGAGCGGCGCGTGCGACTGCACGTTGCGCGACTGGCCTCAGGGCCGCAATCCGCCAACGCCCCCACAGATGGGTGCGGCGCGCGCGGGGCGCCGTGACCCCGCGCACGTCTGCCGCTGGTGTCCCCGCACCAACGCGACCTCGCGCGTCCGTCTCGACGGCGTGCCGCTAGCGCGCGCGCGTCGGCGCGGCCGGGAGCTTGGAGAGGCGCTGCTTGAACTGCTGGTAGCGTGGCGTGTCGCGCGCGAGCCGGTCCAGCTGCCCTTTGCTGAACTGGGCGATCGTCGACTCGGTCGCCCGCACGCGCTCCTCCTCCATGGGGTGCGTCCGGAACCACGAGTCGATGCCCCCCGACGGGTGGTCGTTGCGCTCCTTGATGAGGATGCGGAACATCTCCGGGATCCCGCGCGGGTCGATCCCGGCGCGCATCACATATCGAATCCCCTCCTGGTCCGACTCCGCCTCATCCGAGCGCGAGAACGACGCCATCGCCAGGTTCCCCGCAATTCCCACCGCCGCATCGCCGCCGTTGGTGCAGATGGGCGTGAGGATGCAGCCGAGCAGCACGCCCATCGTGAGTCCCTGACCCTTTTGCATCTGCTTGACGCTGTGCCGGCGAACCACGTGCCCGATCTCGTGTCCGAGCACCCCGGCAAGTTGATTCATCTGCGTGGTGCGCTCGATGAGTCCCCGGTTCACGTACACGAAGCCGCCGGGAATGGCGAAGGCATTCACGTCGGGGCTATCGACGATGAAGAAGCGCCAGTCGAGATTTCGGTCGTCGGCGATGCGCGCGATCGAGTCGCCGAGCACGTTGATGTAGCGTACGGCCTCGGGATCGGTCACCATCGGAAGCTGCGCGTTGACCTGCCGCGAGTAGTCGGTCCCGAGTTCGATCTCGCGTTGCGTCGAGATGGCGCAGCCGGCGAGGGCGAGCACCGCAACCCCGAGCCGCGCGACGGCGGCGATCGGGCGCATGCCACGCGGCACGTGGCGTGGCGAGTACGAACGGAGCAAGCGAGGCATTGCGAGCATGACGGGAGAAACGGGCGCGTCAGGCGCCCCGTACAGGTTCAGCCGATGATACACCGCGACCGGGAGAATCGATGCGACTGCTGACCCTGGCCCGGGACCTCACCCGCCGAAAGGCGCGGGAGCGCGAAGGGCTGTTCGTGGTGGAAGGGGTCCGAACCGGCGAAGAGCTGGTCCGGTCGCGGCTCGACGTCGTCGGCGTGCTCGCGGCCCCGCAGCTCGCCACCTCGCCGCGCGGCGCGGCGCTGCTCGAGGCCTTCGCCGCCAAGGGTGTTTTGGTGACGCACGTCACTGATCGCGAGTTCCAGAGCGCCGCGGAGACGGAATCGCCCCAGGGATTCCTGGCGGTCGCCCGCATTCCGACCGGGCAAGGACTCGCCCTCCCGAGCGACGGCACCTGGCGTCCGCTCGTGCTCGATGCCGTCCAGGACCCGGGAAACGTGGGGACGCTCATCCGGACGGCGGCCGGGCTGGGCGCCAGCGCCGTCTTTGCCCTTCCGGGAACCGTTGACGTGTGGAACGCGAAAGTCGTCCGTAGCGCAATGGGGGCGCACTTCCACTTTGCCGCGGTGGCGATGCAGTGGGAGCGACTGCAGGAACTGTGTGCGACAACCGAAACGGCGTTGTGGGGGGCCGACATGGGCGGGGCCGACGTGTCCACCCTCCGCGCGCCGTCGCGCTGCGCCCTCGTGGTAGGGAACGAAGGGAGCGGGCTCTCGCCGCACGTGCGGTCGGCGCTCTCCCAGATCGTCTCGCTCCCCATCTCGCCGATCGTCGAGTCGCTGAACGTGGCGGTCGCCGCCGGCATCCTGATGTACGAGCTGCGTCCGTCGGCCCGTCCCTGATTCGTTCGCCATCGTCCGCCACTTCGCTCACGCCGATCCTCGCTTCGCCTTGCCCCACCTCGCTTCGTACCCCGCCCCGACGTGATCGACGCCTTCCTTGGCACGCTGGCGTTTGCCCTCGGGGCGTGCGTCGGGTCGTTCCTCAACGTCTGTATCGGGCGCTGGCCGCATAACGAGTCGGTCGTGAGCCCGCGCTCGCGCTGCCCGCGCTGCGCGCACGAGATCGCCTGGTACGACAACATCCCGATGGTGAGCTGGATTCTCCTGCGCGCCAAGTGCCGCGGCTGCGCGCTCCCCATCTCGGCGCAGTACCCCATCGTGGAACTCGTCGTCGGGATCCTCTGGCTCCTGGCGGCCGTACACTACGGGGCGACCTTCGCCGCGCTGCGGGTGGCGATCTTCGCCACCATCATGCTCGGGATCGCCGTGACCGACGCGAAGCACTACCTCATTCCCGACGGCTTCACGGTCAGCGGGCTGGTCTTCGTGATGGTGACGTCGATGGTTGCGGTCTTCCGCGGTGAACCCGGGCCGTTCGCCGAGCCGTATGATGCCCTGGTGGGGGCGTGCGCCGGGGCCGGCGCCGTCGCGATCGTGGGTTGGCTCGGTGAGGTCGTGCTCAAGAAGGAAGCGATGGGATTCGGTGACGTGACGTTGATGGCGGTGGTCGGCGCGGCGGTCGGCCCCACGCGATCGCTCCTCGTGCTGTTCATCGGGGCGGCGTTAGGTGCGTTCGCCTTCATCGGTGTGGTGTATCCCGTGGTGAAGCTGCGCGGGGCTCCGCGCGGTGATCAGATCGATCTCGGGCTCGAGGCGCCACGCGCCGAGCTTCCGGAAGTCCCCTTCGGCGTCTTCCTGGCTCCAGCGGCCATCCTGGTCTTGGTGTGGGGCGAGACGTTGATCGCCTGGTACTCCTCCCAATTCCTGGGGATGTGATGGACGAGGGTGATCTCGGTCGGCGGGTGACGGGGGCGCTCGGACGCTTCACGCGCGACCTCACGAGCGAGGCGCGCGAGGGACGCCTCGAGCCGGTGCGTTGCCGCGACGAGGAGGTGGCCCGCGTCATCGACATCCTCCTGCGCCATGGCAAGAACAATCCGGCGCTGGTGGGGCCGGCCGGGGTGGGGAAGACCGCCATCGCCGAGGGGCTCGCCCAGCGCCTGGTCGGTGGCGACGTTCCGCTCGTCTTGCGCACCACGCGCCTCCTCGCGCTCGACCACGTCGCCCTGATGGCGGGGACCGCCTATCGCGGCCAGTATGAGGAGCGCATCCGCGCCCTCGTGCACGAGACATCGGCCGACCCCGACGTCGTGCTGTTCGTCGACGAATTGCACAACCTCATCGGGCAAGGGACGGCGATCGGGGTGCGATGGACGCCGCCAACATGCTCAAGCCGTCGCTCGTGCGCGGCGACTTTCGCGTCATCGGCGCGACCACCGGCGAGGAGTACGACCGCTGGATCTGCGGCGACCCGGCGCTCGAGCGACGCTTCCAGCGGGTCCTGGTGCGCGAGCTGTCGACGGAGGAGACACTGGACGTCCTGCGCGCGCGCCTTGAACGGCTGGAGCGGCATCACAACGTCGTGATTGCCGACGACGCGGTACGCGCCTCGGTGGAGCTGACCGACGTGCACATGCTCGACCGGCGTCGCCCCGACCGCGCGATCGACGTCCTCGACGAAGCCTGCGCACACACGCAGGCGGTCACGCGCTACACGGCGCGCGCCGAGGCGATGATCGTGCGCCGTCGCGAGCTCCTGCGGCAGCGCCCGGTGCGCGGGCGTGGCAGCGAGCGCCCTGTGGAGCCCCCGCGTCGTGAGTCGGGTGGCAGCGACGACGACGGCTCGTTAGGATCAGACGGGCTGGAGACCTTTGCGCGTGACGGGTTGTCCGCGCTGCAACGATTTGGCGCCGAGCTGGAGTCGATCTTCACCGCGACCCCCGTGGGCGCCCCCGACCGCGTGGCACCGCGCCCGGCGCCGGCCCCGGCCGACGTCGGCGAACGACCCGCGCCGGCGCCCCCGGCGACGGCGCCCAGCCTGGCGGTGCTCGAAGTGGAATTGCGATCGCTCCTGATCGAGGATGGAGTGGTCGTGCGAGGGCTCGACGTTGCACGGGTTGTCGCCCTGGCGACGGGACACACGGTTCGATGGAGCGAGTAATGGCACGATTCGGGTGGGCGGTGTTGCTGCTGGCGATCGTCGCCTGCGGCGAGAAGAAGCCGAAGGATCCCGTCGCGGCCAAGGTGGCCGACGCGATCCCGCAGCTGGAGAAGTCGACTGGGCTCACCTTCAAGACGCCGCCGAAGTTCGAGGCGCGGACCAAGGAGGAGGTGCGCGCGTTCCTCGAAAAGCGATTCGCCGAGGACATGCCTGACGAGGAGCTCAAGGGGAGCGAGCGCTCCTACAAGCGGCTCGGACTCCTCCCCGACTCGCTCGACCTGCGCAAGTTCATGCTCGCGCTCCTCACCGAGCAGATCGCCGGCTATTACGACCCGGCGACCAAGGTGTTGTACATCGTCCAGGGGGCGTCCGACGAGATGGTCTCGGTCACCGTGTCGCACGAACTCGTGCACGCGCTCCAGGACCAGTATCTCAACCTCGACTCGCTGCAGAAGGTCAAGCGGCGCAACGATCGCCAACTGGCGGCGCAGTCGGTGATCGAGGGGCAGGCGACGTTCGAGCAGCTCGCCAGCATGCTGGGGAGCGGGACGATGGTCGCGAACCTCCCCGGTGGATGGGATCGCGTCCGCACGCTCATCCGCGAGAACAACTCGACCATGCCGATCTTCTCGTCGGCGCCGACGCTCGTGCAGGAGACGCTGCTCTTTCCGTATCTCTCGGGCGCGGAGTTCATTCGCTACTTCAAGGAGAAGCGCGCCGGCAAGTCGGTCTTCGAGTCGATGCCCGTGTCGACCGAACAGGTCATGCACGACGATCGCTTCTTCGTGAACCGCGACGATCCCACCGTGGTCACGCTGCCGGCACCGACGGGGAAGGTCGTCTACGAAAACGACCTCGGCGAGTTCGAGACGCGGCTTTTCCTCTACGAGCACCTCAAGGACCGTGATGCCGCCTACCGCGGGGCAGCGGGGTGGGACGGCGATCGCTACGTGCTGTTCGATACGCCAAAGGGCGAGGGGCTCGCCTGGGTGACCGTGTGGGACACGTCGGTCGACGCCGCCGAGTTCTTCGACCTCATCGACACGTCGATCCTCAAGCGCTTCGGCAATGTGAAGCCGGCGGAGGCGTCACAGATGACGCGCGTCTACTCGGCGCGCGGACGCACGATCGCCGTGACGGCGGGCGACGTCGATGGGCGTCCGGTGGTGCTCTACGTCGACGTGCCGGCCGGGGCGAGCATCAAGGTGCTCGACCTCTCCAAGGTCACCCTCGAGGAGTAGCATGACCGAGGCGACCCGCCGTCCGGCCCCCGCGCCGGACGCGCTCGCCGTCCCGCAGCCGTTGCGCCCGGAGGACGAGGCGCAACGGATCGTCCGACTGCGCAACATGAAGCGGTGGGCGCTGGCGCTGCTCGTGCTGGCGACGATCATCTTCATCGTCGCTCGCTACTTCGAGGGGCAGTACCCATGGTTGGGGATCGTCCGGGCCACCGCCGAGGCGTCGATGATCGGCGGGCTCGCCGACTGGTTCGCCGTGACGGCGCTCTTCCGTCACCCGTTAGGCATCCCGATCCCCCACACCGCCATCATCCCCGCCCGCAAGGACCGGGTGGGAACCACGCTCGGCGCCTTCGTCCAGAAGAACTTCCTGGCTCGCGACGTGATCGTCGCCAAGCTGCACACGCTCGGCGCGGCACAGCGCATGGCGACGTGGATGGTGGAGCCGGAGAACTCGCGCCGAATTGCGCGTCAACTCGCCAAGTCGCTCGCCGCCGCCGCCAACGTCCTCAAGGACGAGGACGTGCAGGAGGTCATCTCCAAGGCGGTGATCTCGCGCGTGCAGAAGACGCAGGTCGCCCCGCTCATCGGGCGCGCACTCTCCGTACTCACGGCGGGCAACCGCCACCAGGCGCTGCTCGACGACGCCATCCGCCTCCTGGCCAAGGGGATCAGCGAGAACCAGGACCTCATTCGCGAGCGGGTGGAAAAGGAGAGCCCGTGGTGGATCCCCGGGGCGGTCGACGACAAGATCGCCGGGCGCATCGTGCGGGCGCTGGAGCGCACCATGCAGGCGGTGCACGAGGACCCCAACCATCCGCTGCGAGCGCGTTTCGACACCGCGATCGACGAGTTCATCGTCAAGCTGCAGGCCTCGCCCGAGGTGATCCTCAAGGCCGAGCAGATGAAGGAGGACCTGCTGCACGCCGACGCCGTGCGGCAGTTCAGCGCCTCACTCTGGAGCGACGCCAAGGCGTCGATTGCACGGCACGCCGAGAATCCCGACGGCTTCAACCCCGAAACGATCGAACGCGGGCTCACCGCCTTCGGCAACGCGATCCTCGCCGACCCGGTATTGATGGAAAAGGTCGACGCCTGGCTCATCGAGGCGGTCGTGGCGATCGTCGAGCGCTACCAGGACGAAGTCGGCGCGCTCATCGCCGGCACGGTCAAGCGCTGGGATCCGCAGGCCACGTCGTATCGCATCGAGCTGGCGATCGGCCGCGACCTGCAGTTCATCCGCATCAACGGGACGTTGGTGGGGGGGCTGGCGGGGATGATTCTCTACTTGCTGCAGCGAGTGGTTTGAGGGCTGGCGAGTAGAAGACGAGAAGACGAGAAGACGGGAGACGAGATTGCGACCCTGGAGCGCCGGACTCGCGCCGCGCACTCCCAAACTCGTCTTCTCGTCTTCCCGTCTTCCCGTCTTCCCGTCTTCCCCTAGCTAGAGTGACTCTCCGGTTGCGCCGCCCCCATGCTGCGCGGTGCGTCGTCGATCGACTCGGCGCTGTCGGCGAGTTCGGCCTTCGGGTGCTCCATCAACGCCAGCCGGAACACCTCGTCCATCGTGCTGACGAAGGTGAAGGCCATGTTGCCGCGCACTTCTTCCGGCACGTCGCGCAGGTCCTTCTGGTTGCCGGCGGGGAGGATCACCTCGCGCAACCCGGCGCGGTAAGCGGCCAGCGTCTTCTCCTTCACGCCGCCGATCTCCAGCACCTTGCCGCGCAGCGTGACTTCGCCCGTCATCGCCACATCGCGGCGCACGGGGCGGCGGCTCAGGACCGAGCCGATGGCCAGCGTGACGGCGACGCCGGCGCTCGGGCCGTCCTTCGGCACTGCCCCTGCCGGGAAGTGGATGTGCAGGTCGCTCTCCTTGAAGTCCTGCGTCGTCACGCCTAACAAGTCGGCGCGCGAGCGCACGAACGACAGTGCGGCATCCACCGACTCGCGCATCACGTCGCCGAGTTGCCCGGTGACCGTCAACTTGCCGGTCCCAACCATGCGCAGCGCCTCGATGGTCATGATGTCGCCCCCCATCGACGTCCACGCGAGCCCGGTCACGGCACCGATCTCGGGCTCCTTCTCGGCCTCCTCGGCGGAGTGGCGCGGCGCACCGAGGTGCTGTTCGACGAGGGCGTTGTCCACCACCCAGGCGCCTTCCTCCCCTTCCGCCTTCCGGCGCGCGCGCTTGCGCATGATCGTCGCGATGTTGCGCTCGAAGTTGCGCAGCCCCGCCTCACGCGAGTAGCGCGACGAGATGAAGCCCAGGACCTCGTCGGTGAACTGGATGTCCTTGTCGGTGATCCCGTGCTCCTCGAGCAGGCGCGGCAGGAGATAGCGCCACGCGATCTCCACCTTCTCTTCCACGGTGTATCCGGCGATCCGGATGACTTCCATGCGGTCGCGCAGCGGGGCCGGGATGTCGAACAGGTTGTTCGCCGTGCAGATGAAGAGCGAGCGCGAGAGGTCGAAGGCGAGGTTGAGATAGTGATCGACGAAGTCGTGGTTCTGCGCCGGGTCGAGGACCTCGAGCATGGCCGCGGTCGGATCGCCGGAGGCGCCGCCGCCCGACATCTTGTCGATCTCGTCGATCATGAGGACCGGGTCGCTCACGCCCACGCGGCGCAGCGCCTGCAGGAGGAGCCCGGGCATGGCGCCGACGTAGGTGCGCCGGTGGCCACGGATCTCCGCCTCGTCGCGAACGCCGCCCACCGCGATGCGGTAGAAGGCGCGCCCGATCGCGGTGGCGATCGCCTCGCCTAACGACGTCTTCCCCGTCCCCGGCGGCCCGACGAAGCAGAGGATCGGGCCGTGCGGGTCACCGCCGCGCAGCTTGCGCACCGCCAGGAACTCGACGATGCGCTCTTTGGCCTCCTGCAGCCCGTAGTGCCGGCCGTCGAGCGCCTCCTCGACCTTGGAGAGCGCGATCTCTTCATCTCCCGATCGTTTGTGCCAGGGGAGGGCGAGGATCCAGTCGAGATAGTTGCGGATCACCTGATACTCGCTCGACGCCGGCGACAGCATGCGCAGGCGCTCCGTCTCGCGGCGCGCCTCCTGTCCCACGCGCTCCGGGAGCTTGGCCTCGTCGATCTTCTTGAGGAGCTCGATCGCCTCCTTCTCCCCGGGATCGGTCTCGCCCAGCTCGGCCTGGATCGCGCGCAGCTGCTGTCGCAGGTAGAACTCGCGCTGATGCTGCTCGATCTTGACCTCGGTCTGCTTCTTCACGTCCTCCATCACCCGGGCGCGCGCCACTTCGCGCTCCAGGCGCGAGAGGATGAAGCGCAGCCGCTGCCCCACGTCCAGCCGCTGCAGCACCTCGTCCTTGTCGCTGATCCGGAAGTTCATGTTCGTCGCCGCGAGGTCGGCAAAGCGCCCCGGGTCGGAGACGTTCATCTTGAGGATCTGCGGCACCTCGTCCGGGATGCGGTCGACCAGGTCGGCCAGCGTCTCGGCGGCGCTCACGATGCGGGCGACGAGGTCGTCCAACTCGTCAGGGTCGGCGGGGAGTTCCTTGGCCGCGCGTGCGCCGGCGATCACGAACGGCTCTTCCTGCTCCACCGATTCGATCGTGATTCGGCGGAGTCCCTGCAGCGTGATCTGCACCGTGTCGCCGGGGAGGTTGATCCGTTCGTGCACGCGAGCGGCCACCCCGACGCGTCCGATGAACTTCCGGTTGTCGATCGCGTCGTCGACGTCGCCCGTCGCCACGACGAGGGCGACGATCAGCCCCGGATCCTCGTTGGCCCGCAGCAACGCCAGGTTCTCCGGCGCCCCCATCTGGACCGCGATCGTCCCGAGTGGATAGACGATGGTGGAGCGCAACGCCATCAACGGGAGGGTCGGCGGGAGTTCCTGACCGAGGATTTCGTCGCGACGCTGGGGACGGGACATGAGGTGAGACGGGAGACGGGAGACGGGAGACGGGAGGGAGTGTGGCGTGATCTCCCGTCGGCATGCCACCGCCCTATCAACGGACGGTGCATGTGATTCCTGCCACAAAGGTACGGGGCGCGGGAGTTGTGCGCGACAGCGGAGGGCGAGGTCGCAGCGCGTGATGGCTGGTGAGGAGGGGCGCGACCCGGTGCATATTCCGGCATGGAGCAACCGAGTTCATCACCGGCCGCGCGCGCGGTGGAGGGCGTCCCTAACGAGAGACTGGGGGCGTTGTTCGTGCGCTTCCTCAGGTTCGGGTTGCTGGCGTGGGGCGGGCCGGTGGCGCAGATCGCAATGATTCGCGAGCAGCTCGTCGATCGTGAGCGATGGATCTCGCGCGAGCGCTTTCATCGTGTGCTCGCCGTGTACCAGGCGCTCCCGGGACCGGAGGCGCACGAGCTCTGCGTGTACTTCGGGATGCTGGCGCGTGGTCGGTCCGGGGCGATCGTCGCCGGGCTGGGCTTCATGCTCCCGGGCTTCGCGCTCATGCTGCTGCTGTCGTGGAGCTACGTCCGTTTCGGTGTGGATTCGCCGCTGTGGCGCGGCGCGATGCTGGGCTGCCAAGGGGCGGTGGCGGCGCTGATCGTGCGCGCTGTGGTGCGTATCGGGGAACACGCGCTTTCCTCGCCGGCTCTCTGGGTGATTGCCGTCGCGGCGGCCGGAGCCAGTGCCGGGCCAACCGGATCGTGGTTCTCGCCGTCGCTGGTGTCGCGCCTGCACGCGCTGGCGGCGACGCGACGGGCGACGGACCTGTCGGGCTTCCGGGCGCTCCTCGCTCTGGCTTCCCGCGCCGCTGGTCGCCAGGTCGGTCGACCATCGCCCCGTCGATCAGGACCCTGTTCGGCAGCGGGCGCGCCGGACTCCTGACCTTCGGCGGGGCGTACACGGCGATCCCCTTTCTTCGATCCGACGCCGTGATCACCGGCCGGTGGATGACTGACGCGCAGTTTCTCGACGGATTGGCCTTGTCGTCGGTGCTGCCCGCCCCGTTCATCATCTTCTCGACCTTTGTCGGGATACCTCGGGGGAGGGATGGTTGGGGCGGTCGTCGTCACGGCTGGGGTCTTCCTCCCCGCCTTCGCGTTCACATTGGTGGGGCACGACCAGCTCGAACGGATCGTCGAGACGCCGTCCACCATGCCTTCCGGACGGGGTCACCGCGGGGTGGTGGGTGATTGCGGTGACCATGGAGCGTGGGGAGGGGCGCTGACCTCGCCGCTGGCGATCGTCACTTTCGTAGGGGCGCTGGTCGCCCTCCTCCGGTTCCGCGCGCCGACGACCGTGGCATGGGTAATGGGGGGGGCGGCGGTGCTGGGGATGCTCTGGAGGGCGGGGTAGGGGCGCGTGGAAAAAGTCGGACGCGAAGTGGGCTCTAGGTTGTGTTTCCAAGGCCACTTAGCTAGCGTTCTTGGCTCTATGTTCGACGAGCTCTCAGACAAAATCTCCGGCGTCTTCGCCAAACTCCGCGGCCGCGGTGTCCTGACCGAATCGGACATCAAGGAAGGGCTGCGGGAAGTTCGGCGCGTGCTGCTCGAGGCCGACGTCAACTTCCAGCTCACGCGCGAGTTCCTCGAGCGCGTGGAGAAGAAGGCCGTCGGCGTCACGCAGCTCAAGACCGTGCAGCCGGCGCAGCAGCTGGTGAAGATCGTCTACGACGAACTCACCACGATGCTCGGCGAGCGCCGCGAGCCGCTCAAGCTGTCGTCCGTCCCGCCGACGGTCGTGATGATGGTCGGGCTGCAGGGGTCGGGGAAGACGACATCCGCGGCCAAGCTGGCGCGCAAGCTCAAGAGCGAGGGGCGCCCGACGCGCCTGGTGGCGGCCGACGTCTATCGCCCCGCCGCCATCGACCAGCTCGAGACGTTAGGCGCCTCGCTCGAGGTCCCGGTCTACGCCGATCGCTCCACGAAGGACGTGGTGAAGATCGCCCGCGCCGGCATCGACGAGTCCAAGCGGGCTCGCGATCGCGTGGTCATCCTCGATACCGCGGGCCGCCTGCAGATCGACGAGGAGATGATGCAGGAGCTGGTCCGCCTCAAGGACGCGGTCCGCCCTGACGAGATCCTCTTCGTCGCCGACGGCATGACCGGCCAGGACGCGGTGCGCATCGCCGAGGGCTTCAACAAGGCGTTAGGCGTCACCGGCGTGATCCTCACCAAGATGGACGGCGACGCCCGCGGTGGCGCCGCCCTGTCCATCTACGGCGTCCTCAAGAAGCCGATCAAGTACATCGGCGTCGGCGAGAAGTCCGACGCGCTCGAGGAGTTCCACCCCGAGCGCATGGCCGGGCGCATCCTGCAGATGGGCGACGTGGTGTCGCTCGTGGAAAAGGCGCAGGAAGCATTCGACGCCACCGAAGCCAAGAAGCTGGAGAAGAAGGTCCGCAAGGAAGGACTCGACCTCGAGGACTTCCTCACGGCCATGAAGCAGATGCAGAAGCTGGGACCGATGGAGAGCATCCTGAAGATGCTCCCCGGCGTGAACAGCAAGATGCTCAAGGGGGCCAACCTGGACCCCAAGCGCCTGAAGCATGTCGAGGCGATCGTCCTCTCGATGACCAAGGAAGAGCGCAAGACGCCCAACCTGATCAACGGGTCGCGTCGCGCGCGCATCGCCAAGGGGAGCGGCCGCCCGATCAGCGAGATCAATCGCCTGCTCGAGCAGTTCCGCGACATGCAGAAGATGATGAAGAAAGCCGCCGGCGGCGGCCGCATGGGAATGCCGCCGGGGATGTTCGGACGGTAGAAGACGGGAAGACGGGAAGACGAGAAGACGGGTTCTACGGCGAGCATTCACTCGTCTTCTCGTCTTCCCGTCTTCTTGAGAGGGAACCGGGTGCACTCCGGAACTGCCGGAGATCGCGAGGAACCCGGGGTAGTAGGATTCACGCACCAACCGAGGTTTTGACATGGTTCGCATTCGACTCCGCCGTGAAGGGCGCAAGAAGAACCCGATGTACCGTATCGTCGTCGCCGACTCGCGCAGCCCGCGCGAAGGGCGCTTCATCGAGATCATCGGGACCTACCAGCCCCGCAAGACCGAGGGGGGCGTGGAGCTCAAGCAGGATCGCGCCAACTACTGGCTCGACGTCGGCGCACAGCCGAGCGACACGGTGCGTTCGATCCTGCGTCGTGCGGGGCTCCTCAAGGCTCGTCACGAGGCACGCCTCGCCAGCAAGCTGCAGGCGGCTGCCGTTCCCCTCGCCGAGGGCGAGAAGAGCGCCGAGTAACCAGCCGTGACCTCGTCGCCGCGCGGGGAGGCCACGCACGCCATTGTTGGTCGTGTGCGGCGCGCCCACGGGGTGCGCGGGGAGCTGCTGATCGAAGTGATGACGGATGCGCCGGACGCGGTCTTCGCGTCCGGCGCACGTATTTTCGCCGGGAATACTGCCGGCGATCTCGCACCCAACGGTGCGACGTTGCATGTCGAGGACTCGCGACCGTTCAAGGACGGGCTGCTCGTCACCTTCGACGAGATCCAGGACCGCAACGCGGCCGACCTGTGGCGCGAGCGCTACCTCCTGGTGCCGATCGAAGAGCTCGAACCGCTGGCCGAGGACGAGGTCTACCTGCATGACCTCGTCGGGCTCGAAGTGCGTCGCACCGACGGGACAGTCGTCGGGACGGTGCTCGGCTACTTCGAACTCGCGCACGGCATCCTGCTCGAGATTCGGCGCGGGAAGGAGACGGTGCTCATGCCGTACCGCGACGAGTTCATCGCGGAGGTCGACACCGAAGCGCGGATCCTGGTCATCGATCCCCCCGACGGGCTCTTCGAATGAGCCCGCTCCGCATCACGATCGTCACGATCTTCCCCGACTTCTTTCGCATCCCGCTCGAGCTGTCCATCCCGTCCAAGGCGGCGGCGGCGGGGAGTGTGGAGTATCGCGTCGTCGACCTGCGCGACTATACGCATGACCGGCATCGCTCGGTCGACGACTATCCGTATGGTGGCGGGGCAGGGATGGTGATGAAGCCGGGGCCGTTCTTCGAGGCGGTGGAAGCGTTAGGCTGTGCGGCCCCGATCGTCCTGCTGTCGCCGCGCGGACGGGTCTTCGAGCAGCGCGACGCGGCACGATTCGCTGCGGGCGAGGAGCTCACACTCCTCTGCGGACACTACAAGGACGTCGACCAGCGCGTGGCCGAGCATCTCGCCACCGAGGAACTGTCGATCGGCAACTTCGTCCTGAGCGGGGGCGAGCCGGCGGCGCTGGCCATCGTCGACGCGGTGGTGCGCCTCCTGCCCGGGGCGATGTCGGATCACGAGAGCGCCCGCACGGACTCGTTCTACGACTCCACCGGGATCAGTGCGCCGAGCTACACACGCCCGCCGGACTATCGCGGCCTAACGGTGCCCGATGTCCTGCTCTCCGGCAATCACGCGGAAATCGCGCGATGGCGCCGGGACGAGGGGGAGCGCCTGACGCAGGAGCGCTCGCGCGAACGTCCGCGTCGGGGAATCGAGTAGTCCCGACGGGATTTTTCGTGCTGGACGCCTCCGCGATTCCGGTGCATACTGTGGCGTTCGCTGGGCCTCCCCCAGACCACCCCGCGTGCGTAGACCGCTTCTCGTTGTCCTGTCGATAGTCGCCCTCTGTCCCGCGTGCGCCACGATGGCCACGCAGGGCAATCTGGTTCGCGCCTCGACCGCCATGGGCACGCACCCGCGATCCGCGGAACGGCGGGTGTTCAGCACCCGCATCAGCGCCGCCGAGACGCGCCCGGTGCTGGAGCCGACCGTCGGATCGTCCGAGGCGTGGGGGACCGTGCGGATCGTGGTCAACGACGACGACTCCTTCGAGTACCTGGCGACGATCTACAATCCGAAGGGGGAGACCTTCACCGGGGCGTTCCTGCGCCGGAGCGGGGGGGGAGACGCCGGGGTGGTGCTGGCGACGCTCTTCTCCGACATGACGCTGCGCTCCCCCTACATCCAGCTACGCGGGACCGTGTCGGTCGGGCGAGACGCGCGCCCCGGCGCCTTGGCCGAGGAGATCCGGGAGAACCCGCGCGCCTTTCAGGTGAGCGTGCATTCGGCCACGTCGGCGCGCCTCGGGGCCATCCGCGGGACGATCGAGTAGGGGCGTAACCCCAGTCTGCGGTTGAGGGTAGCGGATGGTGATCCGTCCGTTTACGTTACGGGTCTCCCGAAAATCGTCCTAGACGGGCCCTGCCTGACCGACCCGAGCGTCATATGCATCCGTTCATCGAAACTCAGAAGGAGTGGCTTCGCGAAGTGCCGCCGTTTCGTGCCGGCGACACCGTCCGCGTCAACGTTCGCGTGAAGGAAGGCGACAAGGAACGCCTGCAGGCGTTCGAAGGGGTCTGCATCGCCCGTCGTGGTAGCGGCGTCAGCGCCACCTTCACCGTGCGCAAGGTGTCCAACGGCGTCGGTGTCGAGCGCATCTTCCCGGTGCACTCGCCCATGCTGGCCGAGATCACCGTGGTGCGTCGTGGCCGTGTGCGCCGCGCCAAGCTGTACTACCTGCGTCATCTCTCCGGCAAGGCGACCCGCATCAAGGAAAAGAAGGCGCGCGTCGTGGTGCCGGGTGCCGAGGCGGGCAAGGCGTAAGATCGTCGGGCGGGGCGGATGCCGTCTCGGCGCTCCCCCCGTTGGTCGCGCATCGAGCGCGACGCCCGTACCACATACGGCGAACTGATCGCCGGAGTCGATGAAGTCGGACGGGGCCCCCTCGCGGGCCCCGTTGTCGCATGCGCCATCATCATGCCCTCGACCGGACGCCGTATTCCAGGCGTCGACGACTCCAAGCGACTGAACGCGGACTCGCGTGAGGCCCTGGTCGACGAGATTCGCGCCCGAGCGGTCGCCCTAGGGATCGGCGCCGCGTCAGCTCGCGAGGTCGACCACCTCAACATCTACCACGCCACGACCACGGCGATGCGACGGGCGTTGGCTCGCCTCGGCGTAGTCCCCGACCACGTGATCGTCGATGGGAAGCCGATCCGCACCCTCGGCGTGGCGCATACGGCGGTGGTGGGCGGCGACGGGAAGTGTTACGCCGTCGCGTGCGCATCCATCGTGGCCAAGGTGACCCGCGATCGGTTGATGCACCGTCTGGCCGTTCGGTACCCGGGCTTCGGCTGGGAGCAGAACGCGGGGTACGGGACACCGGCGCACATGGCGGCCCTGGAGGCGCTGGGGGCGACGCCGCATCACCGACGGTCGTTCTGCGTGAAGCAGCTGTCGTTGTCGCTGACGGCGGGGCCCCCCCCCGACGAATAGATGTGCGATGGCGCGGCCGGTCGCGTCATCATTTGCGTGCGGCGGGTGCCATTTTCCTCCCCCGCGCCGCCGGTCGGCGCCGGTTGCGACTGCGCACTGACGGTCGCCCCTGCTCGCCCGCATGACCGCCGGCATGACCGTCGTCATCCTCACCCACATGACCGCCGTCTTGCGCGGCGCACCGCAAACCGCGAGCGTCGTTCGTCCTGCGGTCCGTCGCGTCTCCCGTCTCTTGCCCTCCGTCTCCCGATGACAGCGTCCGTCTTCCGCCCCGACTTGTATGCCGGAACCGTCGCCGTCGTCACCGGCGGCGGGAGCGGCATTGGCTATGGCATCAGCCGACAGCTCGCCTCGTTAGGCGCCACCGTGGTCATCGCCAGCCGCAGCGCCACGCGGCTCGAGGCGGCGGCGGACATGCTCCGGGCCGAGGGCGGCAACGTGCACCCGATGCCCCTCGACGTGCGGGACCCCGAGGCGGTCAAGGCGACGATGGCACGCATCGCCGAGCAGCACGGCCGGATCGACCTGCTCGTCAACAACGCGGCCGGCAACTTCTACGTGCCGTCGGAGCAGATGTCGCCCAATGCCTGGCGCTCCGTGCTCGACATCGACCTTTCGGGGACGTTCTTCTGCACCCAGGCGGTCTTTCCCATCATGCAGCGCATCGGTGGGGGCAACGTCGTCAACATCTCGATGACGTTGCACTACCGCGGGTGGCCGCTGATGGCGCACGCCACCGCGGCCAAGGCGGGGATCGACGCGCTCACCCGCACGCTCGCGGTAGAGTGGGCGCGCCACAACATCCGGGTCAACGCCATTGCCCCCGGCCCGATTCCAACCGAGGGAGTGCGCAAGGCGTTCACTCCCCCGAGCGGCTCTGGCGCGACGGACGTCTTCGCCGTCGAACAAGCCATGGGAGACTACGCACGGAAGACCATTCCCCTGGGGCGCTGGGGGAGCCCGGACGACGTGGCCAACGCGGTCGCCTTTCTTGCTTCGAATGCCGCGTCGTGGATCACCGGCGCCATCCTGGTGGTCGATGGCGGCGAGTGGTTGTGGAAGCCGCAACTCTCCACGGGTGAAGTAGGCTGAATTAGTCGTTGGTTAGGGTGTGATAGCGGTCACACGCGGAAATCTCTGCCGCCGCTATAATTCCCCTGTGCATGCACGCTGCCCTCGCGGACGGCCCACCTCATGGGCAGCGCGGCACATCCAACCGAAACTCAGCCTACCTGAGGAGTACATCATGAGCGGTATCCTGAAGCTGTCCGCGGTTGCCCTCGCGGCGGTCACCCTGAGCGCCTGCGCCACCAAGGGGTTCGTCCGCAACACCGTCGAAACCGGCCTCTCCACCGAACGCGTTGCCCGTGCCCAGGGCGATAGCGCGTTGTCGGGCGAGCTGTCCACGGTGAAGGGCGAAGTCGCCACGTTGAAGACCGACGTCGCGGCGCTGCGTCGCGACCTGACGGCGCTTCGCACGGAGTTCGGCGCGAAGATCACGGCGATGGAAAACGGGATGAAGTTCGCCTTCCCCGTGACGTTCGCCTTCGACGACGCCTCGGTCCGCGACGAGGATCGTCCGTCGCTCGATCGCTTCGTCCAGGTCGTGAACAAGTACTACGGTGGCGCGCTCCTCACGGTGGAAGGCTTCGCCGACCCCGCGGGCTCCGCCATGTACAACAACGCGCTCTCGAAGCGTCGCGCCGAGTCGGTGGCGTCGTACCTGACGCAGGCCGGTGTGCAGGGAGTCTCCATGCGCACGGTCGGCATGGGTGAGGCCCGCCTGGTAGTGGAAGGCGCCGAGCGCGATCAGCCGGGCGCGCAGGCCAACCGTCGCGTGGTCTTCGTCATCGAGACGAAGGGCGGCGAGACGGCCACGGCGTCGATGCAGTAAGTCGAACCAGCCTGACCGACGCAGGGGCCCCGGCATTGCCGGGGCCCCTGCTGCGTTTCCGACCCATGGCATTGCTACAATCCTCCCCTGCGGGCGAGTAGATTTCGCCCCGCTCGTCGACCCGGTAGCTCAGTTGGTAGAGCAACGGACTTTTAATCCGTAGGTCCCGGGTTCGAGACCCGGCCGGGTCATGCAGTCGTTCAGTGCACGCACGGCGTCCGCGATGCGCGGAAGGCGCTCCGCTGCACCCAGCCGTCGAACCATTCACGGCCCCCTCGCCCCGGCGACGCCGGCAGAGTCCGCGCGACTCCGGCCGCGACCATCAAGTCGCCGCTCCTCTCGTCGATACTTGGGCGTGCCGCCTCGACCGGCGGCATCGGCTTCGCGACCTGGGACGGGACGCGCTACCGGGAGCGGCGCCACGGGCGCACGCGCCCGAACGTCTCCGACTCGACGATCGGGACTTCCGAAGAACGCCTGGATGCGATCCGGCCGCCGTTCCTGACGGAAGCGTCGCGGACGACTCGGCGACTCGGCGGGACAGCGTCTGGAGTCGGGGGAGTAGCGGTCGTCGCGATTCCTGATCGGGTTGCAGCTGGACGCATCGAGGGCACCGGACGGGATCGGTGTGCGCGGTGCGTCGCCGGGCAGTACTGGCGGAGGTGGACGAGGGGGGGGCCAGCACCGACTCGCGCAGATGACGCGAGTTCGTGAGCGGCAGATCAAGATCGTCTAATCTGTGCCGACACTGGTGAGTACATGCGCGATCGTGTGCGCACCCACGCAATCCTGAAACCGTAACTCGTGTTTCGTTCGCTCTCCGGTCGCATTCTCGCAGGGTTTCTGCTCGTGGCGACCGTTCCCGTCGTCGCTGTTGCCTTCTGGGAAGATCGAGCGGCACGCCGCCTCGATATCGAGACTGCATCGGCGCAACTGCGCGACGAAGCGCAGGACTTCGGCGAGCGACTCGAGCGTCATTTCGAGCCGCACCGCAACGCGGTCTCGCTGGCCTCGCACCTGTTCGAGGCGACCGAGTCGCTCTCGGGGCCGACCAACCTCGCCGCCATTCGGGCGTTGCACGCGGAGTACCCGGAGTTCCGCACCGTCGCGCTGCTCGATGCCGCCGGAACGCTACGCGCGGTCGAGCCTCGCGAGTTCGGGGCCGGTGACACGTCGGCGCTGGTCGGCCAATCGTTTGCCAAGCGCGAGTACTTCGCGCGCGCGGTGCGCGACAGCGTGACGGTCACCACATCGGTCTACCGCGGTCGCGGATTGGGCGACCAGGTGATCGTGGCGTTCGGGCGCGCGCTACGCGACGTGAACGGCCAGGTCCGCGGCGTGCTGCAGGCGTCGCTGAACCTGACCACGCTGGGGCCAATGCGCGATCGCTCGCTCGGCTCCGGCGCGGCATATGTGATTCTCGATCCCGCCGGCGTGGTCGCGGCGCAGGACGGGATGATTGAGATCGCCCCGCTCGATACGGTCGACGAGTCGCGAATGCGCGAGCGCTGGGGAATCGCCCCCGCCATGGCGCCGAGTGCGACGCTGGTGCAGTCGTCGGACCGAATGATCGCCAGCGTCAGCACGTCGGCCGGGTGGCGCGTGATCGTCGAACGACCGCTCCGCGACGTCTTCGTCGCCTCGACGGGACGTCGCGTCGCCGCCGTTCGCGCCGCGGCGCTCGCCGTCCTGCTGGGCTTCGTGATCACGCTCCTTCTCATGCGCAGCGTGCGGGGGCCGCTCGGGCGCGTGATGGCATGGTTGCGCGAGTTCGATGTGCGCGTGGATCGGTCGCCCCCCGAGGTGCCCGCCAACACGCCCAGCGAGATTCGCGAGGTGATGTCGGCCATGGAGGTCCTCGGCGAACGCCTGCGCGCCTCGTACGAGGAGGTGGCACGCACGCTGGTCGAACGCGAGAGGCTGAACACGCAACTCAACGGCGTGCTGCGTGAACTAGACGCGCGCGTGGCGGCGCGCACCGCCGAACTGCAGGAAGCGCTGCGACGTGCCGAGGAGGCGAGCGTGACGAAGTCGCGTTTCCTGGCCAACATGTCGCACGAGCTGAGGACGCCGCTGAACTCGGTCATCGGCTTCTCCAGCGTCCTGATGAAGAACCGCGCGGGGCGGCTCACCGCCTCCGAACTCGACCTCATCGAGCGCATCCTCTCCAACGGCAAGCACCTGCTCTCGCTCATCAACGACATCCTCGACATCTCCAAGATCGAGGCCGGGCGCATGGTGCTCGACATCGACGAGGTCGACATGGTGGCGCTGGCGCACGAGACGATCTCGCAGCTCGAGGGGCAGGTGGCGGGGAAGCCGGTGCTCCTGCGCTACGACGGACCGGCGCGCGCACCGCTGGTCAAGAACGATCTCGGCAAGTTGCGGCAGATCCTCATCAACCTCGTGGGGAACGCGATCAAGTTCACGGATCGCGGTGAGGTCCTCGTGCGGGTGGAGACGGACTCGTTAGGTGAGGTCACGGCGATCGGCGTGCACGACACGGGGGTCGGCATCCCGCGCGAGCGGCTCGAGGCGATCTTCCTCCCGTTCGAGCAGGCCGACTCGAGCACGTCGCGTCGCTTCGGTGGCACGGGGCTCGGGCTCGCGATCTGCCGCAGCCTGAGCGAGATGCTGGGAGGCGCGCTGGCGGTCGAGAGCACGCCGGGCTACGGCTCCTCGTTCCGCCTGATCCTGGGCGAACTCCCCGCCGACGACACGGACGGCGCCGCGCGCCTCAAGGCGCGGCGCGCGACGATGGGAATGTTCGCCGGCTAGGGCGCACCCCACCTCGCGGTGGCGTGCCCCCACACCAGCCGGGAGATGTCCTCGATGCGGCGCGGCCCCGTCGTCTCGTCAGGCAGCCCTCGCGTGGCGACGACGAGCACGCAGGGCGCGCCGTCGGCGGGACGCACCAGCGCCGCACCGTGCAGGGTGGCGGCCCCCGCCAGGCCATGGCGCTTGCAGCACATCGGTAGGGGAGTGCGCCCAGGTTCGCGTGTCGATGCCTGGCGAGCCGACGAAGAACCCGAGGGACCACGAACCGGACGGGTCGAAGCATGACGGGACGGTTGGCCGAGTGGCCGGCTGGCAACGGCTGTGTTGCCTGTCGGGGGGGACAGTCGTGTCACAGGGGAGTCTCCCTACGCAGTTCCGTTGTCTCCCTCGTCGGCCGGGCCGGATGCGCCTCTCTGTGGATGACCTGAATCTCTCCCTCGCCCTCAGCGCGCTGGACGACCGCGCCCAGGGCGCGCTGGACGAGCGCGCGTCCGCCGGGGGGCAGCGCCGCGAACGGCTGCGCTTCACACGCTTCTCCTTCGATCGCACGCCGACGGCGCGCTGCTCGGCCGAAGTGGAGCTCGAATACCAGCCGGGCGATTCGGTCATCGGGCGCGCCGAGGGGGTGGCGGCGCCGCTCGGCGATGTGCGCTTGGCTGCGGAGGCGACGCTGCGGGCCATCGAGCACTTCTCTCGCGGAACGCTCAAGTTCGACCTGCTGGGCGTGAAGCAGATGCGCGCGTTCGACGCCAACGTTGTCATCGTCAGTGTCCTCTGCCAGAGCCCCGATGGCGCCGAGCAGGAGCGCCGACTCCTCGGCTGTCACCTGGCCGATGAGGATCCGCTGCGCGGCGCCGTGATCGCCACGCTGCAGGCGACCAATCGCATGCTCGGGAACTCGATCGCCACGCGATAGCGCGTTGCGCTGTTGGGCCACGGATCGTGACGGTCCTCCGTGAAGGTCTGTCATGGCTCACGACGGGCGGTGAGGCGCTCGGGACGAGCGATACGACGGACTCGTCAGGCAGGGCGCGCGTGAACACCACGAACGTCAGCGGGTACGAGGTTCCCATTCCCCGGGCGCCATGTCAGATTGCGGCGTTCTCGCTCACGCCCCGCAGGAGGTCGGCATTCCACTCCTCTCCCGCGCCCGCCCGCTCGCGACCTGCCTCGCGCTGACCGCGTTTGCCGCGTGCGCCCCGGCCATTCGCCCGACGCCGCCGGCGGCACCGCCCTCGCCCGATCGCCCCGTCGTTGCCGAAGCGGCGAGGAATCAGGACAGCGCAAGCACGGCCGACAGCGCCCGGCGCGTGGCGGAATCGCTCGTCGTCCCCGACTCCGTCAACACGGCGCTCGGCGATGCGATCAAGAGCGTCAGCAAGCTCTTCGACGTCCCCGACTCGGTCGTGCGCGGCATGGCGTCCTCCTCGGTCGTCGATGTGGACTCGACATCGAACGTCGGCGGCGAGCCGACGTGGGACATCGAGGTCGATTCGTACGTCACGCAGGAGAAGGTTGCGCAGTACGTGAACCTCTTTCTCGGGGCCGGGAAGACGCGGTTCACCGAGCGCCTGCAGCGCGGCAAGCAGTACGAGCCGATGATCCGCGAGAAGTTCCGCGCCGCCGGCATTCCCGAGGACATGTACTTCCTGGGGCTGGTCGAGAGCGGCTACGATCCGCACGCGTACTCGCGCGCCGCAGCGGTCGGGATGTGGCAGTTCATGTCGTCGACGGCGCGCGGCGTGGGGCTACGCGTCGACTGGTGGGTCGACGAACGGCGTGACCCGATGAAGTCGACCGATGCCGCGGCGCGCTTCATTCGCGATCTGCGCGGGCAGTTCGGCTCCCTGTATCTCGCGGCTGCGGCGTACAACGGTGGTCCCGGACGTGTCTCGCGCGGCCTCAAGAAGTTCGACGACGCACTCGACACGGTCGAAGGTGAAGACTGCTTCTTCGCCCTCGCCGAGCAGGACTACCTGCGCGCCGAGACAAAGAACTACGTCCCCCAGCTCATCGCCGCCGCGTTGCTGGGCAAGGCGCCGGACAAGTACGGCATCAAACTCGACTCCGTCCCGCGCTACGCCTACGACTCCGTGATGGTCCCGTCGCTGACCCCGGTGGCTGCGGTGGCCCGGTCGCTCGGCCTCACGGTGCGCGAGGTGCAGACGCTCAATCCGCACCTGCTGCGTGGCGTGACCCCTCCCGATGCCGAGGTGTCGGTCCGCATTCCGTCAGGGACGGGTGGAGGGTTCGATTCGCTCTTCGCCGCCCTCTCGACGGACGAGCGCTCGCCGTTCACGAAGGTCACCACCAAGAAGGGTGAGTCGCTTGCGTCGATCGCCAATCGGCACGGCGTGCAGGTGCGGCACCTTCAGTGGTTCAATCGGAAGATCTCGACGCGAAAGGGACGGTTGCTGGCCGGACAGACGCTCCTGGTTCCGACGGCCGCCGTCGTCCAGGGGGCGTTCGACGTCCCCGATCCATCGATCGAGCGCTATGGACCGAGCGCGTCGTCTTCGGGGGCGGGGCGCGTCACGCACGTGGTGCGGCGCGGCGAGTCGCTCGGGCTCCTCGCCAAGCGGTATCGCACGTCGGTTGCATCGCTCGTCCGCCTCAATGGGCTCAAGCGGAAGGTCATCTACCCCGGGCAGACGATCATTGTGCGAGGCGGATCGGCCCGTCGCTCCACGGCGCGCGCTGGCTCGTCGAGCACCAGCTCAGCGCGAAGCGCGACGGCGAAGAAGAAGAGCACCGCGCGTTCGTCGTCGGCCAAGTCGCGCGCCAAGTCACGGAGCGCGAGCAAGGCCAAGTCGGGGACCGCCAAGTCGAAGGGGTCGGTAGCCCGAAAGAAGGCACCGGCAAAGAAGAAGGCGGCCGTCTCGAAGAAGAAGACGGCCGCCCGCTGACGGCTTGCTAGCCGACGATCGTGTCGGGGATCAGTCGAGGATTCCCTTGCCGCGGTACCCCTTGAGCACGATCCGGTCGTAGCCGTTGGAGGCGTCGAGGTCGAGCTCCTTGGCCACCTGAACCGCCGCCGGCCCACGATTGTAGGCGAGGAGCGCCATCTGGATATCACCGCGCTGCTCCTTGATCAGGTCGCGGAGATATCGGAAGCCGATGTGCAGGTTGGTGTTGCGCTCGTAGAGCTTCTCGCGGGTGAGCGACGGATCGTAGAACTTGGCGGTCGACAGCATGAGCTGGGTCAGGCCGATCGCTCCCACCTCGCTCCGAGCGGATTCGGTGAAGTCGCTCTCCAGCTTGACCAGCGGGAAGGCGAGGTCCGGATCGATGCGCTCCGCCACCGCGGCGTCGTAGATGGAGCCCGCCAAGTCGGCCGGGATGCGGAACTTGTGGGAGTAATGGAAGATCCGGTTCCAGCGCTCGAGCTGGACTGAGGCGAGGCGGAGATCGCCACGCGCCTGTTCGATCTGCTTCTGGAGTCGCTGGACTTCGGCCCGTTCGGCCAACGTGCGGCGAAGGGGGGTCGCGGTGGCCTCGGAGGGCTCCCAGTTCCTGGCGGCCATGGTTCCGGCGGTGAGTACCCCCGCCAGCATGATCGCCCCTCGGACTCTCCGCTTTCGCCGCTCCGCGTCGCCGCGGTGCACGTACGACTTGCTGAGATCCTTCATGAAAGTCTTCCTCTATCGTCAGCCGCTCGACCCTAAGTCCGGCGAACCGGAAGGCCGATCGGTTCCTGATGAAGCGACGGGAGACCGTTACCCTCTCACCCAATCCCCGCTTTTCCCGCCGCGCTTTTCGATGAGGGAAATCTGACCGATCTCCATCCCCTTATCCACCCCCTTGGCCATATCGTAAAGTGTGACCAAGCTCACACTTACGGCCACTATGGCCTCCATTTCCACTCCGGTCGTGCCGGTGGTTCTGGCCGTCGCCTCGACCCGGATTCCGGGGAGCGATTCGTCCAGGGAAAGCTGCAAGTGAATGTCAGATAGGGCGATAGGATGGCAGAGCGGGATCAGCTCGGCCGTGCGTTTGGCGCCCATGATTCCGGCGATCTTGGCCACGGTGAGCACGTCGCCCTTGGCGATCTGATTATCGCGAATCAGAGCAAGCGTTTCGGGGCGCATCGTGATTGCGCCCGTCGCGCGGGCCATTCGCTGGGTCGGCGACTTGGCCGAGATGTCGACCATTCGGGCCTGGCCGGCATCGTCCGAGTGAGTCAGTCTGGTCAAGGGATGGCGGGAAGATGCGTGTGAAGCGGTGAGCCCAGCGGGCGGTGAGGCCCAAACACTGACCGGAACTCGAGCGGAAAGGCCCGACGTGTCGACTGCTGCACTAGGAGCTTAGGACTCGCCCTAACTCCTCGAGGAGGGAGGCGGTGATGAGCTGCGGGTTCACATTGCCGCCGGCCATCTGCTTCGACTCCTCGACCAAGCTCATGGCGCGGGCGGCGTTGTGGGCGGCGCGCTCGTCGGACTTCTGGAGCGCGGCACGGGTGCGGTCGTGCAGCGCGACGCTGAGCGCGTCGAGCACATCGGTGAAGGCGCCACGGGCGCCGGCGCTCCCTTGGGCCAGCGAGACGCGCAGGGCGCGCCCCCGGTCGCCGCTCAGCGCCACCTCGAGCAGCCGCTTGGCGGCCTCACTGGCGGCGCTCGTTTCCTGGGTGGCCAGCAGCCGGCCGGGGGCCCCCCCGGCCAGGCGGACGCGCTCGTCCACATTCCCCGGGAGCTTGGCCTTGTCGAGCGCTTCCTTCACCAGCGGCTCCAGCAGCCAGGCGCGCAACGCCGCCTCGCCGAGCGGGGCGACGCGGACGGCGACGACCCGGGAGCGGATCGTGGGGAGGAGGGCGCCGGCGGCGCTCGACGTCAGGATGATGTTCGTGTCGGCGGGCGGCTCCTCGAGCAGCTTGAGGAAGGCGTTGGCCGCTGGGGCCTCGGCGTTCTCCTGCGGCGGTGACATGCGGTCCGCCTCTCCGACGACGATCACCTTGTGGCGCCCCATGGCCGGGGTGATCGACGCCATCTGCACCAGCAGGCGCGAGGTGGCGACGTAGATCCCGTCGCTCCCGGGTGGCGGCGCATAGAGCCCGTGCGCCTGCGCGCGTTCGGCCACCGACTCGTTCAGGTCCTGCTTGATCTCCTCGAGCGAGGGATCGGAGTCCTTGAGCTTGGGACGCGGGAAGACCCAGACGAGGTCAGGGTGCGTCAGCTCGGCGGTGTACCGGCACTGGCGACACGCGCCGCATGGCTGGATGGTCCCCTCGCACAGGATGGCCTGCGCGAGCCAGAGGGCGAGGCGCTGCTTTCCGATCCCGCTCTCGCCATGCAGCAGGAGGCTCTGCGGAAGGAGTCCTCGCGACAGTGCGTCGGAGAGGCGCGCTCGCAGGGCGTCGTGGCCGTGGATCGGGACGATGGGCATGGGCGGAAATATGCGACGATGGGCGTCGCGGCGGAGTGGGGGCCCGAGCGCTATCGCAGGGGGGGAACCGTTGGCGGTGGGCGCCGATGCCGCGTCGCCTGTTCATATGAATAAGCGAGCTTGAACAGCGTCCCTTCGGCGAAGGGGCGCGCCAGGAGCTGCAGCCCGGCCGGGAGGACGGTCCGCGTGTAGCCCATGGGGACGGTGATGGCCGGGAAGCCGGTGGCAGGCGAGAAGACCTGCGAGTTGTCGCCCCCCGGGGTGTTGAGGTCACCGATGAGGCGCGGGGGATTGCTCCAGGTCGGATAGGCGACGGCATCGAGGCGGAGCGAGTCCATGAGCTGGCGCAGCGCGAGGCGCAGCCCGGCGCGGTAGCGCTCGCGGGCCTGGCACCCCGGGCTCTCGGCCGGACTCTCGGTCACGCGGACCGCGGCGGCGAGTCGCGCTTCGATGGACGGGTGGAAGCGTCCCGACTTGAGGATCTCGTCGACCGTGCTCACGGGCGGTCGCGAATCGGCGACGCGTGCCATGTGGGTCTCGAAGTCGTGCCGGAAGGGGGAGCAGGCGCCGGATTGCAGCCGGCGGAGCGAATCGAGGGTCGGGATGGCGACGGGGTCGATGACCGTCGCTCCCAGGCGCCGGAGGTCGTCGATCGCTTGCTGGAAGACCGAGTTGACCTCGGCGTCGAGCGTCGGCGTGTCGTAGGCCGCGTGCAGGACGCCGATGCGTGCTCCCCGAAGCCCGTCGGCGCGGAGCGAGTCGGCATAGCGGGGGATCGGACGTCCTCGCGCGGCGGCGGTGACCGGGTCTCCGGGGTCCTCGCCGGCGATGACCTGGAAGACCGCGGCGGCATCGGCGACGGTGCGCGCCATGGGGCCGGCGATGTCTTGCGAGTCGAAGAGCGGGACGACGCCGTTGCGGCTGGTGAGCCCCATGGTCGAACGAATGCCGACGAGCGCCTGATGCGACGAAGGGCCGCGGATCGAGTTCCCGGTGTCGCTCCCCAGTCCCACGGTGCCGAACGACGAGGCGACGGCCGCGGCGGTCCCGCCGCTCGACCCGGCGGTGACGCGATCGAGCGCGTAGGGATTGCGCGTGTAACCGGCCAGGATCGAGCTCACGGTCTCGTTTGGCGAGAAGGCGAGTTCGGCCATGTTCGACTTGGCGAGGACGATGGCCCCGGCGGCGCGCACGCGTTGCACCTGGAAGGCGTCGCGCGTGGGTTGCCACCCCTTGAGGGCGAGGGTGCCGGCGCTGGTGGGGAGGTCGATCGTCTCGAAGTTGTCCTTCACGATCGTCGGCACGCAGTGCAACGGGCCGACGAAGCCGTCGCGGGCGTAGCGTCGGTCGAGCGAGTCGGCGGTTGCGAGCGCGGCCGGGTTGATCACGACGATCGCGTTGATGGCCGGGCCGTTCTTGTCGTACGCCTCGATGCGGCGCAGGTAGCCTTGCACCAGCTGCCGGCACGACAGCGCGCCCGAGCGGAGGGCGGCGTGCACGTCGGCGATCGTCGCCTCCTCGATGCGAAAGGCGGCGGGCGTTGCGGCTGGCGGCTGCACGGTCCCCTGTGCGCGGAGCGGGGCGGCCAGGGGGAGCAGGACCAGGGTGCCGACGACAATGGTGTGCGGGAGGCGTGTGAGCATCTGAGGCGGGTCGGCTCCGGCTAGTCGCCGGCGTGGAGGGCGTCGCGCAGCGCGTCGCCCAGGATGTTGATGGTCGCGACGGCGAGGAGGATCATGGCACCGGGGAAGACGGCGAGCCATGGGGCGCTGAAGAGCGAACTCTGCGCCCCGCTGAGCATGTTGCCCCAGCTGGCCGCCGGGGGCTGGACGCCGAGCCCGAGGAACGAGAGCGCCGATTCGGTCAGGAGCGCGCTCCCCATGCCTAACGTGGCGTTGACGAGGATCGTGGGCCAGAGGTGCGGGAGCAGGTGCCGCGCGAAGCGGGCGACGGGGCGTTCGCCCAGGGCAACGGCGGCTTCCACGAAGTCCTGGTGCTTGAGCGCCAGGAGTTCGCCGCGCACCAGTCGTGCGAGCCCCATCCACGACGTGGCGCCGATGGCGACGACGAGCGTGACGACCGAGGGCCCGAGGAAGGTGAGCACGGTGATGACGACGAAGATGGCGGGGATGGCCAGGGCGGCGTCGGTGAGGCGCATGAGCAGCGCGTCGATGCGCGGCCGCGAGAGGGCGGCCACGGCCCCCACCGCCGTCCCGAGGGCGACGGCGAGGAGCATGGCGGCGGCACCCGCGGCCAGCGAGACGCGCGCCCCCACGAGCAGCCGGGCGAGCACGTCGCGCCCGCTCTCGTCGGTACCGAACGGGTGTCCGGTGCCTGGGGGGGCGGCGGCGCGCGCGAAGTCGAGGGCGTCGGGATCGACGCGGTAGAGCATGGGGCCGGCGACCGCCGCGAGGACGAGAGTGGCGAGGATGGCCACCGACAGCTGCAACCTCCGCGGTGATGGCGCGCGCGGCGTAAGCGAAGCGGCCGGCGCGACCGCAGTGCCCGGGGAGGCCGGGGAGAGCGGGGCGCTCATGCGTCGAGGCGGATGCGCGGGTCCAGCACGAGGTACGCGAGGTCGACCAGGAACGAGGCGAGGAGGACGCCCCCGGAGACGAGCAGCGTGATCCCCATGACCAGCGGGTAATCGCGGGCGAGTGCCGCCTCGATCCCGAGGCGCCCCATCCCGGGCCACGCAAAGACGGTCTCGGTGATCGCCGCCCCGCCGACGAGCCGCGGCAGCTGCAACCCGATGACCGTCACGACGGGGACGAGGGCGTTGCGCATGGCGTGTCGCCAGCGCACGGCGCGCTCGCCGACCCCCTTGGCGCGTGCGGTGCGGACGAAGGGGCGGGCGAACTGTCGTCGCGCGCTGCTGCGGGTGTAGCGCAGCAGCTCGGCGGTCCCGGCCGCGGCGAGGACGAGTGTCGGCAGAATGAGGTGTGCCAGCCGGTCGCGCAGCGAGCCGTCGCCCCCGATGGTTTCCACTCCTCCGGCGGGGAGGAGGCGCAGGTACACGGCGAAGACGAGGATCGCGACGATGCCCAGCCAGAAGACGGGGATGGAGATGGCGCCGAGGGCCACGGCGCCGGCCAGGCGATCGAGCCACCCTCCGGGGCGCTCGGCGCACCATGCGGCCACCGGGATGGCGACGAGGAGGGAGACGAGCAGGGCCGCTCCCGCCAGGAGCAACGTATTGGGGAGGCGCTGGGCGATGGTGGAGACCGTGCTCGTCTCGTAGAGGAACGAGTTCCCGAGGTCGCCACGCGCCAGGGCGCCGAGCCATCGCACGTACTGTACGGGGAGGGGGCGATCGACCCCCAGGCGCTGGGCGATGGCGTCGCGTTCGGCAATGCTCAGTTTGGGATCGGCGAGCAGCGCGGGCCCGCCCGGGGCCGCGTGGACGATGGTGAACGTCACCGTGGCGACCAGGAGGAGCACGAGGAACGCGTGCCCGAGCCGGCGCAGGACGAACGCCGCCATCGCCGGCGGCTACGGGGCGCGCATGGCGAAGCGCTCGCTGTGTCGCAAGGCGTCGCGAATGCCGAGCAGCGGCAGCCCTTGCAGGCGTGACGAGACGGCTTGGATCTCGCGCGGGAAGAACAGGACGATCACCGGCGGATCCTCCAGTTCCAGCGCCTGGAAGGCGCGATAGATCGCCTGGCGCCGCGGGAGGTCGCGCGTGGCGCGTCCGAGGGCGAGCAGCGAGTCGGCCACCGGGTTGGACCAGTGCACGTTGTTGTTGTCCTGCCCCGTGTGGTAGAAGGCGTACTGGTCGGGGTCCGGCGGGGTGGTCCACCAGGTGAGGACGGCGTCGAAGTTGCCGGGAAGGATGCGGTCGCGCACGAGCGCGGCAAACTCCATGGTGCGCAGCGACGCATCGACGCCGAGCTTGCGCAGGTCCTGCTGGATGGCGAGGGCGGTCTGCTCGCGCGTGGGGTTCCCCTTGTCCAGGAGCAACTCGAAGCGGAAGGGGGCCCCCGCGGCATTGCGCAGCACCCCGTCGGCGCCGCGTCGCCACCCGGCAGCTGCAAGCATGGCGAGTGCCGAGTCGGGGTTGTAGGGGATGGGGAGGAGTGAGTCGGCCACGAAGTCGCGCAGGGCGACGGGGATCGTCCCGACGGCCGGGTCGCCGTAGCCGCGCAGCACGCCCTTGATGATCGCCTCGCGGTTGATCGCCATGGCCAGGGCACGCCGCACCGCGGGCGAGCGAAAGTGTGCGCGCGCCACGTTGAGCCCCACGTAGTAGTGCTGGACCACCGGCACCTGCTGCACCTCGACGCCGGGGACCCCCTGCACGCTGGCCAGGTTGGCCGGTTCGATCGTGATGAGGTCGAGTTCGCCCGCCCGCAGCTGGGCTACCTGCGCGTTGACGTCGGGCACCACCTTGAAGACGATGCGATCGAGCCGCGGCGGCGTCCCGTAGTAGCGCGGGTTGCGCACGAGTGTGATCGAGGCTCCGGGCGACACGTCCTGCACCATGAACGGCCCCGTCCCCACCGGGTGCTTCCGATTGAAGTCGGTGGCGTCGGCGAGCGGCGCTCCCTGCAGCAGGTGCTTGGGGAGGATGCCCGCGTTGTAGCCGAGCAGGGTGAGGAAGGGGGCGAACGGGGCCTTGAGGCGAAAGGTGACGGTGAGCGAATCGTCGACGTCGACGCCGTCAACCGCCGCGAAGTCGGAGCGCAGGCGAGAGCCCGACTTGAGGTCGAGGATCTGGTCGAAGGTGAACTTCACGTCGGCGGCGGTGAACGGCGTGCCGTCGTGCCAGGTGACGCCGGGGCGGAGCTTGAAGGTCGTGCGGAGTCCGTCGTCGCTCGTGGTCCAGCTGAGCGCGAGGTCGGGGATGGGGCGCAGCGCCTCGTCCGGGCGAACGAGGCCCGGGAAGAGGACCTTGTTGACCATCACCGACCCGATGTCCGGCGCCACCACCGGGTCGAGGATCGGGTCGTTGATGAGCGGGATGCGCAGCGTCCCGCCGGCGTCGGTGCTGTTCCCCGCCTGGGGCTGCGGTCGCTGATCGCCGCCGCAGGCCGCGACGACAAGGAGTGCCCCAACGATCCACAGCGCGCGGGCGCCGGGGCGAGGGAGCACGAAGGACCTGCGCCGGAGCGCGATCACGCCATTGCCCCTTCCACCGTGCGGCGCGCATCGCGCAGCGCGGCGACCAGGCGATTCTCTCCACGTAGCAGGTGCGTGCGGAGGAAGCCGATCTCGCCGGGGGCCATCGTCGGGGCGCCGAGCGCCGGCGCGAGGTCGGGGAGCGCCGGGGTCGTCTCGGCGGGGTCGTGGAAGAAGGCGGGGCCGCGGGTGTAGTTGACCGGGACGAGGAGCCGCGCCAGCCGGCGGATGGCGTGGTTGATCTTGCGCACCGCGGGATCGCCTGCCTGACCGGTGGCGGCCTTGCAGGCGAACGTGCCTAACGTCTCGAGCGTGGCGTCGAGGTCGGCGATCGCGGCCCGCGCGCGGGCGAAGTCGTAGACCCCCGTCACCGCCGCCTGGTACGTGTCGAGCGTCGCGCCGAAGGTGCGCAACGTGCGGCGGAAGTTGAACGGAGCGATGGTCGCATTCGCAACCCCCATGACCGAGGCGAGGTAGATCTTGATGTCCTTCAGCAGGATCTCGCGGTCGGCGATGTGGATCAGGTCTTCCTCGGTGTGCCAGGCGATGTTCGCGCCACACCCCCCGACGGCATAGTAGCCGAGTTCCTCGCGGTGCGAGTCCTTCATGGTCGAGAGGAGCATGAAGAAGGAGGAGATCCCGATGTTGTTGAAGGAATAGTCGCCCGCCTGGTGCGGGCGCTCGCCCTGCGAGTCCTGGCCGGTGATGTCGCGGATGACCGACTGGCAGAACGCCTCGGTCTCGTCCATCCACGAGATGTCCTTGTACTCGGTGGCCCAGCGGCACCCCGGTGAGTCGCAGTTCACCTGCGCGATGCAGTGCTCGTAGAGGTCGAGGGCAAACGCATCGGCAAACCAGGTGCTGCCGGCGTAGCGACCGGTCGAGTGCCCCGGCCACCACGCGATCTTCACGCTGCGCTTGAGCGAGGCGCGGTTGTGCCAGAGGACGCGGGCGATCTCGAGGAGGGTGGCGTCGCCGACGGCGTTGTCGCCGATGCCGTAGTCCCACGAGTCGTAGTGCCCGTGCAGGAGGACGAACGCCTCGGGTTCTTCGGTCCCGGGGATCGTGACGACGGGGATGGGCGACTCCCACCACCCTTCGGTGACCTCGCTGGTGAGCGTGACGCTGGCGCCGGCCTTGGCCATCTCGATGAGCGCCTGCCCGTCCGGATTGTTGACCGCGACGACCGCCATCTTCGGCTTGCGCGGCAGGTCGCGCAGGTCTGGGGTTCCCCAGACGGTGGTGCAGATTCCCCAGTGCGGATTGTGTCCCGGGTTCACGGCGATCATCCCGATCGCGCCGCGCTCTTGGAAGTACGACACCTTCCCCGGCATTCCGAACCCTTCGCTGAGCACGATCTTTCCCGTGAGGTCGACGTTGGCGTCGCTCACGAAGCCCTTGGTGAACATCTCGTCGGCGTTGCGCGCGTAGCGCGCCGGGACGTAGGCCAGCGGGGCGGTGATGCCCCCCGGGTACGGAACCGACATCGCCATCGGCTTGGCGCGGAACTCCTGCGCCCCTGCCGTGAGGCTCGCCTTGCCCGGGAGGGAAAGGAAGAGCGAAGGGCGATGCACCTCCACCGGGACGCCGAGCCGCGTTAGGCGATCGACGATCTCGCCGGCGGCGGTGTTGACGTCATCGGGATGCTCGCGCTTGAGCGTCGTGAATCGCTCGATGAGCGCCCAGGGTTCGTCGAGGGAGACGGCGGCGATGGCGGCGGACTGTTCGGGAGAGAGGGACACGGGGCGACCGGACGGGAGGCTGGAGACGGTGACGGAAGAGGGGAGGTCGCTCGGCGACACTCCGGATTACGCTGCGGTGCAATTGCCCCCCTCGCGTTCGGACTGTCAAGGGCATGGGTTGATCGCGGCTTTCCGCGAGGGCAATATGGCGGCTTCCTCAACCGGTCGACCATGCCAACCGCCCGCCAGAGCTCGCGCGTTGCCGTCCTCGTGTTGGCGCTTGCCGCCCTCCTGCTTCCGTCCTCGCGAACGTTAGGCGCGCAGTCGCGCGCGACCGGGCGTCCGGCGCGCCCCGACACGCTCCTCGCCTTCGTCGGCGCCACGCTGATCGATGGGACGGGTGCCCCTCCGCTCACGGACGCGGTCGTCGTCGTCAGCGGGTCGCGCATCGCCGCGGTCGGTGGCCGGGCGACGACCGCGGTCCCGCGCGGGGCCCGCGTCATCGACGTCGCCGGCAAGTGGATGACCCCCGGCTTCGTCGATGCGAACATCCACGCTTCCATCTACAGTGGGCTCGAGAACTTCGCCCGCTACCAGGATCGCTTCACCGACGTCGCCATCGAGGCGGCGCAGAACCACCTGAAGGTTGGTGTGACGACGGTGCGCGACTCGTACGGGATGCTCGCCCCGCTCGTGGCGGCGCGCGACGCCATCCGGCGCGGCGACGTCCCCGGGCCGCGCCTGTACGTCGCCGGCAACATCGTCGGATGGGGTGGCCCCTGGTCGTTCTCGTTCACCGGGCGCCCCCCGGAGAACCTCTCGTTGTTCCAGGAGCAGATGAACGATGCGATCGCGGAGGGCGCGGGCGAGGAGTTGGTGAACATGGAGCCCGATTCACTGCGCGCGGCGATCAACCGCTACCTCGACAAGGGGGTCGACTTCCTCAAGTTCGGCGGCACGTCGCACTTCGGCTTCCCCGTGTTCATCGGCTTCTCCGAACGATCGCAGCGCGTCATCGTCGACGCCGTGCACGCGCGAGGGTTGGTCGCGGAGACGCACTCCACCACCCCGGAAGGGCTCCTGATCTCGCTGCGGGCCGGTGTGGACGTGGTGCAGCACCCCGAGGTGCTGGATGTCCCCATGTCCGACGAGATCGTGCGCGAGTTCGTGGAGCGCAAGGTGGTCTGCGCCATGCTCTCCAACACGATGACGGGGGCACCGTGGACGGAGTACATCACCAAGCTCCGCCGCGACGATTCCACTCGTCAGGCACGCGTCGATTCGGCGCGTGCCAAGGGGGTGGTGCCGCGCGCGCGCACCGAGGCGGAAAAGCGGCGCGACCAGGGCGATCGCGGGATGGCGATCCGGCGCGCCAACGCCGAGAAGCTGATCAAGGCGGGGTGCGTCACCACGATCGCCACCGACAACTACCTCGGGCTCGCCCCGGAATTCCGCCGCGAGCCCAAGCCGGCGTGGCAGGATCCGGGGACCGGGTCGCTGGCCGCCATCGAGGGGCTGGTCGAACTGGGGATGACGCCGCTGCAGGCGTTGGTGGCGTCCACTCGCAACGGCGCCCTGGCCAGCAAGGCGCTCGACGACTACGGGACGATCGAGCGCGGCAAGTCGGCCGACCTGCTGGTGCTCACCGCCGATCCCTTGGCCGACATTCGCAACATCCGGCGCCTCGAGACTGTCGTGGCGCGCGGCACGATCATCGATCGGGAGGCGCTTCCAACGAAGAAGATCTGGACTCGTTCGGGTCGATGAGCGACTCGGCGGCGTGATTGCAGAGCGCGCACGCACGTGCCATCACGCGGAATCCGTGCAGCGTCACGTGCCGCGAGAGGAACTCGGGGCGTGACGGCTCGTCGCGCATCAGGTCGGTCGACAGGTACTTCTTGTTGCTGTCGGGGAAGACGGTGACGACGACCGCGTCGCGCCCCAGCCGTTCCTGCGCGATGATGCTGGCGAGGAAGTTGGCGCCTGACGAGATCCCCACGGCCAGCCCCACGTCACGCGCCAGCTTCTGCGCCATGATGATGGAGTCGCCGTCGTCGACGGCGATCGGCTCGTCGAGGTAGTCGAGGTCGACGATGGGGGGGATGAACTCGTCCGAGATCCCCTGGATGCGATGGTGCCCGACCTTGTGGCCGGTGGTGAGGGTCGGCGAGTTCTCCGGCTCCACCGGATAGAGGGCGATCGAGCGATCGTTCTCGCGCAGGTAGCGCCCGGTTCCCATGATCGTCCCGCCGGTGCCGACCCCCGCGACGAACGCATCGGGGGCGAGGCCGAGCGGGGCGAGTTGCCACCAGAGCTCGGGGCCGGTGCTCTGCTCGTGGGCCGCGGAGTTGGCTTCGTTGGAGAACTGGCGCGGCAGGAACGCCCCGGGCGTCCTGGCCGCATGCGTCTCGGCCAGCGCGATCGAGCCCAGGAAGCCACCCTCTGCTCGCGAGACCAGGCGCACGTCCGCGCCGAACGAGCGGATGAGGTTGATGCGCTCGCTACTCATCCAGTCGGGCATGAAGATGGCCACCCGGTGGCCGAGCGCGCGCCCTAACGCCGCGAAGGAGATCCCGGTGTTGCCGCTCGTGGCCTCGACGATGAGCGCTCCCGGCGCGAGCACGCCCTGCTGCGCTGCGCTGCGCAGGATGTGGAGCGCCATCCGATCCTTGACGCTCCCCGTCATGTTCATCGACTCGAGCTTGGCGTACACCGTGCGCGACTCGCCGCCAAAGCTGAAGTCGAGGGCGAGCAGCGGTGTGTTGCCGACGAGGAGCGCGAGCGACCGAAGGCGATCACCGTAGACGGCGTCGAGCGGCCCGTTGGGGGCGGGGCGATTCGGAACGGTCGACGCCATCGTTAGGTCTCCGGGACGCGGGAGTCGCGCCGACGCGATGGACGCCGCGCCAGGCGTCATCCCTCGAATCGGGCCTGCCGTAGAATGCGAGGCGGCCACCGTGCGCGCCACAGGACCGGACGGTCCTTCGACGGCACGCGTTGCGAGCGCGCGTCGGCCCACCGACCGCGCCGCGATGGCGCGGCTCTCCGCAAAGCACGCCTCGGGAGGACAGCGTTTCGTCCTCCAGCGGCGACACCGGAGGCGCCGGTCGGATGCGCGAGATCTCGCACGCCGAGTCGCTGCAACGACTTACGCGCTCACGGCGCCGCTCTCGCGCGTGGCACCGATGCTGCCCTAGATACGGTTGGAGCGTCGCGCGAGCGACGTGCCGTACCTGGCACCGGTTGACGCTTCGACACCCCGACGCGGGAGAGACCATGCGAATCGCCTTGTTTGCCCTGATGGCCACCTCAGTCCTGGCCGTGTCCCCTCGCGTGAGCGCTGCCCAGCGAGTGCCGAGCGAAGGGGAAGTCCGGTCGCGCGAACGCGACGTCGACGCGGGGGCGCAATGACCGTTGGGATTGGGACCGGAACCGTGACAAGAACCGCGACCGGGATCGTGATCGGGATCGCGACCGGGATCGCTACGACGATCGCCGGGACAACCGGGGGATCGGGTGGGGGTACGGGCGCGATGACGACTGGAAGGCGTACGAACGCGAGCAGCGTGACTTCGAGCGTCGCAGCCGTCGCTGGAACCGCTACCAGTGGGACGCCTTCCGCGACTGCGAGCGCGACTTGTGGCGCCGCTCGCGCTGGGATCGCGTGGACACGCGTCGCGAGGCGATCCGCGAGCGCCGGCGGATTCGCGACTACTGCGAGCGACGCGTCTCGCGCTGGTAGTCTCCGGCAGGCATGATTGAGGGCCCCCAGCCGCATCGGCTGGGGGCCTGTCTCATTCCTGCCCTCCCCGATGGACCGTCGACTTCCCTTCGCGTTGCACGCCGCCCTTGCGGCGCTTGCCGCCCTCGCCGCCGCCCGCCCCGCCAGCGCGCAGACTCGGCTCCTCCGGCAGCCGACCATTAGTGCGACGCACGTCGCCTTCGCGTACGCCAACAACATCTGGACCGCACCGCGCGATGGGGGCGATGCTCGCCGCGTGACGACCTTCCAGGGGGTCACGACCAATCCGCGCTTCTCGCCGGACGGGAAGTGGATCGCCTTCAGCGGCCAGTATGCCGGCAACACCGACGCCTATGTCGTCCCGGTGGACGGTGGCGAGCCGCGTCGCCTCACGTGGCACCCGGGGGCGGACGTGGTGCAGGGGTGGACGCCCGACGGCGCGCGCATCGTGTTTTCGTCGGCGCGCGCGTCGTCCAACGGCCAGCCGAAGTTCTGGACCGTCGCGCCGCAGGGCGATGTGGAGACGGCGCTCCCGATGCCGCGCGCCTTCCAGGGGAAGATTGCCCCTGACGGGAGGCGCGTCGCCTATCGCATGAACGGCTCGTGGGACGATGAACGACGCAACTATCGCGGCGGGCAGAACCGGGCGATCTGGATCCTCGACCTGGCCAGCCACGAACTGACGTCGCCCCCCTGGACCGATTCGAAGGACATCGACCCGGCGTGGATCGGCGACGTGGTCTACTTCGCCTCCGATCGCGACGGCGTGCACAACGTCTGGTCGTACGACACGAAGACCAAGGCCCTCGAGCAGCTCACGAAGTTCACCGACTTCGACGTGAAGGCGCTCGATGCGGGCGGTGGTCTGGTCGTCTTCGAGCAGGGCGGCTACCTGCACACGCTCGACCCGCGCACCCGCCAGCACAAGCGCCTCGCCATCACGGTCCGCGGCGACTTCCCGTGGCTCGTGCCACAGTGGAAGGAGGTCGGCAACCGCATCAGCAACATCGCCCTCTCGCCCACCGGAAAGCGTGCCGCCGTCGAGGCGCGCGGCGAGATCTTCACCATCCCTGCCGAGAAGGGCGACTGGCGCAACCTCACGCGCGCCAACGGGAGCGCCGAACGTACGCCGGCCTGGTCGCCGGACGGCAGGTCGGTGGCCTACTTCTCCGATGCCGGCGGTGCCTACCAGCTCGTGATCGCGTCGCAGGACGGCATCACGCCGCCGCGCACGATCTCCCTCCCCGAGCCGTCGTTCTACTACACGCCGGCCTGGTCGCCCGATGGCTCGAAGCTCCTCTACACCGACGCACACCTGCGCCTCTGGGTGACCGACGTCGTGTCAGGACGCTCGAGCAAGATCGACACCGATCCGTACATGCTCCCCGAACGGTCGATCAACGCAGTCTGGAGCCCCGACTCGCGCTGGATCGCGTACGCCAAGCGGCTCCCGTCGCTCTTCCGCGCCATCTTCGTCCACGACGTGCAGACGGGCACCACGCGTCAGTTCTCGGACGGCATGGCCGACGCTTCGTGGCCGGCGTGGGATGCGAGCGGGAAGTACCTGTATTGGATGGCGTCGACCGACTTCGGTCCGCGCTCCGGATGGTTGGACATGTCGTCGTACGATCATCCGGTGACGCGCGCGATCTATGCGGCGGTGCTGCGCAAGGCCGATCCCTCTCCACTGGCCCCCGAAAGCGATGAAGAGGGCGAGGGGAGGCGGGAGACGGGCGTGGCAGCGCCCGTGGCGCCGCCGTCGGGGGCGGCGGGAAACCGGGATGCGACACCGCTGGCGCCCGCGGTCACGATCGACTTCGACGGCCTGGTCAACCGGGTCGTATCGTTAGGCGTGGCGCCGCGCGACTACTCGGCGCTCAAGGCCGGGGGCGCGGGGACGCTCTTCTTCCTCGAGAACACGCCGGACGTCGGGACGGCGACGGGCGGACCGCAGGGCGGGGGCGACGTCCTCCATCGGTACACGTTCAAGGAACGCCGGGCGACGCCGTTCGCGTCGGGCGTGGCGCAGTACACCATCTCGCAGGACGGGAAGAAGCTCCTGTGGCGCGGTGCCGGTCCGCAGGGGGCCCTGGCGATCGTGAACACCGAGGGCCCGGCACCCACGGCGGGGCAGGGGCGCCTCAACGCCGGCATTCGCATGCTCGTCGACCCGCGCGCCGAGTACAAGCAGATGTTCGCCGAAGGGTGGCGCAACCAGCGCGAGTACCTGTACGTGAGCAACATGCAGGGGGCCGACTACGAGAAGGTGAAGGCGATGTACGAGCCGATGGTGGCCCACGTCGCGCACCGCGAGGACTTCGGCTACCTCCTCGACATGACGGGGGCCGAGGTGGCCGTCGGACACTCGTACGTGCGCGGCGGTGACCTCCCCGACGTGCCGCCGGCCAACGGCGGCTTGTTAGGCGCCGACTTCGTCGTGGAGAACGGGCGCTATCGCATCGCGCGCATCTACGACGGCGAGAGCTGGAACCCCGAACTGCGCGCCCCGCTCAGCGGCCCCGGGATCAACGTGAAGGTCGGCGACTACATCCTGTCGATCGATGGCGCCGAGCTGCAGGCCCCGGACAACATCTATCGCCTCCTTGACGGGACGGCGAACCGGCAGGTGGTCCTGATGGTGAACGGCACCCCCGACATGGCGGGGGCACGGCGCGTCGTCGTCACGCCGGTTGCCAACGAGAACGGATTGCGGAATCGCGCCTGGATCGAGGGGAACCGCCGCCTCGTGGACTCGCTGTCGCAGGGGAGGTTGGCCTACGTGTACATCCCCAACACGGGGCAGCCGGGCTACACCTCGTTCAACCGGTACTACTTCGCTCAGCAGCACAAGCAGGGGGCGATCATCGACGAGCGCTTCAACGGTGGCGGCTCGGCGGCCGACTACATCATCGACATCCTCGAGCGCGACTTCGACGGCTACTTCAACAATATGTTCAAGCGGCGGAAGGTGGGGCCGCTCGTCGGCAAGCGCACGTGGGGCGGACTCGTGGGGACGTGGGATACCCCGGTGCTCATCGATGGCGGCACCATGATCGCCCCGCGCGGCGGCTTCTTCACCCGCGACGGCAAGTGGGCGGTGGAGAACGAGGGGGTGGGGCCCGACATCGACGTGGAGAACACGCCGAAGGAGGTCATTGCCGGTCGCGATCCGCAGCTCGAGCGCGCGGTGCAGGAGGCGTTGCGCCTGCTCCCCTCGGCGCCCACGCGGATGATGACGGAGCCGCCGCCGCCGTTGTGGGGGAAGCGGAAGCCGTAGGGCGGACGGGAGACGGGAGACGGGAGTGCGCACGGCGGTGCCGCGCGCGGTGCGCATGCGAATCTCACCGCTTGTCGGGTGCGAGAGGGACGGGAGAAGCGTTGGCGACGCGTTAGGCGCGTCGCCAACGCTTCTCCCGTCTCCCGTCGCTCGCCCTATTTCACCAGCAGGATCCGCGGATTCACCGGGTACACCCACTCCACCCCGCGCTCGGTGATGACCGCGTCGTCTTCCAGCGGAATGCGGAGCTTCTTGCCCCCCCACTCCGGGATCGGCGTGTAGGCGAAGAGCTCGATCGAGAAGAGGTTGCTCGGGCGGATCTCGTAGGTGAGGCGGCCGGGGTTGAAGAACGCCATCGACGGCCCGATCCCGTGCCCCCAGTCGCCGACCGAGTGGCAGCCGATGATGAACTCGATCGACGCGTCAGCGCGCACCTGGTTGAAGCCACGCATCGGGAGCGGGCCGCTCTTGGCGATCGCCGCGTTCACCTCGTCCATCATCGCTTGTGCGCTCTTCCCCGCCTTGGCGGTGCGGTGAATGACGTCGCGCACCTTCACGGCGTTGTCGAAGGCCCGCTGGTAGCTCGCGGGGAGCGCCACTTCGCCCGGCTTGAGGACGTAGGCGATGCGCTTCTGGTCGGTCCACATGTTGAGGTAGCCGACGCCGAAGTCGATCATCATCAAGTCGCCGCGCTGGATGATGCGGTCGTTGGAGGTTGCCTCGATGCCGTTGGGGCCGGTGATGTAGATCGAGGGGACCTCGAACGACGTCCCGAGTCCGCGGCGCAGCATCTCGTCCTGGATCCACCACGCGACGTCGGCGAGCGTCGTCACCCCCGGCGTGATGACTGCGTTGGAGAGTGCGCGCTCGGCGATCTGGCGACCGATCTCTCCCGCAGCACCGAAGGCCACGAGCTCGCTCGCCGTTCGCCGCGAGCTGAAGTCGGAGACGAGCTTCTCGGCCGACGCGATGCGCGAGGCGTAGGGGGCGCCGAGCGTCTTCACGATGTGCGCGTGCAGGGTATGGGTGAGGCCATCGGCCATTCCCATCTCGTCGGACATGTTGAGCCCGATCTTCTTCGGGTTGCGCGCCGTGACGAAGGCGGCCAGGTCGGCGCCGTCCTCGTCGATGTCGTAGGCGCCGCACGCCTCGCGATGGTGGTCGGTGAGGCCTAACGCCGCGCGTTCCACGCGGTCGCCGCGGTCGGTGAAGATGTAGTAGCCGATGCTGCCGGCGTATCCGCGCCCCAGCACGTCCCACATGGGATCGTAGTGTCCCTCCTTGATCGCCACGATCCACATGTCGATCCCGTTCTCCCGCATCGCCTCGGGGAGGATCCGGTCGAACTTGTCCTTCCGGATCTGGCACATGCGCTCCCAGCGCACGCGCGCCTCGTTGACGGCCTGCGCCGAGCCGGCGCGGGGGAGGGCGGCGGCTGCAATGAGCGTGGCACCGGTGGCGAGGAGCAGGCGCAACGCGCGGCGGCGTGGGGTCGATGTCGTGGGAGTCACGGGAGTTCGGCGCAGGCGCATCGTGGACGGCATGGAGGGATCGGCGGGGGGATGGGGCAACGCAACGTCCGGCGCAGGGGCGGCGCAAGTCCGGACTCGCCTCGCCGCCCCTTCCGAGGCAGATTCCCGCGCGGACGGGCGCCGCCAACGCGAGGCGTCGCCCGCACGTTGTAGAAGCACACTCCTCCCCACCCCGAGGCGCAGCATGCACCAACGCAGTCCGATCTCCGCGCACCGTGGCGCGGCGGGGGCCACGCTCCTCGCGGCCGTCCTCCTCGCCCCGCAGCTCGGGGCGCAGGCGACGGCCGCCGCCCGACCGGCCCTCGCGCGCCGCGCTCCCGCGGCACCGCTCACCGAGGTGAGCGCGTCGCACCTCGCCAACCTGCAGTACCGCATGATCGGCCCCGCGCGTGGTGGCCGCGTCACCACGGTGACCGGTGTGCCGCAGGAGCCGCACACGTTCTACATGGGCTCCACCGGTGGCGGCGTCTGGCGCACCACCGATGCCGGGCAGACGTGGCAGAACATCAGCGACAAGTACTTCAAGGTCGGGTCGATGGGCGACATCGACGTCGCCGACTCCGACCCCAAGGTCATCTACGCCGGCACCGGCTCCGATGGCTATCGCTCGAACGTCGCCATCGGGATCGGCGTCTACAAGTCGAGCGATGCCGGCGCCACGTGGGCGCACGTCGGGCTCGACAAGGTCGGAAACATCGGCGGGGTGGAGATCCACCCGAACAACCCGGACGTCGCCTTCGTCGCCGCGATCGGGAATCCGTTCCGCCCCAACCGCGAACGCGGCGTCTATCGCACCACCGACGGCGGCAAGACGTGGACGAACGTCCTCTTCGTCTCCGACTCCACCGGCGCGGTCGACGTCGAGTTCCAGCCGGGCAATCCGAACGTGGTGTACGCCTCGATGTGGCGCGCCGAGCGCAAGCCGTGGACGATCATCTCCGGCGCGCGCGAAGGCGGGATCTACAAGTCGGTCGACGGCGGCAGCACCTGGAAGAAGCTGACGAACGGGCTGCCGGGTGATCTTTTCGGCAAGAGCAACCTCGCCGTCTCCCCCGCCACGCCGAACGCGGTGTGGGCCATCATCGAAGCCAAGCCCGGGAGCGGCCTGTACCGCTCTGACGACGCTGGGGAGAACTGGACGCTGGTGAGCAGCTTCGGGCCGATGCTCACCCGCCCGTTCTACTACACCGGCGTGGTGGTGCACCCCAAGGATCCCAACGTGCTCTGGACGATGAGCGAGGGGTTCTACAAGTCGACCGATGGCGGGAAGACGTTCCGCCCGCAGAACATCCCGCACGGCGACAACCATGACCTCTGGATCAACCCAAACAATCCGGAGCTGATGGTGCAGTCGAACGACGGCGGCGCCACGGTCACGCTCAATGGCGGGCGGACCTGGTCGACGCTGTACAACCAGCCGACGGCGGAGATCTACCAGGTCATCGCCGACAACCAGTTCCCCTATCGCCTGTACGGCGCACAGCAGGACAACTCCACGCTCATCGTCCCGTCGCTCCCGCTCACGTCGGGGCGCCCGGACTCGCCGATGCAGGAGTGGATGCAGGGCCCCGGGTGCGAGACCGGCCCGATCATGCCGCATCGCACCAACCCCGATACGGTCTACGGCGCCTGCAAGGGACAGTTCTCGCGCATGAGCATGCGCACCGGGCAGGAGCAGCCGTACTGGAACGGCGGGCAGTCGCTCTATGGCAACCCGGGCAAGGACATGATCCTGCGCTTCCAGCGCGTCTCGCCGATGGAGGTCTCGCCCAACGAGCCCAACACGGTGTACTACGGGTCGCAGTACGTGCACCGCACGCGCGACGGAGGGGTGACCTGGCAGACGATCTCGCCCGATCTCACGCTCAACCCTACGGAGCGGCAGCAGGCGCCGAGCGGCGGGCCCATCACGATCGACGTGACGGGGGAGGAGTACTTCTCGGTCATCTACGCGATTCGCGAGTCGGTCCTCGAGCCCGGGGTGATCTGGACCGGCGCCAACGACGGTCCGTTCTACATCACGCGCGACAACGGCAAGACGTGGAAGGACATCACGCCGCGTGGGCTGGTCGCCACCTCGGACGACTTCACGCGCAACGGCTTCAAGGGGCCGCCGGACGGTTGCCGCACCCAGCAGATCGAGCCGTCGCCGCACCGTCGCGGTTCGGCGTACTACGCCGTACACTGCTACTTGTTAGGCGACTTCCGCCCGTTCCTGTATCGGACGGATGACTATGGGGCGACGTGGACGCTGCTGACGCCGGGGACCAACGGCATCCCGGCCAACACCCCCACGCGCGTGGTGCGCGAGGACCCGGCGCGTGAGGGACTGCTCTACGCCGGCACCGAGTTCGGCATGTACATCTCGTTCGACAACGGCAGGCAGTGGCAGTCGTTCCAGCGCAACCTGCCGGTGGTGCCCATCACCGACATGCGCGTGCAGCACGGCGACCTCCTGCTCTCGACGCAGGGGCGCTCGTTCTGGATCCTCAACAACCTGTCGTCGCTGCACCAGCTGTCCGACCAGGTGGTGAAGGCGGACGCCGAGTTGCTCGCGCCGCGTCCGGCGATCCTGCAGCGCTACGCCGGCTCGTTCGGCGGCGTCGAGTCGTCGCGCTCCGACCCGGCCGATCCGCAGTACCCGCCGGCCGGGGCGCAGATCGACTACTGGCTCGGTCGCGCGCCGTCGGCGCCGGTGACGCTCGAGATCCTCGATGCCACTGGAAAGGTGCTACGTGCCTTCACCAGTGCCGGGGAAGGGGAGCGCGAGACGGTGCAGCCGTCGATGCGGCAGATGGTGAGCGAGCGCTCGGGGGCGCCACGCCTCCCGGCCGCGGCGGGGGTGAACCGCTTCTATTGGGACTTCACCGTCGCCGGGCCGTGGGACGCCAACCCCGCCCGCAGCGGGCGCAACGGGCCGCGCGTGGTCCCCGGACGGTACAGCGTGCGCCTGACGAGCGGGAGCTGGTCGGCGACCCGGCCGCTCGAGCTGCGCATGGACCCGCGCATTGCACGTGACGGGGTGACGCTCGCCGACCTGCGCGAGCAGTTCCAGCACAACGTCAAGGTGCGCGACATGGTGACCGAGGTGAACCAGGTCGCCGCGCAGATCGAGGACGGGCGCCGTCGCCTGGCCTCGGCGGCCAGTGCGGCCGACACGCTGAAGGCGCTGGAAGCGCTGCGGGCCAAGGTCATCATGCCGTCGGTGCGTTACTCCAAGCCGGAGTTGCAGGCACACATCCAGTACCTCTACAGCATGACGATGCAGGCCGACCAGAAGATCGGCCGCGACGCCATCACGCGGTACGGGGTGTTGCGGAAGGAGCTCGACGAGCGGATCGCCGAGTTGCGGAAGGTGCTGGGGACCCCGGCGGTCAGCGACGATGACGACGACGCGCCCGACGGGGGCTCCGGCGGGTGGTGACGCGGTAGGGTCCTCCCGGGCGTAACCGCGTTCCGGGCTCGGCGGCGCTCCTCACGGCGAGGGGCGCCGCCGTGTTGTGACAGGTCGTGTGTCACATCGTCTTTACACTGCAAAGCACTTGACGACAGTACGGGCACGGCGACATTCTCCCCCCATGACGCGACACGACCGCCCACTCAAGCTCGAGCCCCCCGCGCCGCCGCCGGCGCTGTCGGACCGGGCGCTGGACAACCTTCGCTTCATTCGGCAGACGATGGAAGCGGCGGGGACCTTCACGGCCGTCTCCGGGGCCGGGATCACCCTGACCGGCATCGTGGCGCTCATCGCCACCCTTGTGGCGGGGACGCATCTCGAGTCGCCGCGCTGGCTCCTCACCTGGATGGCGGCGGCGCCGATCGCCTTTTCGGCGTCGGTTTACCACACCGTGCGCAAGACGCGCGCGTCGAAGGCGACGTTCACCACGGCGCTGGCCCGCAAGCTGGCGCTGGCCTTCTTCCCGTCGCTGGTCGCGGGAGCGGTGCTGACCGCCGTGGCGATCCGGGCCGGGTGGTATCCGGCGCTCCCGGGGATGTGGCTCATGATGTACGGCGCCGCGGTCATGGCCGGCGGGGCGATGTCGGTCCCGATCGTCCCGGTGATGGGGGCGCTCTTCATGGGCTTCGGGGCGATCGCCCTGGCGGTCCCGCTGGTCTTTGCCGGATGGCCGCCGGAGCTGCGCGGTGTCCTGCTGAATTCGATCATGGCCGCCGGTTTCGGCGGGCTGCACGTGCTGTTCGGCTATCTGATCTCACGGAGGTACGGTGGCTAAGCGAAACACAGCCGCCTCGACCCGTCCTCCCGCGGGGGACGTCGGGGCCCACGGGCCGGGAGCGGGCGGGCTCTCCTCGGTGGACGGTCACGCGACTGATGCGACCCCGGCCGCCCTCGATCGTCTGATCCACGAGCGCATTCGTCTCGGCATCGTTTCTGCACTCGCCGTGAACGATTCGCTGAGCTTCAACGCGCTCAAGTCGCTGATGGGGACCACCGACGGGAACCTCAGCGTCCATGCCCGCAAGCTCGAGGAAGCCGGCTACATCCTCTGTACCAAGTCGTTTGAAGGACGCCTACCCAAGACCGACTATGCGCTGTCCCCGCTCGGGCGGCAGGCGCTGGAACGGTATCTCGGGCACATGGAAGCGATTATCAAAGCCACTCGCGAGCGGTGACGACAACACTCAGACGGGAGACGGGAGACGGGCGACGCGAAGTCGTCTCGGTCTCGGCATTCGGGCCTCGGCACGTCGCCATGATCATGGATGGCAACGGGCGCTGGGCGCAGCAGCGCGGCAAGCGCCGCACGATGGGGCACATCGAAGGGGCCAAGACGGTGCGGCGCATCGTCGAGCATGCCCGGCGCTCCGGCGTGGGTTACCTCACGCTCTATGCCTTTTCCTCGGACAACTGGAATCGTCCGCAGGACGAAGTGCACGCGCTCATGAAGCTCTTCCGGCGCAACCTGGCCTCGGAAACACCGCGCCTGCTGGATAACGACATTCGCCTGAGCGTCATCGGGCGCCGCGATCGCCTCTCCCCCGAGCTGCGGCGGGCCATCGAGGCCTCCGAGCGCGAGACGGCGGATTGCGATGGCATGGTGTTGCGGCTGGCGGTGGACTACTCGTCGCGCGACACGCTCGTGCGCGCGGCCACGATGGTCCCGCAGGGGGCGGCGCTGTCACGCGAGGATTTCAGCCGCGCGATCTCGATGGTGAACCACTGCCCGGGCGACGTCCCCGATGTCGACCTCATGGTGCGCACGGGGGGCGAGCAGCGCCTGAGCGACTTCCTGCTGTGGGAATGCGCCTACGCCGAGATGGTCTTCTCGCGCCGCATGTGGCCCGACTTCTCCAACGCCGACTTCGATGAGGCGGTGAACGACTTCCGCGCCCGCGACCGCCGGTTTGGGGGGCTGTCGAAGGCGATCTAGGGGAGCACGACCGCACCACGAGGGGACGAACCCGGGGGGCCGGCACTCGATGCCGGCCCCCCGGTGTCGTTCCGCGACCGCCCGTTAGGCGGGCGGCGGGTCCATCTGGAAGCCGGGGGTCGAGCGCGACAGGGCGACTTCGTCGTCGGTCATGTCGGTGGCGACCCCCTCGAACAGCGGCGTCGAGAGATAGCGCTCACCCGTGTCGGGGAGCATGCAGCAGATCACCGATCCTTCGGCCGCGCGCTCGGCCACCTGGATGGCGACGGCGAGCGACCCGCCGCCCGAGATCCCGGTGAAGATCCCCTCCTGCGCCGCCAGCTTGCGCGACCAGGCGATGGCGTCGGGGCCGGCGACGGGGATCAGCTCGTCGTAGAAATGCTGGTCGATCGACTCCTGCAGCACATACGGAATGAAGTCCGGCGTCCACCCCTGGATGGGATGCGGGGTGAAGGCCGAATGGCTTGCCGCCGGTGAGTGGTCGGCGCCGCGCACCTGCGCGATGCCTGAGGCCACGAGCGGTGCGATGGAGGGTTCGCTCAGGATGATCTTCGTCTCCGGCCGTTCCTTGCGCAGGACACGCGCGATGCCGGTGACCGTTCCCCCAGTTCCGTATCCACTCACGAAGTAGTCGAGTCGATCGCCCCCGAAATCGGCGATGATTTCGCGTCCGGTCGTATTCTCATGGATCAACGCGTTGTCGGCGGTCTCGAACTGACGCGCGAGGAACCACCCGTTGGCGTCCGCGAGCTCCTTCGCCTTCTGGTACATCCCGAGCCCCTTCGCGGCGCGCGGCGTGAGGACGACCTTGGCGCCGAGGAATCGCATGAGGTTGCGCCGCTCGATGGAGAACGAGTCCGCCATCGTCACGACCAGCGGATACCCCTTTGCGGCGCAGACCATCGCCAGACCGATGCCGGTGTTCCCGCTCGTCGCCTCCACCACCGTCTGTCCCGACTTGAGGTCGCCCCGGCGCTCCGCTTCCTCGATGATGCTGATGGCGAGGCGATCCTTGACCGACGCGGCTGGATTGAAGAACTCCGCTTTCACATACATCCGCACGTGCGACGGGGCGATGCGGTTGAGGCGAATGCACGGGGTGTTGCCGATCGTGTCGACGACGCTGTCGAACAGTCGACCGCGGCCATCGGTGGTGCGCGAGGCGTGCGACGTCATGGTGAGGGCTCCCTTACCGGTGGACGGTGCCGCGATCCAGTGAGTGGTTCTCGAGCTAGCGCTTCTCGATGACCCCGCAGGCGATCCGCGCGCCGCTGCTACCGCTCGGGTCGGTCATCTCGTCGTCCGGCATCGCATGCACCACGATGGCCGTCCCGTCGGCGTCGAAGAGCCCGCCCGGTGAGGCGTCGGCCGCGATGCGGAGCGTCTTCGCGGTCCATCCGCTGCTCCGTCCGCCGGAGATGATCAGGTTGGGGAGGTCGCCGGCGTGCGGCCCCGCCGGGTTCTTCGCGCCGTGCTTGGTCCCCTTGGGATTGAGGTGGCCGCCCGCCGTGGCGAAGTCGGGGGCGTCGCAGCGCCCGACGGTGTGGAAGTGCACGCCGTGCGCTCCGTCGGCGATGCCGCGCACATCGAGGTCGACCTGGATGGCGCCGTCGACCTGACGCAACGTGGCGGTTCCGATGGTGGTGCCGGTGCTGCTTCGCAGCGTCGCGACGGCCAGCGCCGGCGGGGCCACTGCGCCCCGGCCGTGCGCGCAGGCGCCCAGCGCAAGGGTGGCGAGCACGCGACTCGTCAGGCGGAGCGCGAGACGGTCGCGTGTCGAGCGAGCGACGCGGAACATGTCAGACCTCGATCGCGGAGCGGGTGGCCATGCGTCGCCGCGCCTCGAGGACGCGCGCCAGCGCTTCCTCGGCGGTGGCGGCGATGGCGGAGAGGTGGCCCATCTTGCGGCCGGGGCGGGCGGATGCCTTGCCGTACAGGTGCAATCGCACGTCGGGGACGGCGAGCGCCTCGACGAAGTGCGGCTGGTCGCCCTCGACCCAGAGGTCGCCCAGGAGGTTGGCGATGGCGGCCGGAGCAACCGCGTCCACCGAGCCTAACGGGAGCCCGCACACGGCGCGCACCAGCTGCTCGAACTGCGAGGTGGAGTGGCCGCGCTCGGAGTGGTGATACGTGTTGTGCGGGCGCGGAGCGAGTTCGTTGACGAGCAGGCGACCATCCTTCGTGAGGAACAGCTCCACCGCCAGCAGCCCGACGATCCCCATGCTCTCGGCGATGGCGCGCGCCACCTGTTGCGCGTGCTGCAGCAGCGGCGCCTGCAGGGCGCCGGGGGTGATGGCCCAATCGAGCACCCCGTGCACGTGGTGGTTCACCGAGGGTGGATACACCGCGCACACTCCGTCCTCGCGCCGGGCGACCAGCACCGAGAGCTCGATGTCGAGGTCGAGGAACTGTTCGACGATCACCCGCCCGCTGCCTAACGCCTTCCACGCCTCGGTCCCTTCCTCGGCGGTGCGGACGCGGCGTTGTCCGCGTCCGTCGTATCCCCCCATCGGGGCCTTGCAGATGGAAGGCCCGAGAGCCGTCACGGCCGCCGCACACTCGTCGGCGGTTCCCACCGCGCGATACGGCCCCACGGGGAAGCCGTGCTTGTCGAGCCAGGAGCGCTGGCGGATGCGGTCCTGCACCGTGAAGACTGCCTCGGCACGCGGCCGCAGCGGGGCGAGCGTCGTCACCGCCTCGAGTGCTGGACGGGCGATCTGCTCGATTTCGAGCGTGACGACGTCGCAGTCGCGCGCCAGCTCGGCCGCGGCATCGGCATCATCGAAGCGTGCGGTGATGGTGCGCGACGCGATGGCACGGGCCGGGCAATCGGGATCGGGGTCGAGGACCTGGACGTCGTAGCCTAACGAACGGGCCGCCATGCCCGTCATGCGGCCCAGTTGGCCGCCGCCCAGGATGCCGATCGTCGCGCCGGGGAGGATCACGCTCACGGGAGGACCTGCGTCAGGACGTCGTCACGGCGCGCGTCGCGCCAGTGGCGCAGCCGATTGCGCACCTCGGGGTGCCGCACCGCCACGATCTCGCTGGCGAGGATCGCCGCGTTGATCGCCCCCGGCTTGCCGATCGCCAGCGTCCCCACCGGGACGCCGGCCGGCATCTGCACGATGGAGAGCAGGGCGTCCTGTCCGTTGAGCAACGTGGCGGGGATCGGTACGCCGAGCACCGGGACGAGCGACTTGGCGGCGATCATGCCGGGGAGGTGCGCGGCACCACCGGCCGCCGCAATGATCACCAGCAGTCCGCGCGACTCCGCGGAGGCGGCGTACTCGAACATCCAGTCCGGGGTACGGTGCGCCGAGACGACGCGCGCCTCGTACGGCACCTGCAACTCGTCGAGCATGGCGCAGCAGTGCTGCATGTGCTCGAAGTCGGACTTGGAACCCATGACGACCCCGACGAGGGGGGCGGCGGACGATGGCATGGCGTTGGGGAGGCGGTGGCGGGGGGGGCGCCGGCGGTGCAGGCCGTCAGGCGAGACCTCGGGCGAAATATGCGGCGCGTGCTCTGGCCCGCGAAGGGGCGCGGGGAGCGAAGCGTCGGCGGTGTCACGATGCGCGGCATCGCCGCGGCCGGATTCCGGGGACATATTCTCGCCTCCCTTTCCCCGATCTCATGCCCTCCCAGCTTTGTCGAGCGATTCCCGCGCTGGCCGCGGCGCTGACCCTGATTGCGTCCACGACGTCCCGACTCCCGGGCCAGGGAGTGACCGGGCCGACCCTCGAGCAACTCCTGGGTGCCCCGTTCCCGACCGAACTCACCGCTGCGCCGCGCGGTGGGGCGGTGGCCTGGGTGCTCAACGAGCGTGGGGCGCGCAACATCTGGGTGGCGACACCGCCCGCCTATGCGGGACGGCGCCTAACGAACTACACGGCCGACGACGGGCAGGAGATCTTGGCGCTCACCTGGGAGCCCGACGGCGCGTCGCTCGTCTTCGTGCGTGGCGGGGCGCGCAATCGCGCGGGGGAGAGCCCGAATCCGGCGCAGAACCCGACGGGGGCGGAGAGCGCCCTCCATCGCGTGGCGCTCGGCGGCGGGGCGCCGGTGCGACTGGGCGGCGGCTTTGCACCGAGCATCGCGCCAGACGGGGCGACGCTCGTCATCAATCGCGGCAAGCTGTGGGCGCGGTCGCTCTCGAACGACAAGGCCGACTTCGCCGAATGGCTGAACATCCGTGGTGGCATCGGCAACCTGCGGTGGTCGCCCGATGGGTCGAAGCTTGCCTTCGTGAGCAGCCGCGGCGATCACGCGTTCATCGGCATCTTCGAGGTCGCCACACGCGCGGTGCGCTTCCTCGCGCCGAGTGTCGACACCGACGGGGCGCCGGTTTGGTCGCCCGATGGCCGGCGGGTGGCCTTCGTCCGCGAGCCGGCATCGAGCGAGCTGTACATGTTCAGGGCGCAGCGCACGGCGCGCCCGTGGTCGATCCTCGTCGGCGACGTGGCCACCGGTACGGCGCGCACCGTGTGGACCGCCGACGCGGGCGATGGAAGCGTCCCGCACGGGATCGTTGGAGCGGACCAGCTGCTCTGGGGCGACGGCGACATCCTCGTCTTCCCGTGGGAGAAGGATGGGTGGAACCACCTGTACAGCGTCCCGGTGGCCGGCGGTCGCGCGACGCTTCTCACGCCAGGTGAAGGCGAGGTGGAGTATGTCTCCCTCAGTCGTGATCGTCGCGAAGTGCTCTACAACACGAACATCGGCGACATCGATCGACGGCACGTCTGGCGCGTGCCGGTGCGCGGTGGGGCGCCGGTGCAGGTGACGCGCGGTGAAGGGATCGAGTGGGGCCAGGTGGAGCTGAGCGACGGATCGCTCGCCGTGCTGCGATCCGACGCGCGCACGCCGGCGCACGCGGCGCGCCTAACGAACGCCGGCGTGGCCACCCCGCTCGCACCGGCGCTGCTGGCCGACTTCCCCTCGGCGCGCCTCGTGACGCCGCAGGCCGTCACCATCACGGCGGCCGACGGCATGCCGATCCCCGCGCAGCTCTTCCTCCCGCCGGGGGCCAAGCCGGGGGACAAGCGACCCGCGGCGATCTTCTTCCACGGCGGGTCGCGCCGGCAGATGCTCCTGGGCTACAACTACATGGAGTACTACCATCACGCGTACTCGCTCAACCAGTACATGGCGAGCCGCGGCTTCGTGGTGCTGTCGGTGAACTATCGCAGCGGGATCGGCTACGGGATGAAGTTCCGTGAGGCCGATCGGTACGGCGCCGAGGGGGCGAGCGAGTTCAACGACGTGGTCGGGGCCGGGCTCTTCATGCGGTCGCGCCCCGACGTCGACCCATCAAAGGTCGCGCTCTGGGGAGGCTCCTACGGCGGCTACCTCACCGCGATGGGGCTCGCGCGCGCGCCGGAGCTGTTCGCTACCGGCGTGGACATTCACGGCGTGCACGACTGGAACGTGGGCATCCGCACCTTCATCCCCGACTACAACACGCTCCTCGACCCCGAGCGTTCGCGGCTGGCGCTCGAGTCATCGCCGCTCGCCTCGCTCGACCGCTGGAAGGCCCCGGTGCTGGTCATCCATGGCGACGACGATCGCAATGTCTCGTTCGCCGAGACGATCACCCTGGTCGAGCGGCTCCGGCAGCGGAACGTGGAGGTGGAGCAGCTGGTCTTCCCCGATGAGGTGCACAGCTTCCTGCGGCACCAGTCGTGGTTGGCGGTGGCTCGCGCCACGACCGAGTTCCTGGAGCGCCGCCTGCGCTGAACGGGAGCGTCGCGCGCTGGCGTGTCGCCCCTCTTGCGTCCGCATACGGGACGAGGGGCCCCCGCGCGCGGTCGGACGTGGACTGGGGACCAATGAAAGCGCTTCCATCACGCCCAGCGCACGGCTCGCCCACGTCATCCGTCGTTGACTCACGCTTTTTCATCCTGTAACCTAGCGGGTCCGTTGAAACGCTTTTCGGAGTCCGACCCCCGTACACCCCCCCGCGGGAAGGTCTCCTCCGTGTCGTCCGCCGAAACGCGGGCGCGGGCGTGTCGCGGTACCCCTCCATTCCCCACACCTTGGAGTTCGTAGAATGAGTATTGTCTCGTTCGGACGAGCCCTGCGGTCTGTCGGAGCGCTCTTGGCCATCGGGGCCAGTGCACTCGGCGCACAGACCTCGCAGGGGACAATCAGTGTTCGTGTGACAGAGGCCGCGGGCGGTCGCCCCCTCGATCAGGCGCAAGTCGTGATCGTCGGGACGACGCTTGGCGGCCTCACGAATGCGGACGGTCGTTTCACCTTCCGTGCGGTGACGCCGGGCAACGTGACGGTGCGCGTGCTGCGCGTCGGCTACTCGGAGCAGAAGAAGCCGGTGACCGTGGCGGCGGGCCAGGCGGCGAGCCTGGAGTTCGCGCTGACCGAAGTCGCGCTGACGCTCGCGCCGGTCGTGACGACGGCGACGGGCGACCAGCGTCGCGTCGAGCTCGGGAACGCGGTGGCCTCGATCGACGCGGCCAAGATCGCCGAGTCGGGGGCGGTGCAGAACGTCAACGACATGCTCAACTCGCGTACCGCGGGCGTGACGGTCACGTCGGGGACGCAGACCGGTTCGGGCGCGCGTATCCGCATCCGCGGCCAGAACTCGCTGTCGCTCTCCAACGACCCGATCTTCATCATCGATGGCGTTCGCATGTCGAACAACATCGGGTCGTCGAACCTCTTCACCGGTGGGGCGCAGCCGAGCCGTGTCGGCGACCTCAATCCGGAAGAGATCGAGAGCATGGAGATCGTGAAGGGGCCGTCGGCGGCGACGCTGTACGGCACCGACGCCGCCAACGGCGTAGTCCTCATCACCACCAAGCGTGGGCGGGCGGGGACGGCGCGTTGGACGATCTACGGCGAAGGCGGGATGATCAAGGACAACAACACCTATCCCACCAACTACACGATCTTCGGCACGCGCGTGTCCAACGGGTCCAAGCTGGCCATCAACGGGTGCAACCTTCCGTTGGTGTCGTCGGGCTTCTGCACGATTGACTCGGTGGCGAAGTACAACCTGTTCGAGGATCCGGACGTTACGCCGCTGGGAACGGGCTACCGCAACCAGTACGGGCTGCAGCTGTCGGGCGGCAACGACCTGGTGCGTTACTTCGTCTCGGGCGAGCGCGAAGACGAAACCGGGATGCTGGAGCTCCCGGCGTTCGAACGTCGTCGCTTGGACACGCTCAACATTCCGATTCGGGACTGGACGGAGCGCCCGAACGTGCTGGGGAAGAACAGCGTGCGCGCGAACATCAACGCGGCGGTGAGCCCCAAGCTCGACCTGTCGGCGTCGACCGGCTTCATTAATCTGGCGCAGCGCTATTCGCTGGAGTCCAACGCCACCGCTGGTCTCGGGTCGCAGGCCTTCGGCGGCCCGGGGTGCAAGATTTGCGCGCCTAACCGCCTCGTGGGCACCGGTATTCTGGCGACGCCGCTCTATGGGTATCGCGCCTGGACGCCGGGCTACACCTGGCAGGAAAAGACAGGACAGCGCGTGAACCGCTTCCTCGGCTCGTTCAATGCCAACTGGCGCCCGACCGACTGGCTGCAGAATCGCCTGACGGTGGGCAACGACTACACCAACCGCGTCGACGACAACCTGCTCTATCGCGGCGAGGGGCCGCCGATCACGGCGCTCTATCGCAACGGCTTCAAGCAGAACACGCGCGCCGACATCCGGAACTTCACGGTGGATCTCGGCTCCACGGCGTCGTACACGCCGCGTCCGTGGCTGGCGCTCAAGACTACCGGCGGCGTGCAGTACGTGAACTACCTGTTCGAGTTCGGCTCCGCGTTGGGGACGCAGCTCGCGCCGGGTGCGCAGACGGCTGGCGCGGGCGCCGTCCCGACCGCGTCGGAAGCGACCACGTTCCAGAAGACGCTGGGGCTCTTCGTCGAACAGGCGGCGGCGATCAATGACCGCTTGTTCCTGACGGCGGCGCTGCGCACCGACCAGAACTCGGCCTTCGGCACGAACTTCCAGTCGGTGTACTATCCCAAGGGATCGGTCTCGTGGATCATGTCCGACGAGTCGTTCTTCCCCAAGTGGGACTTCCTGAACCAGTTCCGCTTCCGCGCCGCCATCGGGTCGTCGGGTGTGCAACCGGGCCCCAACGACGCGTTGCGCTTCTACGGCGCCACCACCGCGAACTATCGCGGTGTTGACCAGGCGGCCGTCGTCTACAGCTCCATCGGCAACCCGAACCTCAAGCCAGAGCGGTCGACCGAGTTCGAGACGGGCTTTGACGCGAAGTTCCTGAACAACCGCTACTCCTTCGAGCTCACGTACTACACGAAGACGACGAAGGACGCGATCATCTCGGCCATCCAGCCGCCGTCGATCGGTGGCCCGACCACTCAGCGCGTCAACATCGGCTCCGTGGCCAACCAGGGGTGGGAAGCGTTCTTCTCGGCACAGGTGGTCGACAAGAAGAACTTCGCGTGGGACGTGGCGCTCAATGCCTCCACCAATTCCAACGAACTCGTCTCGCTCGGCGGCACGCCGCCGCAGCTCGGCACCACGACGCGTGCGGTGGAAGGCTACCCGATCTTTGGCCTGTGGTCGCGCAAGATCACGGGGTGGGAAGACAAGAACAGCGACAAGATCCTGACCTACAACGCCGACCCGAACCTCAACGAAGTGTTCGTCGCCGACTCGTTCTCCTTCAGTGGGTACGGGCAGCCGCGCCACCTCATGACGTGGACCAACGGGATCGACCTGTTCTCGCGTCGCTTCCGCGTCCAGACGATGATCGACTATCGTGGTGGACACCGCTGGTACAACAACACGGAGCGCATTCGCTGCGTCTCGCGCCAGAACTGCAACGGCATGCAGAACCCGGATGCCTCGTTCGAGGAGCAGGCCATGGTGGTCGCGACGCGCAACCACCCGTCGGCCTCGCTCGACGGCTTCCTGCAGGACGGCGCCTTTGCGCGCTTCCGTGAGATGACGGTGCAGTACAACCTGAGCCCCGACCTCTCGCAGCGCCTGTTCAAGAGCCGCGCGGTGAGCGTGCTCCTGACGGGACGCAACCTGGCGCTCTGGACCAAGTACCGCGGCGTCGACCCCGAGAACGACTATCAGGTCACCACCGGCGCTGATGCGGCGGGCGGCGACTTCCAGGGTCTCGGCCTCCCCAGCTACTACATCCTCCGTGTCAACATCAACCGCTAACGCCTACCTGAGGACACTTCAGATGCATCGCATCTCCTTTGGCGGGCGCCTTGCGAGGACCCTCGCGGTCCTCGGGCTCGCCTCCACTGCCGCCTGCAGCAGCGTGACCGATACGCTGCTCGAGGCGACCGATCCCGACCTCATTCCCCCGGGCGACGTTGGGTCGATCGAGGGCGCGCGCGGACTGGCCATTGGCACCGTCTCGCGGCTCACCGCCGCCACCGCCGGCAGTGAGAGCACCTGGCTCTTCGGCGGACTCCTCGCCGACGAGTGGGGAACCAGCTCGACCTTCGTGCAGAACGATGAAACCGACCAGCGCCGCATCCAGGAGAACAACTCCCAGGTCTCCGGGATGCTGTATCGCCTGTATCGCGTTCGCACCTCGGCCACGCAGGCCGTCGCCGGCCTCAAAGAGTGGGAGCCGACGGCCACTGCGAGCATCGGTGAGATGTACTTCGCCAAGGGCTTCGTGGAGTTGCAGCTGGCGTCGGATTTCTGCAACGGCATCCCGCTGTCCGATGGTTCGGGGGACAAGGCGGTCTTCGGTGATCCGCTCACCGTGACGCAGGTCTTCAACTCCGCTGTCGCCCAGTTCGATTCGGCGATCACGACGGTGGGAAGCGCCACCGACACCATCAGTGTGGCGATTGCCCGCGCGGCACGCGTCGGCAAGGCGCGTGCGCAGATGGGCCTCAACCAGGTCGACGCCGCTGCCGCGACGGTCGCCGGCATTCCCACCACGTTTGCGCACCGGTCGTTGTTCTCCACCACGACGCAGACCAACCAGCTCTGGTCGTTGGGGCAGTCGTCGCTGCGCTACACGGTGGGCGATTCGCTGCAGGGGAACCAGCGCAACATCCCGGTAGCCAACGCGATTCCGTTTGCGACGCTCAACGATCCGCGCGTCCCGGTCACCAAGCGCACCACGGCCGGCCAGGACGGGCAGACGTTCATGAACACGACCATCATCTTCCAGCAGCTCACGGCCGTGGACATCGTGAACGGCATCGACGCGCGTTTCATCGAAGCCGAGAAGGCACTGCGTGACAACAACCCCACGCAGTGGCTGGCCATCCTGAACGCGCTGCGTGCCACGCCGCCGACGATCCACTCGGTAGCCGTGACCGCGTTGCCGGCGCTGACCGACCCGGGCACGCCGGCGGCGCGCATCAACCTGCACTTCCGTGAGAAGGCGCTGTGGACGTTCAGCCGCGGCCAGCGGTTGGGCGACATGCGTCGACTCATCCGCCAGTACGGGCGCTCGGCGAACAACGTCTTCCCGACGGGGCCGCACTACAAGGGCGGTGTCTTTGGCCCGGACGTGAACCTGCCGATCATCCAGGACGAGCAGAACAACCCCAAGTTCAAGGGGTGCCTGGACCGGAACGCCTAACGGCCCCCGGCAGTACGCCCCGGCCCGCGGATGCCAACATGGCATTCGCGGGCCGGTGGCGTTTGAGGAGGATCGGACGCGGACGAAGGACGGGGGTGACGGCAGACGGTTCACTTCACCGATCGATTGCGCACGGCCGCACGATTGACGGGCCACGTCGCGCGCCACGTCCCGCGCCGCTGAGCGCGCCACTAGCGGCGCATTGCGCGCGTCCGCAGAATTGCGCCCATGGCATCGAGCGCCGATCCCACGATGACGCTGACCGCGCAGACCGAACTCCCCCTCGTGGGGCGCCGGGCCGAGCTCGGCGTTCTGCGGATGGCGCTCGATGCTGCTGCCGAAGGAAAGGGGCAGACGATCTTCCTCGCCGGGGAAAGTGGCGTCGGCAAGACGCGCCTGGTGCAGTTGCTCGCACGCGAAGCGCTCCGGCGCGAGATGTTCGTGGCCGCTGGGGGTGCCTACGCGGCGGAAACAGGGATTCCGTACGGGATGCTGTCGGACGCCCTCGTCCCCGCCTTGCGCGATCTGCCCCCCGCCACGCTATCGGTACTCGCACGCGGTGCCGAGCGCGAGCTGGCGATGATCCTTCACGGGCTGTCGCTGGGACGCGCGCCCAGCGAGCCGCTGTCGCCGCACGATGCCGACCACAAGGCGCGGCTGCTCTGGAACTTCGCGCAGTTCCTGCAACGGTTGGCCGATCGACAGCCCGTCCTCCTGATCCTCGAGAATGCGCAGTGGAGCGACGCGTCGTCGATGGAGCTGGTGCACTTCCTCGCGCGCCACGTGCGCCAGGCCGCGCTCCTCCTCATCGTCACGTATGCGGATGACGAGCAGGAACTTCCGCCCGCCCTCAAGACGACCGAACGCTCGCTGGTCTCGCGCGGCGAGGCGGTGGTGCGGCATCTCGAGCCGCTGACGCGTCACGATATCGCCGACGTGCTCTTCCGTCTCTTTGCACTCACGGGCGACGAGGTGACGCGCCTGGCCGAACGCGTGCACGAGCGCTCGCGCGGCAATCCGCTCTTCGTCGACCAGCTCGTGCGCCACCTCGTGGAATCGGGGCGTGTGCGCATCGAGGGCGAGCGCTGGGTGGTGGGTGACTTCGACGACGTCGGGCTGCCGGCGACGATTCGCGAGGCGCTGCAGGCGCGCATGCACGAGGTGGAGCCGGGGGCGCGCCGCGTGGCCGAGGTGGCCGCGGTGATCGGGACGCGCGCCTCGCTTCCCCTGCTGCAGTCGGTGGCCGGGCTCGAGGCGCAGCCGTTCGCCGACGCCATCGACATCCTGTGCGCCCGACGCATCCTGCGGGAGATCGGGGAAGGGGGGCTCCCGCAGTACGAGTTCGTGCATCCGCTCGTGCAGCTCACGGTCGCCGCCGGGCTCACGGCGGCCCGGCGCCGCGCGTTGCATCTGACGACGGCTCGCGAGATGGAACGAACGCTCGGGGCCGGCGCCATCGCGCACGCCCGCGAGATCGCGCGTCATCTCGTGGAGGGAGACCTGCTCGCGGGAGACGTCCGCACGCTGCGGTATGTGGCGGCGGCAGGGCGTGAGGCACTGAACCGGCACGCCGACGCCGAGGCGCTGCGCCTCCTCACTGACGCCCTCTCGATCGCCGATCGCGTGGTGCCCGCGGAGCGCGACGCCGCCGCCTATCGCGCCTTGTGTGAGGACCTCGCCCGCGCGCGTGCGCGGAACGGTGATCATGTCGGGGCCATGACGGTGTGGGAAGTCGCGCTCTCACTCGCCGTCGAGGCCGGAGACGACCTGGCGCGTGCGCGCCTGCTGCGGCGCATTGGGCTCGCCCTCGCCTTCGCCGGTCGCCCCGCCGACGGGCTGACGTACCTCGACCGCGCCGAGGCGGTGGCCACCGCCATGCAGCGCGCCGACCTCGCCGTCCCTGTCCGCGTCGCCAAGGCGATGCTGCTCCACGCGCAGGGGCGCGTGGCCGAGGCCAAGGCGGCGGTGGAGGAGGTCGTCCCGGTGGCCGAACGCACCGGCGATGCCGCGCTGCAGGCCCTCGTCCATCGCGCCCTGATGCAGTTCTACGGGTGGACGGGGCCTGCCGACGTCGCCAGGCGCCACGGCGCCGCTGCCCTCGCGCATGCGACCGCCAGCGGCGACCGGGCACTCATGTGGTGGGCGCATTGGGGGCTGGCCGTGCTCGAGGGGCTCGGTGGCAACTCCGACGTCGTCGCGATGCACCAGCGCCACGCGGAGCATCTTGCGCGCGAGCTGTACTCGCCGCTCTTGCAGGTGCAAACGGCGGAGATCGCGATCGAGTTCGCCTCAGGAGTCGGGGAGTGGGCGGAGGCGCTCGCCCGCGCCGACCGCGCGATTCCCATGGCGCGCGCCATCGCCCCCAACACGGTCCTGCCGCGTCTCCTCGTCTGGACAGCGTTCATTCACATCGCGCGGGACGAGTTCCCGCGTGGCCACGAACTCCTGGAAGAAGCGTGGCAGATCTCGCGCGCCCATGAGGTGGAGCAGGCGCTGCGGGAGGGGCGGTCGCCCGACGCCGGCGAGGTGCATAACGCGATCCTCGCTCATACCGGGATGGCCGCGTACTGGCTGGCGATGGGCGAGTGGCGCCGCGCGCTGGAGTTCGGGCAACGTGGCCTCGCCATCGCCGACGCCTTCGGGTACGTCGTCTGGGCGATCCACCGCCTGCTCCCCATCATCATCGAGGCGGGGCTCTGGTTGCAGGAGTTCGACCTCGTGCGCCGCGAGAGCGCGCGATTGCGCGAGCAGTCGCAACTGATGGGGCATCGGCTCGGCCTCGCCTGGGCCAACACGGCGGAGGCGTTGCGGCTGCGCTTCGAGGAACGGCATCCGGCGACTGTGCCGGCGCTGCTGGCCGCCGCCGACGAACTCGAGGCGATCCCGTTCCCCTTCCACGCCGCGCGCGTGCGCCGCAACGCCGCACAGGTGATGCTCGCCGATGGTGACGCCGACGGCGCTCGGCACGAACTGCGCCGCGCCCACGACGTCTTCGCCCGACTCGGCGCCGAGCACGAACTGCGCGGGACCCGCAGCGAGATGCGGGCGTTGGGAATGCGACTGCCGGCGCGAGGGGCGAGCGAGGGGGCGTTCTCGCTCACGGGTCGTGAGCTCGATATCGCGCGACTGGTCGCGCGCCGCCTCACCAACAAGGAGATCGCCGTGCGGCTCGACATCTCCGCGCGCACCGTCAGCACCCATCTCTCCAACATGTTCGGGAAGCTCGGAGTCGACTCGCGTGGGGCCCTCGTCGACCTGCTGCGGACGCACCCCGGCTTCTCCGACGCAAACGAGTAGGTGCGGCAACATCGGCCCCCCCGGCGCCGGGCGGCGGCGGGGGGGCCGGGAACCCATCGGGCCTAACGACTGGCGATCACCGACGATGCGGTCGGGATGCCGAGCCCGAAGCGGGCGTTGAGCGCCTTGGCCGCCGCGTCGGCGAGGATGGCGTGCCCCGCGGCGTTCGGATGGATGCCATCGAGGCTGAAGTAGGCGCCATACGGCTGCGACGACGTCATCAGCTGCACGCTGCTGAACGGCGGCTTGAGGCCGGGGAGGCCATACAACGCCTCCAGTTCGAAGTGGGCCAGGCCGCGACGTGAGGCCATGATGCGGATCCGGGCGTTCATCTCGCCCAGCGTGCTGTTCACCACCGCCGCCTCGGCAGGGGTGAGCACGTAGTCAGGGGCGCCGTTGTTCACGTTGGCGCAGGAGAAGCTGTAGGGCGGCAGCCCTTTCGAACGATAGAACGCGCCGATCGAGATCGCCGTCGGAATGCGGACCGGGACGAAGATCAGGTTCTGGCTGCCGGCGCAGTCGCTGGAGACGGCGACGTGGAAGGCGGCCAGGAGCGTTGGTGCGTCGGCGTAGATCTCGTCGCCACGGCGGAAGGAGGGGAACGACGCCGCGTCCTTGATCAACCCGACGAGGACGACGCGCTTGGTCTGCCGCACCGCCGAGTCGACCACGGCCGTATACAGCGGCGCCCACGTGTTGACGGGGACGATGGTGACGCCGGGGATCGCGATGCCGCTGCGCGAGCCGAGCACCTCGTTGGCGCCGAGCTCGATCGAGATCAACTTCGGCTTCTGCGCCAGTGCCGCTCGCAGCTGCGTCGTGTTGGAGGGGAGGACACGCGAATACACCTTGGCCCCCAGCACGCTCGTCACGTTCTGTGGCGTGCTGTAGAGCGCATCGAAAGTCGTGGCCCCGGCAATCGCGACGTTGGCGGCCGGCAGCTCGATCCCCGCGACGTTCGGATCACAGTTGAGCAGGGAATCGCCCAGGGTGATCGCTTCTCCCGAGATACGGACGCCGCTGGCGAGTGGCGCGGCCATCGGCGCCTTGCATCCGAACCCCGCGATCGACGGCAGGCGCAGCGTCGTGCCGCCGAGGCGCGCCAACTGCGCCGGCCACGACTGATCCTGTCCCGTGGCGTTCACGCCGTCCGACTGGTATCCCATCGAGACGCTCGTCCCGATCGCGACATAGCGCCGTAGCGCGGCCGCTCCCTCTCCCTGGGACTCCACCTCCGCGCGCGCAGCCTCCGGCGACAACGCCGGTGCCGACGGCGACGAATCGTCGGAGCAGGCGGCGAACGCGAGCATCGCGAGCGCGAGCACGGCGGACTGGACCTTGCGAGACTGTTGCATGGTGCTCCTCCCTGGTGTGAAATGCGCTCCCCATGAGCGCACGACCAAGGTCGGAGAAATGCGACGGCCGCTACATCGGATGCGTGACGTAGCGGCCAGCTGGCGGTGACGTAGGAGTCGGGTGCCGTCGACGGAGAGTGCTGGGTCAGTCCTTCTTTTCCTGGTCCACGAACTGTCCCAACACGAGGCTGGTGAGCGAGACGACGATCGAGCCGATCAGCGCCGCCGCGAATCCGCGCACGGTAAAGCCGAGCCCCAGGGACTGCGACAGGCTCGACGTCACCAGGAGCATCACCGCGTTGATGCACAGGAGGAAGAGCCCCAGCGTCACGATGATGAACGGGAAGGAGAAGAACTGGACGATCGGCTTCACGAGCGTGTTGACGATGCCGAAGACGAGCGCCACACCGAGCAGCGCGGCCGGCGACCCGGTAAACGAGATCCCGTCGACGACGCGCGTGGCGACGTAGAGGGCGGCGGCGTTGACGAGGAGGCGCAGGATGAGGGACATGCAGCGCTCGCGTGGAGGTGAGAATGAGCTTCCTCCAACCTAACGGAGCGGTCCCTCGCCAAGTGTCAGAGGCCGGCCACGTCGTCGGGGCGAGCTGATGGCTCGGTGATCCGTGCCCTCTGGCGACGGCGTCGCGCCGCACAGCGCCGAGGGCGCTCCCGGCGGCACCTTGCACGTGGACACGACACTCCACGAGGCCCTCGATGACTCGATTGCGTCCCGCCCCTGCAGTGGCCATGCTCGCCTTCGTCGCCAGTGCGCTTGGCGCGGCATGCTCCAAGGCGCCTTCGGACGCGGCGGGGCTGGCCGACGAGGCCATCGAACCGCTCGCGGCGGTGGCCAACGGGCCGCTCAACGGCCGCCGGCCGTTTCCCGCCAACAACCCGTGGAACACGAACGTCGCGTCGGCCCCCGTCGATCCCAACTCCGCGACGCTCATCGCCAGCTGTGGCCTGCGCACCCTGCATCCGGACTTCGGCACGACCTGGAACGGCGCGCCTAACGGGATCCCCTATGTGCTGGTGGGAGGATCGCAGGCCAAGCGCAGCGTGACCTTCCAGTACGCGAGCGAAAGCGATCCCGGCCCCTATCCCATTCCGGTCAACGCTCCGATCGAGGGCGGGGCGAAGGGAACCGGCGACCGGCACGTGCTCGTCGTCGATACGCTCAACTGGAAGCTGTACGAGCTCTTCGACGCCTATCCACTCAACGGCGGGAAGTCGTGGAAGGCCGGGGCGGGGGCAGTCTTCGACCTCAACTCCAACGCGCTCCGTCCGATGTACTGGACCTCCGCCGACGCCGCCGGGCTCCCCATCTTTCCGGGTTTGGTGCGCTATGAGGAGGCCGTCACCCGCGGTGTCATCAACCACGCGCTGCGTTTCACCTGCCCGCGCACGCGTCGCGCCTTCGTCGATCCCGCGCGCCACTACGCGTCGCGCGATACCTCGGCGGCACTCCCCCCGATGGGAATGCGCGTGCGACTCAAGGCCGGCTTCGACGTGAGCGCGTATCCCGCCGAGGTCCGCGTGATCCTGCAGGCGATGAAGAGCTACGGCATGTTCCTGGCTGACAACGGAAGCGGATGGTACGTCTCCGGCGCGCCCGACGCGCGTTGGAACGACGGCAACCTCGGGAAGCTCAAGCAAGTGCCATCGAGCGCCTTCGAGGTTGTGCAGATGGGGACGATCCACAAATAGGGGCGAGCAACACGCCACGCGCGCGGTCGCGACGCACCGGGCGCGCGGTCGCGACTCGTCAGGCAGCCGGGGCGAGTCGCGGGAGGAAGAGGCGGAAGGTGGTCCCGTTCCCCGGGGTACTCTCGACGCGCACGTACCCGCCCGCCTTGCCGACGAGCTGCTCGACGATCGGGAGCCCGAGCCCCGTACCGCGCTCCCCCTTGGTGGTGAAGAACGGCTCGAAGACGCGATGTACCACGTCGGCCGGGATCCCGATGCCGGAGTCGGAGAGCTCGACCAGGACCCACGTCGTGTTGTGCAGTCCGCCCTGATCGTGCTCCGATTCGCACACGGTGATGCGCAGCGTCCCGCCCGACGGCATCGCATCGCGCGCGTTGAGCGCGAGGTTCACCATCATGCGCTCGAGGTCCTTCGCGTCCATCAGGACGCGCCCCACGCGATCGGCCATGGCGAACTCGACCCGCACGCCAGAGCCGACGGAGAGCGTCAACAGTCGCTCCATGCCCCGGAGCTCCGCCGGGATATCGAGCATCGTCGGCGACGACGGCGCTTCCTGTCCGAAGGCCAGGAGGTTCTGCACGAGCGTTTCGCCGCGGCGCACGCCGAGGCGAATGTCCGACGCCAGCGCCTGCACGGGCGACATGCCGGCGCACTCCTGCTGGATCATCTCGGCGAGGATCCCGACACTGTGCAGCACGTTGCGGAAGTCGTGCGCGACGCCGGCAGCCAGGCGTGCCAGCGCGGCCATGCGCTCGAGGCGTTCCAGCTGGCCATGCGCCGCTCCCACGCGCGATTCGACGTCGAACCGTTCGGCCTCTTCGGCGAGTCGCGCGAAGGTCTGCGCCACCGAGGCCGCGAAGTGCTGCTCGGGCTCCGTCCAGGCGCGGGCACCACCGAGGTGCTCATGACAGACCACCCCAACGATGCGTCCCTCGCGGTAGATCGGTGCGTCCATGAGCGCGCCGATACCTAACGGGACGAGGTAGGCGGCGGTGAGTTCGGCGGTGAGCGGCGATGTGAGGGCATCTTCGGCGCAGACGACGCGCCGTTCCTCGAGCGCGGCAAAGTAGGCGGGGAAATCGCGCCGCCGCAGGAGCGCCCCCTCGAACGTTTCGCCGTCGGAGGGCTGCACCACGAGGTAGGACCGGAGCGCCATCCCGTCATCCGAATACAGCCAGATGCCGAGTCGGCCAATGCCGAGGGTGCGAACGGCATCTTCGGCACCGGCGGCGAATGCGCTCCAGGCGTCGCCGTCCGACCCGAGGTGCAGCTGCGCCAGCCGCAACTGCGCGACTTCCAGTTCGTGAGCCGTGGGCGTGGGAATGGGAGTGGGCGCGGGGGTTGCCCCGGTTCGACGGTCGTCCATGGGTGGCGTACGGGAGGGGAACGGTCGGAACATGCGGGACCCGTGCGGTGCTGCCAAGGGGTGGAAAGCTGACGGGCGCCCTCTCCGAATGGATGGGACGCCCGCTCGGTGCTCCCCGCGGTTGGCTCAGTCGCTGATCGGAGCGCGCGAACGCACGATCACGTTGGGGACGTTGCGTGAGCGCAGCAGCGCGTTGAAGGCGGTGAGTTCCTTGTCGAGCAACCCGTCGAGGCGTGCGAGGTGCGTCTTCAGCTCCCCATTGAGGATGCCCTGCACCTCGACGTGCTGGTTGGTGGGGCGGTAGTCGCTGCTCGACACGCCATTGGCCAGGTAGTTGAGCTTCGCGAGCAGCTTGGACCCGAAGCGCACCCCATCCTGCCCGCCACCCGTCAGTCGCAGGTCGACGAGGTTCATTTCGAGGTCGACAAACTGCTCTAGCATCGTTTCGGCCGCCCGCTTCACCTCGGCGTCGCTCACCACCTTCGCGATCGCCTCGACTTGCACCCGCACGGCTTCGATGCGATGCACCGCATCGGCGCCGTCGTTCAGGTCCTGTCGGATCGCGACGAGGGCGCGGACCTGGGCCTCGATGTCACCTTCCGTCCCGCCCGAGTTGGGGTCCTTGCGGACGTCGAGCATCTGCTGCTGCACTACGCCGCCGGCCGTGAGGGTGACGGTGTAGCGTCCCGGCGGGGCAAGAATCGCCAGCTGCCCCGTGCCGGGCGCCACACGTCCACCAGGGCCGGGAACGATGTGTGGCGCGTAGAGCGGCGAGGTCTGGAGCCGCGTGACCATCGACGCCTCGTGGCGCAGGTCCCAGTGCACGCGGTTGATCCCGGCGGCATTGCTCCCGGTGAGCGTGCGGATCACGTCGCCTTTCGCGTCGGCGATGGTGAGCGTCACCGTTCCGGCAACCGGCGCCTTGAGGTAGTAGTTGATCGACGCGCCGTACTCCGGATCCTGGCCCATCGTTGGGTCGTCGTACGTCGTCGACGGGGCGGTGATCGGGCGATAACGATACGCCGCGCGCGGGGCGAAGAGGGTGGCCGGCGAGGCGAGCAGCTCCGGGGTGAGCGCCCGGAGCGGCGTGATGTCATCCATGATCCAGAAGCCGCGCCCGTACGTGGAGATCACCAGGTCGTTGAAGTGCTCCTGCACGACGATCCCGGAGACCGGCGCATGCGGCAAGTCGTTCTGGAGCGGCTGCCAGTTGTCGCCGTCGTCAAACGACACGTAGATGGCGTTCTCCGTCCCGACATAGAGCATTCCGCGGCGCACCGGGTCCTCGGTGATGACCTTGGCGTAGCTCAGCATGCTCCGCGGGATGCCGTTGGTGATGCTCTTCCAGCTGCGCCCGTAGTCCGTGGTGCGATAGATGTACGGGTCGCGATTGTTCACCTGGTGGAAGTCGACCGTGAGGTACGCCGTCGCGGCGTCGTACCGCGACGGGGCGATGGAGCGCACGCTCCCCCACGCCGGAAGATTGGGGATGTTCTTCGTGACGTTGGTCCAACTCTTTCCGCCGTCTCTCGTCAGCTGCACGAGGCCGTCGTTCGTCCCCACCCAGATCAGCCCCTTCTCTCGCGTCGACTCGGCGATGCCGTACACCACGCCGGCGTACTCCACGCCGATGTTGTCCGGGGTGAGTCCCCCTGAACTCCCCATGCGGGAGCGATCGTTGAGCGTGAGGTCGGGGGAGATCACCTCCCAGCTCTGGCCGCCGTTCGTCGTGCGGTGCACGTGCTGGCTCCCGACGTAGATCGTGTTGTGATCGTGCGGCGAGATGTGGAACGGGGAGTCCCAGACGAAGCGGTACTTCACCCCGTCGGCGGGGCCGTTGGACTGCTGGGGCCAGACCTCCACGTTGCGGAACTGCCGGCGGTCCTCCTCGAAGCGCACCACGATGCCGCCGACCATGCCCGAGCCCGAGGCGGTCGACCAGATGATCTTCGAATCGGTTGGGTCGGGTGTGGCCCACCCGCTCTCGCCGCCCCCGACCGAATGCCACATCCCGCGTGAGATCCCGGCGCTTCGCCCCCCCATCACGCGCGAGTTGGAGGGACCGCGATACGACGGCTCGTCCTGCTTGTTCCCCAGCACATTGTACGGGATCTCGTTGTCTACCGTGACGTGGTACATCTGCGCGTTCAGCAGGCGCTGACGGTACCAGGAGCGCCCGCGGTTCTGCGTGATCGAGAGACCCTGGTCGTGCGCGACGATCTGGCGGTTGCCGTTGGTCGGGTCGATCCAGATGTCGTGGTGGTCCCCGCCCGGCGCTTCGCGCCCCTGCAGGGTGCGCAGGGTGGCGCCCCCATCGACCGACTTGGCATACGAGGCCGTCAGGAAGTACGCCTCGTCCTGGTCATCGGGGGTGACAGCCATGCGCGAGTAGTAGTGCGCGCGCCCCATGGCGTTGCGGTCGCGCGTGATGAGCGCCCAGTTCTCGCCGCCGTCCTCCGAGCGCCAGAGCTGCCCGCTCTCCGTCGGTTGGCCATTCCACGGGAGTCCGTCGCCCGTTTCGATGAGGGCGAAGACACGGTCGGGGTTGGACGGGGCGATCGCTACGGCGACCTTGCCCACCGGTCCCCGGGGGAGGCCGTGCCCCGTTAGGCGCGTCCAGGTGGCGCCGCCATCACGTGAGGTGAAGAGCCCGCTCCCCGGTCCACCGGAGGTGCGCCCCCATGTGTGGATCTCCAGCTGCCACATCCCGGCGAAGAGGATCCGCGGGTTCTTTGGGTCCATCGCCAGGTCCGAGCACCCGGTCTGCTCGTCCACGTGCAGCACGCGCGTCCACGTGACACCGCCGTCGGTCGTGCGGAAGACGCCACGCTCGGGCTGCGGGCCGTACGCATGTCCCAGGGCACAGACGAGGACGGTGTTCGGATCCTGCGGGTGAATCGCCACGCGCGCGATGCGCCCCGTCTTCTCGAGCCCCATCAGCGACCAACTGCGTCCGGCATCGGTCGACTTGTACACCCCCATCCCCACCGAGATGTGGCTGCGGATGTGTGCTTCACCGGTCCCGGCCCAGATCGTGTTGGGGTCGGAACGCGAGACGGCGAGGGCGCCAATGGACTGGACCGGTTGCGCGTCGAACAGCGAGCGCCAGTTGACGCCGCCATCGGTCGTCTTCCAGACCCCGCCAGAGGCCGCGCCCACGTAGTAGGTGAGCGGGTCCCCCGGGATGCCGGCGGCCGAGGTGAATCGGTTGCCCTCGGGGCCGATCGTGCGCCACGGCAAGCGAGCGTAGACCGACGGATCGATGGAGGGCTTCTGCACCGCCGGCTGCGCGGCGGCGAGCAGCGGGGGCAGGAGTACTGCGGCGAGCAGGGCGTGAACGGAGCGCATGTCAGATGCTGGTACGGGTGCAACCTCGGGAGTGACGGCGCAATCGTACCCCACGAGCGGGTAGGCGTCAAAGCCCGAATGGAGGGGGCCGAGCGCCACGGGGGCGCCGCACGAGGGCGTCTCGTCACCGAAAATGTGCCCAACATTGCATACAAGGACGGTTCATCCCAATATGGGCCGTCCGCTGGAAGCGTCAGGTCGATGGCGCTAAGGCTGGTTCCACACCGCAGGCCATGGAGGGCGTATGCTGAGGTCGTGGTCGGATCGGGCTCGCATCATCGCACGTACACTGGGCGGTGCCGTCCTGATGGCTTGGGGCGGCGCCGTGCAGGCACAGCAGGGCGGGGTGATCGCCGGAACGGTGGTCGACGCCAAGTCGGGGCTGCCGCTCCCTGACGCGCAGGTGATCGTCGTGGGAACCACCGGTGGGGTGCGTTCGGGGACACGCGGCGACTTTCGCCTAACGAACGTCAGCGGCACGAGCGTGCGCCTCCGGGTCACCCGCATCGGCTACCAGGTGATGGCGACCGACGCGCGGGTCGGTGAGACCAACCTGCGCATCGAGCTCGCCGAGCTCGCCGTCAAGCTCGACGCCGTCGTGGTCACGGGGACGGCCGGCGAGGCGCAGCGGCGGACGCTCGGCAATGCAGTCGGGCGCGTCGACGTGGCGTCCAACCTGCGAGTGACCGGCCCGCCGGCGAAGATGCAGGACATGCTGTCGGTGAACGTCCCCGGGGTGCGCATCATGCGCTCGTCCGGCGCGATCGGCACGGGTGGCACGACGCGCATTCGCGGGTCAGGGAGCCTCTCGCTCTCCAACGAGCCGCTCATCTATATCGATGGCGTCCGCTCCAACAACCAGGCGGCGGTTGCCTCCTTCGCCTTCAACGGCCAGGAGAAGCCAAGCCGCCTCAACGACCTCAATCCCGAGGACATCGAGAGCATCGAGGTGCTCAAGGGCCCCTCGGCGGCGACGATCTACGGGACGGAGGCGTCGAACGGCGTCATCCAGATCATCACGAAACGCGGCCGCACCGGCCGCCCGACGTGGGAGACGCACATCGACGCCGGCCAGAACTGGATCCAGGATCCCGTCGGACGCTATCCATCGAACTTCTACCTGCGTCGCGGCGGTGACTACCGAAACGCTGCCGACATCAAGGAGTTCAACGTACAGAAATTCCGGGCCTCTCGCGGATATGCCGACATCTTCAGCACGGGGACGCCGTATGCCGGCGGCGGCAGCGTCTCGGGCGGGACCGAGTCGATCAAGTACTTCTTCTCCGGGGACTACAACCGCGATGAAGGGCCGGTCGACTACAATTGGCAGAACAAGATGTCGGCTCGCTCGAACCTGAGCTACACGGCACCAAACGCCAAGTTCAGGGCCGACCTGAGCCTGGGGGTCATCCGCGCCAAGACGCGCGGGGCGTCCGGCGTCCAGCCCATTACCACGTCGCTCCTGTGGGCCTGCAACTTTCCCTGGTGCGAGCCGACCGGTCCGGATACGTCCAAGACGGGGTGGAACGGCGCCGGGCAGGGCTTCCAGTTCTATCGGCCCGATGACTATCAGGGGGTCGAGGGGATCGACTACATCGACCGCACGAGCCTGAGCATCACCCTCAACCACAGTCCGTTCTCCTGGTTCAAGCACCGGCTTACCGTCGGGCCGGACATGACGAACAACAAGTCGTCACAGCTCGTCTTCCGCGATCCGACCGGGTACAACCCGTTCTTCGCCGCATCGCTCGGACAGAAGCAGACGTCGGCACTGCGCAGCACCTTCTTCACGGCGGACTACAGCGCCAACGCCGACTGGGGGATCTCGAAGGATTTCATCGCGTCATCAGCCGTGGGGGTCCAGTACTACTACAAGCAGTTCGACCAGAACATCTCGCAAGGCTTCGAGTTCCCGGTCCCCGGTCCGGGCGACGTCGGAAGCGGCGCGCGGGTGGCGGCGTCGGAATCGTTCCAGGAAAACAAGACCTTCGGCGTCTACGGGCAGGAGCAGCTGGCGTGGAAGAACCGCGTCTTCCTGACCGCCGCCATGCGGGCCGACGGCAACTCGGCCTTCGGGGCCAACTTCGACGCGGCGTACTACCCCAAGTTCAGCGCCTCCTGGGTCATCTCCGAGGAGCCATGGCTCGCCAACTCGAGCGTCCTCTCGCAGCTCAAACTGCGCGGTGCATGGGGGCGAGCCGGGCTTCAGCCCGACGTCTTCTCCGCCATTCAGACCTATCAGGCAGCCGTGGGGTCGAACGGGGCCGGTGGCGTGACGCCGCGCAACTTCGGCAACCCGGACCTGAAGCCTGAAATTGGTGAGGAAACCGAGTTCGGCTTCGACGCGGGGCTGTTCAACCAGCGCGTGGGCATCGAGTTCACCGTCTACCGCAAGGACACCAAGGACGCGATCATCTCCGCGCCACTGCGTCCGTCGCGCGGCTTCCCCGGTGTGCAGTTCCTCAACATCGGCGCCACGCGCAACGAGGGAATTGAAGTCGGGCTCGACTTCTCGCCGATCAGCACCGCGCGGTGGGGGCTGGACCTGCGTGCAACGCTCGCCACGAACGACAGCAAGATCATCGACCTGGGCGGCGTTCCGCCCACGTTCGTGGGATCGAGCTACATCCAGCAGTTCAACGTGAAGGGGTACGCCCCGTCGGCCTACTTCTACAAGCGCATCAAGAGCGCCGACGTGGTGCCGGACCTCTCGTTGGCGCCGAACTGGATTCTCCCGCGTGCCACCAACGCCAAGTGCGAGGGTGGTGCCGACCTGAGTGATGGTGACGGGACGCTGGTCGACTGCGCGACCGCGCCGCGCCTCTACGCCGGTCGCCCAACGCCGTCGTACAACGGCTCGATGCAGGCCACGCTGCGCTTTGGCCAGCGCATCCGCCTCTTCACGCTGGTCGACTACCTCGGCGGCGTGAACGCGGTGGTGGGTGACGTGGGCGCGCAGCACACCTTCTTCCGCAACTCGCGCAGTTCCATCGATGGGAGCGACGCGATCCTTCAGGCGTGGCGCAACGACGCCAACGGTCCAGGGGCTTCGGGGGTCTTCGACGCGGGCTTCGCACGGCTGCGTACGGTCTCGCTCACCTACGACTTCCACCCACGCCTCGCCAAGCTGGCGGGCGCCACGCGCGGCTCCTTCACGTTCGCCGCCGAGAACATGGCGTTCCTGTGGCGTGCCCAGAAGGACGCGTACGGTGCCCCGTGGGTCGATCCCGAACTGCTGCCCAATCGTTCCACCGACGTCACGGGCAACGCCGGCTACACGCAGGAGTCGTGGCCGCAGCTCGCCCGCATCCGTGGCACGCTCCGATTCACCTTCTAACCGCCCACAAGCCAATGGAGACATCGATGAAGACGTTCCTGCATCGCCTGGCGCGTGGCGCGACGGCCCTCGCGGCCGTGAGCGGGCTCGCCGCCTGCGACAACATTCTCGAGGTCGAGTTCCCTGGGCAGATTCCCACGGAGCAGATCGGCGATCCATCGCTTGCCGCCGTCCTCGTTAGGTCGGCCGTCGGCGACTTCGAGTGCGCGTACAGCAACTACATGTCCGGCTCGGCGGTGCATTCCGACGAGTACGAGACGGCGAATTCCAACGTGCCGCTGGCCAACTGGGGAGAGCGCACGATTTCACCCGACGAGACCGACTACTCGATCGGCACGTGCGAAGGCAACTTCGGCATGAACCTGACGCTGCACACGGCGCGGTTGCAGGCCGAGGATGCCACGAAGAAGCTCGGGGCCTGGACCGATGCGCAGGTGGCGGGGCGTGCCTCACTGCAGGCGCAGGCGAAGGTCTACGCGGCCTATTCGTACCTGCTGATGGGCGAGGGATTCTGCGAGGTCGCGTTTGACGGTGCGGCCCGACAGCCCCCGACCGCGGCACTCACGGCGGCGGAGTCGAGATTTGCCGAGGGCATCACCCTCGCGCAGGCCTCGGGCAACACGGACATGCTGAACCTGGCGCGCGTCGGCATGGCGCGCACCAAGATGGACCTCAAGAAGTGGGCGGAGGCGGCGACCTTTGCCGCGGCCGTGGCCGACGGCTACACCAAGAATGTCGATCGGGGCCAGGAGACCACGCGCCGCCACAACAAGCTCTGGCGTCTCGCCGAACAGACCGGCGCGTACACCGTGGCGACGGCATATCGAAGCATCGCCGACCCGCGTGTCCTCGTCGCAGATGCGGGGCGTGGCTCGTTCAACGCCGAAGTACGGCTCTGGGTGACGAAGAAGTACACGGGGCTCACCTCGCCCATGCGTCTGGCGAGCAAGATCGAGGCGAACCTGATTCAAGCCGAGGCGTTGGCGCAGCAGGGGCAGGTCGGGCCGGCCATGACGATCATCAATGCTCGGCGTGCGGCGGTCAGCCTTCCGGCGCTCACGGCGACCACGCAAGCAGAGGCGGTTGCCCACGTCATCGAAGAGCGCCGAAAGGAACTGAGCTTCGAAGGGGGCCACCGCCTGAACGATCTTCTTCGTTACAACATCGTGTGGAAGACCGGGTCGAACCCGTTCACCAATCGTCCGTACGGCAGCACGCGCTGCTGGCCGCACCCGACGCGTGAGATCAACGGCGTGTAGCGGGAGCGTTCGTGGCGGTGATCTGGTCTCGATCGCGAGTCGGCGGCACCGGACATTCCGGTGCCGCCGATTCGTTGAGAGGTGGCCGATATTGCGCCTCCGCCAGATCTCGGTATTTTCTCCGCACCATCGCACCCTCAACGTCCACCCTGCAGCGAGGAGGTGATCCATTGTCTACTGACCCAAGAACGGCGCGGATCGCCAGAGGCTGGTAAGCGTCACGTACCACCATCCGCACTGGCTGTCCGGCGCACCGCGCCGAGCGGTCACGTAACACGGGGGCCATGTCGCGTTAGGGCGCGACGTGGCCCCTGAACCGTTGGGGCCGTGGCGGACGGGTGGCATTGCGTCGCTGGCGCGACGAGGGCGTCGCCTCCAGCGGGCCACCGGGATCGACGTCGGTCGCGGAGCGCCGCTATCGCTTGGGGCGCGGAGACTCGATGAACCCCGGAAACCAGATGTCCACACAGGTGGGGCACATTCCGTGTGTGAACTCGGCTTCCGAGTGGTCGCGGATGTAGACCTCGAGCGGTTGCCAGTCACCGACGTCGTCGCGGATCTTCTTGCACCCGGAGCAGATGGGGAGGAGGCCGGTGAGGGTCTTCACCTGCCCGAGCGCGTCCTGCAACTCCGTGATGAGGCGTGCCTGCTCGTCCTGCCATCGTTGGCGCTCCGTCACGTCCTGGAGGACGACAATGCGCGCTTCGGCGCTGGCGTCGCGGCCGGCGACCGTCAGGACGCGCACATCGAAGACACGATCGCCGATCTCGAGCGCGTGGTGTGGGGGCGGATCGCTGGCGCCTGACGCCGGCGCTGCCGAGAGGGCTCGCTGCAGGACGTCGGACATGGCGCCGATCGGCAGCCGGCACTGCTCCAGCGTCATCCCCACGAGTCGTGCAGGGACGACACCGGCGAGCGAGGCGAAATGCTGGTTGACGTCCAGGATGCGCCCCTCGCGATCGACGATGAGGATCCCCTCGTGAAGGGTGTCGACGAGCACCTGACGCGCGACGGGGACGAGATCGAGGATTCGGTGACGGAACGCGCCCCACCAGAGCCCGATGCCTGTGAGGGCGATCCCGAACGGCATGGGATCGAAGGCCCGGGGGGCGATGCCAGTAATGAGCAGGATGTTCGTCGCGAGCGGGGCGACTACCCCGATGAGCAGCGGCGTGGCCTGGACCCGCGCCATCGATGCCCCTTCGCGTCGCGAGAAGAGCAGGAACGCGATGCTCGAGAGGATCAGCGCGTAGGCATAGCCAGTGAAGAGCCAGTACACCGGGCCGAAGGAGATGGCGGCGACGTGCGTGAGCTCGTAGGCCTCGCCAAACGAGACGTTGCTGACCATCCCGGCAGCGTCTCGATACGAGGCGACGTGTCCCAACACGGGAATGGCGAAGAAGGCCGCCAGCTGCCAGCGGCTGAGGCGCGTGAGGCGCCCGGTGCGCTGGGCGATGAAGAGGAAGCTGGAGGTGGTGGCGAGGCCGATCGCGAGATACTTCACGCTGAGCAGCACACGCGCTGTCAGGGGATCGGCGACCGCCATCGCCGCAACCAGGAAGGCCCACGCCCAGGCCGCACCCGAGAAGGCGAGGAAGTGCAGGGCGCCGGGAGCGCGACGGTGCCGCCAGGCGTACCCGACCGTCGCCCCGAGCAGGACGAGCACCACCACGATCAGGAGCAGGTAGTTGACCTGAGGTCGCATGCCGGAGATTCGTGACAGGCTAAAGGCGCGGAGCGGCGAGGGTCACCGGGTGGCGCCCCCCCGAGCCAGGCGCGCCCGCGCGAGCTTCTTGATCAACGTCAGCGGGAGGGGATGATCTGGCTGGAAGCGAATCGTCCCCTTCCCGTTGGTCTCGAAGTCCGAGAGCTCCTCCTCGAAGTCTCGTTCAAGCGCACCATAGATGGCGCAGTGCCGCGCCGCTGCGCCGAAATGGAAGAAGGCCTTGCCGCCGAGTCGAAAGGTCGGGAGCCCATAGCTGATGCACTCTTCTGCTTGGGGTACCGCCGACCGGACGGCCAAACGCACCCGCTGCAACGCCTCCCGCTGGTCGGACGGGAGGGGGGCGAGGTAGGCGTCGATGGACGTGGGTGGCGTTGGAGGCATCGTGCTTGGGGTGCTGGTCGAATGGAACGGAGGCGCGGAGTGACGCGCCGGCGACTACGCCTTACGCGACGCGGGCGCGGCGTTGGGATTGCCGAGGCGCTTGAGCGCGAACATGGGACGCACCGGTTCGCGCCCATCCACGACGGCGGCAATGTGCTCCCCCAGCGCTGGCCCCACCTTGAAGCCGTGCCCCGAGCCGCCACCGGCAATCCAGACGTTGTCCATCCCCGGGTGGCGGTCGACGATGAAGTCGCCGTCCGTGCTGTACTCGTACTGGCAGACGCGCGTCTCCACGATGGGCGCCTTGGCGAGCGCCGGGAAGCGCCGGCGCACGAAGGCGCGCACACGGGCCAGGGTGGCGGGGCGCACGATGCGCTCGAGCGTGTCCGGGTCGATTTCGTCGCCTAACGTGTCGTCGGCGGCCTTGAAGCCGCGCGCCTCGTTGCCCGGCATGCCGTAGTAGAGGCGATCGCTGAAGTTGGCCCACGCCGGCATCGCCGGATCGGTGAAGCGCGTGTCGCCCGCGGCGGTCCCGAAGTAGAACATCTCCTGCCGCGTGGCGCGCACACGCCGTCCAATGACATCGGGAAAGAGACGGCCCAGCCACGGGCCGCAGGCAAAGAGATAGCGATCGGCGGTGAGCGTCGTGCCGTCGGACAGCGCGAGCGACGTGAGCCTCGTGTTGCCCGGCGCGCCGAGTCGGGCCGCCGCGATGCGGAACTCCCCGCCTTCGCGCACGAACGCCTCGCGCACCGCCTCGCAGGCGGCGCGCGCGAGCAGCACCCCGGCCTCGGGCTCGAACCAGGTGTGGCGCACGCCGGTGAACGAGACCTGCGGCCAGCGCCGGGCCGCGTCGCTCGGCGCGACCTCTTCCAGCGGAAGCCCGTGCCTGCGCATCCCCTCCACCGAACGGCGGGCGAAGGCATCGTCGCTCCCGTCGAACATCCAGAGCGCCCCGGTGCGGGTGAGGAATCGGCGGTTCCACGACCGTTCGGACTCGCGCCACAACGCGTACGCGCGGGCGACCATGTCGATGTACGCCGCCTGCCCGTTGTACACGGCACGGATGAGGCGCGTCTCGCCGCCTGACGAGGCGCGCGAGTTCCCGGCGCCGTACGCGTCGACCAGGGTCACGCGATGGCCGGCGCGCCGCAGGTGCAACGCGGCCCACCCGCCAAAGGCGCCGGCCCCGATCACCGCGATGTGCTCGGCGGCGCCGTGCGGTTGCACGAAGAGCGAGCGCGGCAGGGAGCGGGTGAGCGGGAGTGTCGCGAGCGCGGCGACGGCTGAGCGACGGTCGATGCTCATGGGCGCGAGAGGGTGAGGGAGGCGGCGCAGTCGGCGATGCGCGACAGGGCGGCGTCGAGTTCGCCGGTGGACGAGGCGAAGGAGAGTCGGAGGCGCCCTTCGCCGTTCGCGCCGAACGAGGTGCCGTCGATCGCCGCGACACCAAAGTATTGCAGCAGGCGATCGGCGAACTGTGCCGACGTCAGGCCGTGCCGCCGCAGCAGCTCGGAGAAGTCGGGGAAGACATAGAAGGCCCCGTCGGGGGTGGGGCAGTGCACGCCGTCGATCGCATTGAGGCCGCGCACCAGCAGGTCGCGACGCGCGCGGTAGATCTCCACCTGCGCGCGCACGGAGTCCTGCGGTCCGGTCAGCGCCGCCACCCCGGCGCGCTGGATGAATGGGGCGACGCAGGTGTGTCCATTGGTCGCGAGGACGAGGAGCGGTTCCACCCAGGGGCGCGGCGCGACGATGTAGCCCAGCCGGTAGCCCGTCATGGCGTACGTCTTCGAGAAGCCGTCGACGATCAGCGTTTGCTCACGCGCGCCCTCGAAGGCCGCGAGCGTCGGGGCGAACGGGGCGTCGTAGACGAGGCGCGTGTAGATGTCGTCGGTGACGGCGGCCAGTCCGTGCCGCTCGACGAGGGCCGCCAGGCGCGCCATGGCCGGAGCGCCTAACGCCCCGCCCGTCGGGTTGTTGGGCGAGTTGAGCAGGATGGCGCGCGTGCGCGGGGTGATGCGCGCCTCGATGTCGTCCACGTCGGGGGCGTTGCGGCTGTCGACGCCATAGCCCACCGGGGTCGCCCCGGCAAAGCGCACGGCCGAGGGATAGATCGGAAAGCCCGGGTCGGGGACGAGCACCTCGCTCCCCGGCTCGGCGGTCGCGAGGATCGCGTAGAAGACTGCCGTCTTCGCGCTGGGCGTCACCAGCACCTGATCGGGGTGCGCGCGCACGCCGCGCGTGCGGAGGTCGTCGACGATGGCCGCGCGCAGCTCGGGGATCCCGTTGACCGCGACGTAGCGCGCATCGCCATCGCGTAGCGCCTGGATCGCGGCCTCCCCGACGTGCGCCGGGGCCGGGACGTCGGGGGCACCCAGTTCGAGGTGAATGACGTGCCGTCCGGTTCGCTCGAGCGCCTGCGCCCGTCGGAAGACGTCGAGGGCTCCCTCGCCCGAGAGGAGCTCGAGGCGTGTCGAGAGCAGGGGCGCAGGGGTGAGCGTCGGGAGCGTCACGGCGGGTGGCGTGGAGGAGCGGAGAACTTCCCTCGCTCGAACGGCAGGCGCCAGCCCTGTCCCGCCGGAGTGCGTCCCCGGGCGACCGTTAGGCGACTTCCCGCTTGGCGCCCTGTTTGGTACGCCGCGACGTGTCGCAGGCTTCACTGCGGCGCTCGCTTGCGCCTCCCCCGACGCCGGAGTCGATCGCCGTCGCAGCTCGATCGTCCGCGCCGCCATCGCCGGCGGACTCCGGATACGACAAAGCCCGCCGCTCGCGCGACGGGCCTTGCGTGGACTGATCCAGCTCCCGAGGAGGGACTCGAACCCCCGACATGGTGATTAACAGTCACCCGCTCTACCAACTGAGCTACTCGGGATCAGGCGGCGAAAAGTAGACGGGCCCCCAAGCCGGGTCAACCCGCCACGCCCACTCCGTAAAGGGCGAGGCAAATCCTTCCCAGTGCTGCGGTTACGGCGAACGTCGGCGCCGGGCAACCGGCCATCGAGGGGCCGGAAAGCGCCCCCCGCCGCGTCTACATCCGCTTCAACTGGTCGATGAGAGACTGCCGGATGTCACGCAACTCGCGCACGATCCGCACCTCGGGATTGGTGCGTGTGAGGAACGGGAGCGCCGTCTCGTTTCCGGTGAGCAGGAAGTCGCTGATGATGATGCGGTACCAGATGTCGTCGCGCACGGGGCTGCCGCCAACCATGAGGACACCGCTCGAGTCGAAGGCGGCCCCCGACGCGTGCAGGAAACCGCCGCTCCCGGCGCTCTGGCGCCCGATGGTGAGCACCTGGCGCAGGAGCCGTCCGGTGAAGTCGGCGCGCACCGTGTTCCCCCCAAACGGGAGAATGCGGATGACGTCGTACTGGGTGAGCGGCCCCGGCGGGACGACGTCATCGATCCGAATCGACCCGCCGTTGAAGATGGCCACCTCGGCGTCGCTGGCCTCGGCGCGCATCCCGGCGAGGATCGCGTCGCTCAGCGCGCCGCTGCGCGTGCGCACGACCGTCTCGCGCCCATCGAGCGGGGCGCGTAGTGTGGCGACGAGCTGTTCTGGGGCGAACCCCTGGCTCCGGTAGCCGGCGAAAGCGGCGTCAATCCATCGCTGCACCTCGACGTTGACAGCGCTGTCGGGGCGCATGGCGTCGGTGATGGGGATGAGCGTGCTGGTGATGCGGGGACGTGTGCCGCGCGCGGCGGGCTCGATCCGCACCACGGCGACGGTCCGCACGTTCGCGTCGCCCTTGATGATGGGGGTGAAGTTGGGGCCGCGTTGCAGGAGGTAGTTCTCGTGCTCGTGGCCGCCGAGGATCACGTCGATCGACGGGATCTCTTCCGCGACGCGCTGGTCCTGCGCCACGCTCAGGTGGGTGAGCCCGATGAGGATGTCGACCGAATCCCGGATCATCGCGGCGTGCTGCCGCAGCGAGGCCAGGGGGTCGGTGTAGCGCACCCACGGCTGGGGGTTGGACGGGATGACGACGCCCACCAGCCCCACGCGCAGCGTCCGACCGCCAGACGCAACGGAGACGATCGCATGCGGGAGGATCCCCGGGAATGGCCGCCCGGCGCTGTCGGTCACGTTGGAGGCGACGTACTTGAAGCGGGACTCGGCGACGCGCGCACGAAAGGCGTTCTCGCCGATGTCGAACTCGTGGTTGCCTAACGTGGTCCAGTCGAGCCCCGTGGCGTTGAGCACCGCGACCATCTGCTTCCCGGCCAGCCGTTCCCCGTTCACGCGGGCGGTGCCGAGCGCCGACGGCGAGTAGAGGTCGCCGCCCAGCGTGGTGAGGACGGGGCCCACGGAGTCGGCGAGGCGCTGGCGCAGGGCGGCGACGCGCGCGAGTCCTCCGGAGCGCCCCCCCTCCACTGGGGTGATCTCGTAGATGTCGTTGAAGTGGAGGACGGTGAGGTGTGGTGTGTCGTTCGCTGGTGGCGGGGGGGCCCCCACCGTTCCGCGCGCACCGGGCGTACAGGCGACCAGGAGGGTTGCGACGAACGGGGCGACGGCGACGGCAAGACGAGACATCACGACCTCAGGCTGTGCGAGTCGGAAGGGAAGCTAGCCGCGGCGTGCGGGAGCGTCATCGCCGAAAGCCCCGACGCCGGGCCCGCTTCCCCCACACGCATCACGCCCCCACGTTGCTACCCACGCCTCGCCCTGCCCCCAGCGTTCGCCGGGGCGTGCGTGCCGACCCCAGCGTTCGCGGGGGCGTGCGTTCCGCCTTCAGATCTTCTCATGCGTCCTCTCGCCATCATCACCGGTGCCAGTGAAGGGATCGGTCGAGATCTCGCCGATCTCTATGCCTCGGATGGGCACGACGTTCTGCTCGTGGCGCGCCGCGACGCAGCGCTGCGTGCGCTGGCCGCGGAGCTCGAACAACGTCATGGCATCACGGCCACGGTGGTCGCCGCCGACCTCGCGTCGCGCGCCGGGTGCGACGCCGTCGTGGCCGCGTGCGCGGGGCACGAGTCGCGGGTGGTCGCGCTGGTGAACAACGCGGGGCTCGGGGCGGTGGGATGGTTCCACGAGATCGCGTGGGAGCGCGAGCAGGTGCAACTCGACGTGAACGTCACGGCGCTCACCTACCTCACCTTTCGCGTGCTGCCGTGGCTGCGCCGGAACGGGCGGGGACACATCATGCAGATGGCGTCGGTCGCGGGCTTTCAGCCGGGGCCGTTGTCGGCGGTCTACTACGCCAGCAAGGCGTACGTGGTCTCGTTCAGCGAGGCGCTGCACAACGAGTCCATCGGGAGCGGGGTCACGGTGACGGCGGTCTGCCCCGGTCCGACGAACACGGGATTCCAGCGCGTCTCGGGCGTGGTGTCCGGGGCTCGCGCGGGGGGGGCGCCGCCGATGTCGTCGCGCGCGGTGGCGGAGCTGGCGTATCGCGGGACGCGCGCCGGGAAGCGGATCGTGTACGCCGGCTTTCGCAATCGTGTGGCGTCGATGCTGGGCCGCTACATGCCGCGCAGCTGGTCGGCGGCGGTGGTGCGGCGCATCCAGCGCTCGCGGCTCGGCTAGTGTGAGGGGTGGACGGCGCGTGCGGTGCTGCCGAGCGATCGCTGTACACGCGAGGGATCGCCTTGCCGAAACGCCCCGCTGAATCACCTCGCTGAGGCGCCGCGCGGTCCCTTCGCTTGCCAAACTATCGCCGCGCCGCCGCGCCGCGCCTGGATGATGGGTTCACCTGCGCCCGCGTATCCGCCCCCAGGACCTCCTGCAGGAAGCGTCCGGTGTGCGAGGCGGGGGTGGCCGCGACCTCCTCGGGGGTCCCCATCGCCACGATCGTCCCGCCGCCGTCGCCCCCCTCGGGGCCGACGTCGATGATCCAGTCGGCGAGCTTGATGACGTCGAGGTTGTGCTCGATCAGCAGTACGGTGTGCCCCGCCTCCACGAGCCGGTCGAGCACCTCGGCCAGCTTGCGCACGTCTTCCAGGTGCAACCCGGTCGTTGGCTCGTCCATGAGGTACAGCTTGCGCCCGGCGGCCTTGGCGGAGAGGGTGAGTTCGCGCGCGATCTTCACGCGCTGGGCCTCGCCGCCCGACAGCGTGGTCGCCGGCTGGCCGAGGCGCAGGTAGCCGAGCCCCACCTGTTGCAGCTGCCAGAGGGCCTGGCCCAGCTTCTCCTCATAGGGGAAGAAGCGGATCGCCTGGTCCACCGTGAGCTGCAAGACGTCGTGGATGCTCTTCCCGAAGAGCGTGACCTCGAGGACCTCGGCCTTGAAGCGGCGGCCGGCACATTCGTCGCAGGGGACGAAGACGTCGGCCATGAAGACCATTTCCACCTCGAGGTAGCCGGCGCCTTCGCACTTCTCGCAGCGTCCCCCCTTCACGTTGAAGGAGAAGGTCGAGGCGGTGTACTTGCGCTGCCTGGCGAGCGGGATCTGCGAGAAGATGCGGCGGATCTCGTCGTAGGCCTTGATGTACGTCACCGGGTTGGAGCGCGGCGAACGCCCGATCGGCTCCTGGTCGATGAGGACGACGGCGTCCAGCGACTCGTAGCCGGTGAGCGTGTCGTAGGCGCCGACCTTCTCCCCGAGGTGCTGCTTGGCGCTGTGTTCGCCGGTGAGGCGGAACTCGAGGGCGCGATACAGCACGTCGTGGATGAGGGTGCTCTTGCCCGAGCCCGAGACGCCGGTGACGGCGGTGAGCGTGCCTAACGGGATCTTCACGTCGACGCCGCGCAAGTTGTGCTCGCGGGCGCCGGTGAGGGTGAGCCACCGTGGCCCGGTACGCCGCCGCTGGTCGGGGAGGGGGATCGTGCGCGCCCCGGTGAGGTACTGCCCGGTGAGCGGTGAATCGGCCGCCTCGGACACCGGCCCGTCGAAGACGACGTGTCCCCCCTGTTCGCCCGACGCCGGCCCGAGCTCGATCATGTGATCGGCGGCGCGGATCGCCGCGAGGTCGTGCTCGACGATCAGCACCGTGTTGCCGCGGTCGCGCAGGCGCGCGAGCAGGGCGAGGAGTCGATCCAGGTCGCGCGAGTGCAGCCCGATCGACGGCTCGTCGAGCACGTACAACGTGTCGACCAGCGACGAGCCTAACGCGTTGGAGAGCGAGATGCGTTGCGCCTCGCCGCCGGAGAGCGTGCGCGTGGCCCGGTGCAGCGAGAGGTACGTGAGCCCCACGTCGCAGAGAAAGCGCACGCGGTCGCGCGCCTCGCGCAGGATGTGGTCCGCCACCTCCTGTTCGAACGGCGACAGGGCGAGTCCGTCGAGCCAGGCGCGCAGCTGGTCGATGGACAACGCCGACACGTCGGCGATCGTGAGGCCGGCCACGCGCACGTTGAGCGCGTCGGTCTGCAGCTTGGTCCCGCGGCAGGTGCCGCACTCCTTGGCCGACTGGTACTGCCGCAGGAAGACGCGGATGTACTGCTTGTAACGCTTCTCCTCGAGGTCGACCAGGAAGGGGAAGATCCCCTTGTAGCCGCGCCCGCTGTGATGCAGGAGGCGGTGGCGCACATCGGCGGCGAGCGCGAGCCACGGGACGCTCGTGTCGATCCCCTCCTTCTTGCAGTACTCGGCCAGCGCCCGGCGCTTGTTCTCGTACCGGGGCTTGGTCCACGGATCGATGGCCCCGTCGCGCACCGACCGCTCGACGTTAGGCACGATCAACGACTCGTCATACTCGAGCACGGCACCAAAGCCGTTGCACGTGGAACAGGCGCCGCGCGGATTGTTGAAGCTGAAGAGCTGCGGCGACGGGGCCGGGGCGCGCGTGCCATCGTTCGGGCACTCGAAACGTTCGGTGAAACGCAGAAGACGGGAAGACGGGAAGACGGGAAGACGGGACAACGCGCTGCTCGGCCCTTTCTCGTCTTCTCGTCTTCTCGTCTTCTCGTCTTCCTGCAACACGACCGCACAGTCGCCCTCCCCCTCGCGAAACGCCGTGGACACCGCTTCGGCAATGCGCCCCCGCAGCTCCGCTGTCGCCGAAAGACGGTCGACCACCACCACCAGCTCGCCGACCTTGGTCAGGTCCAGCTTCTCCGCCGCGAAATCGTCGACGTGCAGCGTGCGGCCGTCGGCCACCACGCGCAGGAAGCCCTGCGCGCGCAGGTTCTCGACCACCACGGTGTGCGTCACCTTCGACGACAGGCGCAACGGAAAGCCCACCTGCATGCGCGACCCTTCGGGGAGCGCGAGCAGGCGGTCCGTGACCGACTCCACCGTGTCGGGGGTCATCTCGCGCCCGCACAGCGGACAGTACGTGTGCCCCACGCGCGCCCAGAGCAGGCGCAGGTAGTCGTAGATCTCCGTCGCCGTCCCCACGGTCGAGCGCGACGACTTGGTCGGGTTCTTCTGCTCGATCGCCACCGCTGGGGAGATCCCCTCGATCGAGTCGACGTCGGGCTTCTCCATGCGCTCGAGGAACTGCCGCGCATATGACGACAGCGACTCCACGTAGCGCCGCTGCCCCTCGGCGTAGATCGTGTCGAAGGCGAGCGACGACTTGCCCGAACCCGACGGGCCGGTGACGACGGTGATCGCGCGGCGCGGGATGGCCACGTCGATCCCCTTGAGGTTGTGCTGCCGGGCGCCCCGGACGAGAATCGCGTCCTTCACAGGGGGAAAAGCTAATCGCCGCCCCCCGCTGCCGGGCGTCGGTCGCTCCGGCTACCGTTCGCGGGAGATGCCGCCCACCCCCCCAGACTCGAGCGAGGAAGACGTCCTCGGCAAGGCGTACGACGCGCGCCTCGCCCGGCGGCTCCTGCGCTACGCCTGGCCGTACCGCGCCCTCATCGCCTCGTCGCTCGCCCTGCTGGTGATCGACGGCGCGTTGCAGCTGGTGGGCCCCCTGCTCACGCGACGGGTGATCGATGTCGCCATCCCCGCAGGCGACGCCACCGCGATCCTCCACGCCGCCCTCCTCTTCGGCGGCACCCTGCTCGCGCAGTTCGGCTGCACGTACGGCGAAACCGTCCTGACCGCGCGCCTGGGCCAGCGCGTCATGCACGACCTCCGCACGCAGCTCTTCGCCCACCTCCAGCGACTCCCCGTCGCCTACTTCGACCGCAACCCCGTCGGGCGTCTCGTCACCCGCGTGACCTCCGACGTGGAGTCGCTGAACGAGCTGTTCACCTCCGGGGTCGTCGCCGGACTCGGCGACGTCTTCACGCTCCTGGCCATCAGCATCCTGATGCTCGTGGTCGACTGGCGGCTCGCCCTCGCCGCCTTCGCCGTCATCCCGCTGGTCGTGATCGCGTCGAACGTCTTTCGGGTGCGCGTGCGCGAGGCGTATCGCGCGATTCGCACCCGGCTCGCGCGCATCAACGCCTTCCTGCAGGAACGGCTCTCGGGGGTGCGCGTGGTGCAGCTGTTCGGACGTGAGGGCGACGAGGCGAGGCGTTTCGACGCGCTCAACAAGGACCATCTCGATGCGCACCTCACGTCGATCACGATCTATGCGCTGTACTTCCCGATCATCGAGCTCCTGACGACGATAGCGATCGCCGCCATCCTCGTCGCGGGCGCCGCGCGCGTCGACCTGGCGACGCTCTCGGTCGGGACGGTGGCTGCCTTCCTGCAACTCGTCCGGCGCTTCTTCGAGCCGCTGCAGGACCTCTCCGACAAGTACAACACGCTGCAGCAGGCGATGGCGGCGAGCGAGCGGATCTTCGCGCTCCTGGACGAAGAACCGGACGTGCGACGAGCGACGGGAGACGCGAATGCCGGCGCGCTTGGCGCGTCGGCCACCGGGCGGGCACTGCCGGCGCAGTCGACCGACTCATCCCGCGCCAGCACAACGCCCGGCGACGGCGCGGCTCAGTCCGATCCCCGTCTTCGATCCCCCGTCTCGATCGAGTTCCGCCACGTCTGGTTCGCCTACGCCGCGCCGCACGCCGCCGCTGGCGACACCGCCGATCGCCCGCCGGAGTGGGTGCTGCGGGACGTCAACTTCGTCGCACGTCCCGGGCGCACTCTCGCCATCGTCGGGCACACGGGGGCGGGAAAGACGACGATCATCAACCTCCTGCTCGGCTTCTATCAGCCGCAGCGCGGCGAGATCCTGATCAACGGGATCGACCAGCGCGAGCTCCCCGTGGCCGACGTGCGGCGCCTGATCGGCTACGTGCAGCAGGACATTTTCCTGTTCGCGGGCGACATCGCCTCCAACATCCGGCTGTCGACGCCGCTCACCGATGCGCAGGTGCGCGACGCGGCGACACGCGTGGGGGCCGATCGGCTGGTGCAGCGACTCCCCGGGGGGTACGGCTACGCGCTCGGCGAGCGCGGGAGTTCGGTGAGTGTGGGGGAGCGACAGCTCCTGTCGTTCGCGCGCGCGATCGCGGCCGATCCCGCCGTCCTTGTCCTCGACGAAGCGACCAGTGCCGTGGACAGCGAGATCGAGGGGGAGATCCAGCGAGCGTTGGCTGAACTGATGCGCGGGCGCACGACGATCGCCATCGCGCACCGCCTCAGCACCATTCGCGATGCGGACGAGATTCTGGTCATGCACCATGGCGAAGTGCGCGAGCGCGGGACGCACCGCGAGTTGCAGGAGATGGGGGGATTGTATGAGCGGCTGACACGTCTTCAGACCGGTGTCGTGAGGGGCGCATGACCAAGTGGCGCCTGAGCTTGCGGCCCCAGCGGTGCGCGGGGTAGTTTCCGCCCCTTGGCCCGGGCATGTCCCCTGCAGGATCGTGTTGTCACGTCCCGTCGTCGTTCCCGATTTCAACCGAACGCATGCCCTATCTCCAGCACCAAGACGCGCACTTTCCGCTCGCTCAGGGCGAGACGCGCGTGGGGAGGGGAGTCGGGGCCGATGTGTGCGTCCCTCCCGGTGCTGAACCCGGCGATGTCGCTGATGCCGCGCTCGTGGCCGTGGTGATAGCCCCGGATGGCGCGGCATCGCTGCGTGTGGTGCAGGGCGATGCCGGCGTCTTCGTGAACGGCGTCCCCGTGGGACGCGAGCCCGCCCCGCTGCTGCACGGCGATCGCGTGGCGATCGACGGCTGCGAGCTGCGCTTCGCGGACGAGCAGCAGGGGGGAGTGACGCTGGAGGTCCCCACGCAGGGCGATGTGCGCGTGGCGACGCCGAGTGCGGGGATTGGTGAGGCGCGCTCCCGCGGACGCCTCGTCTCGCTCACCGATGGTCGCGAGTACGCCGTCCCGCCGGAGGGGCTGACGCTCGGGCGTGATGCAGGGTGCGACGTCGTCGTGGCCGCCGCCAACGTGTCGCGCCGGCACGCGCGCATCACGCCGGGGCCCGGGGGCTACGAGTTGGTCGACTCCAGCACCAACGGCGTCCTGGTCAACGGGGCGCGCGTGCAGGGGGCCTTGGGGTTGGCGCGCGGCGACACGGTGCGCATCGGCAACGACGAGTTCCGCTTCTACGCCGACGCAGAGCCGCCGGTCCCACCACGGTCGCTCCTCGACGTCCCGTCGCTGCAGGCGACGGCGGCGATTCCGGCGATCAAGCGCCCGGTCGTCGCCCCCACACCGCCGGCGACACCGTCCGCGCCATCGCCGTCGCGTACCCCGGATCTCTCGCTGATGCCGGGAGTGGGGCCGGTCGCGCCGCGCACCCCTGCGTCGGACGCCGCCCCCGTGGGTGGGGCCCCGGCACTGCACGAGGCGTCGTCCGCGGCCTCGCGCCGCAAGGGGACGCTGGCGGTGCTCGAGATCCTCAACGAGGGGCCGGAGAAGGGGAAACGCTTCGAGTTGATCGCCCCGCTGTCGCACGTCGGGCGGGGCGATCACAACGATGTGGCCATCCGTGACGAGAGCGTCTCCGAGTCGCACGCGAAGATCCAGCGACGCGAGGACGCCTGGTACATTGTGGACATGGATTCCACGAACGGCACCTACGTCGCCGGGAGCCGCGTGTATGGCGAGGCGAAGGTGTCGAGCGGGGGAGACGTGCGGTTCGGCGGCGTGAAGATGCTCTTTCGCACGATGGGTGGGGGACAGCGGGCCACAGGGGAGACGCGGGTGATCGTGGGGGTGCGTGGGCCGGACCCCAAGCGCGCGGAGCAGCGGCTCAAGGAACTTGCGCGTGGCGTGGAAACGGACGATGCTCCGCCCGCGCCGAAAGGGGCGCCTGTCTGGTTGTGGTTGGCACTCGTGGCGCTCGGCGCCTTCTTTCTCTACCTCGTCCTCCAGGGTCGCTAGTGGAGCTGACCGTTGCCGCCCGCAGCGATGTGGGCATGATTCGCTCAGGAAACGAAGACGCGTTCTTCGCGCATGCCACCCGGGAGCGCGGCGTCTTCATTGTCGCTGACGGCATGGGAGGGCACGCCGCGGGCGAAGTGGCCAGTGAGATGGCGGTGCAGATCGTCTCGCGTGAGCTGCACGAGTTGAACGACGTGTATGGTGAAGCGGCGCGCCTGCGGGTCGCCGAGTCGCTGCGCATCGCCAACCGGGCCATCTACGATCGCACGATCCAGGAGTCCGACAAGCAAGGGATGGGGACGACCGCGTCGGTCCTGGTGATGTCGGGGGCGCGCTACCTCATCGGCCAGGTGGGCGACTCCCGCGTGTACCTGCTGCGCGACGGCGCCCTGCGCCAGCTCACCAAGGACCACTCCTACGTGCAGGAGCAGGTCGACGCCGGCTTCCTCACCCCCGAGCAGGCGCGCTACCACCCCTACAGCAACGTGATCACCCGCTGCGTGGGGGCGAGCGACGTGGTGGAGCCCGACACGTACTCCGGCGAACTCAAGGTGGGCGACGTCTTCCTCGTCGCCTCCGACGGGCTCACCGGGATGGTCGACGACCGCCGGCTGCAACAGCTCCTTCTGTCGCGGGCCTCGGCCGGGCGCGTCGTCGACGCGCTGATTGCCGAGGCCAACTACCGCGGCGGGTTGGACAACATCACGGCGATCGTGGTGCAGGTCCTCCAGATCGATTCCCCCAACGCGGACGCCCCCACGCAGGAAGGGCCGGCGTTCGGCGCGTAGGACCGCGTGACGGACGCGGGGGACGAACACGTTCAGGCGCCGGGCGAGGACGAGCGCGAGCCGGAATCGGTCGCGTCGATTTCGGCGCTGTACCTGGGGAACATCCTCTACGCGCTGGAAGCGTGCGCGTTAGGCATGGACCAGCAGGGGCAGGGCGATCATGCGGCGTTCTACCGCGGGATTGCGCGCAAGCTGGCCGAGGCGCGGGGGCGCGAGAAGGCGTAGACGGGAGGGCGGCCTCGTGCCAGATTCGGGTGGTCACGCACCGCCCGTGTCCCCCCGCCCCGACGACGATGCACCTCCTGCGCGCTGCACTCGTAGCTTCCCTGATCGTCGCCCCGCTCGGGCGCCCCGCACATGCGCAGGTGTCGCCTGAGCGGGCCCGCGTCCTCGCCGTCGCCGATTCGGCGCTGGCCCTGATCAGCAAGAGCGACATGGTGGGCTTCACGGACCTCATGATCCCCGAGGCCGTCATGTTCCCGACCGTCACGCGCGACGGCGCCTCGGTGTATCGCGTGCGCACGCGTGCCGAGCAGCGCAGCGCGCCGACGACGGCCAAGCTTGCCGAACGGGGGTGGAACGCCGAGGTGAAGATCCAGGGACCGATCGCCATGGTCTGGTATCCGTACGACTTCTATCTCGACGGGAAGTGGTCGCACTGCGGGGTGGACGTCTTCACGCTCGTCCAGACGAATGGGACGTGGCGCATCGCGTCGATGGCGTGGACCGCTGAACAACCGCCCGCGTGCAGCAAGCATCCGGCGGGGCCGCCGACGCAGTAGGGGCGAGGCGAGCAGGGGGGGCCTATCGCGCTGCGCCCCGCACGAAGCCCTTCGTGAAGACCATCAGGACCCCGGACGATGATCCGGTCCCGAACAAGACACCGGCCTCACTCGCGCGAATCAGGACGACGTGACTGACCTGTTCGGGAGGCGCCATGTCGAGTGCCTGCTGCGGATCCTGCATCCGCATGCCGTCGACGAACACGAGCATGCAGCCCCCCGTACGCATCCACGCGATGCAGCGAGCGCTGGTTCGCCCGTCGATGCTGCGCGGGAGGTAACCCACGGGGCTCAACGACTGCACGAGATCCACATAGTCGCGGGCGCCGCCGCGTACGGCGTCGATCTCCGACGGCGCGAGGATCTTCGCTCCCATCGCCTTGAAGTTCATCCCCAGGAAGGAGCGGTCGAGAATCGCATCGCGCTCGGCGCGCACCACCACTGGTGACAGCGTGATCGGCACTCGCACGACGCGCAGCGTCACCTCGACCGTGTCGTTCGCCGCGAGCGGAATCCACGGCGACGTAAGGCGCTTGAAGCCGATCGCGCGCAGGTCCAGCGCATAGAAGCCGCCTCCGCGACCGGTGAAGACAAAGCGCCCGCGCTCGGACGTTCGCGCGGCCCCGAGGAAGTTGGCCGCCGAGTCGACGAGGGTGACGAGGAGGTCGGGGAGCGGGTCGCGCGTGACCGAATCGACCGCGATGCCGCGTATGACCTGGGCCGCCGCCGGGCGAGTCGCAACCAAGAGCGCACCGACCAGCGCGAGGCCGACGATCGCGGCACGGCGAAGATCTGTGAACGGCATCGGTCGCCGGCCGGCCGCTGACACGCTGGCGCCCGCGCGCGCTGCGCCTCGGTAGTCGCGTCTCCCGCCTGGAGTCATCCCGCCCGCGCCACGGCCAGCACCCGCTCGGCGGTGAGCTCGACCGGTCGTGCCACAAAGACCCGCAGCCACCGCGCCGATCGGTAGAGTTGCTGCGACATCTGCGGGAGGTGGATTGCCCCCTTGAGCCCCGCGCTCGTCAGCTGCATCACCTCGCCCGTCCGGCGTACCACCGGGATGTCCAGCCCCAGCATCTGCGTCTTCTCGGGGTAATCGAGCAGGAGCTCCCCAGCCGCCAGCCCGCATTCCATCGCCAGCGCGTTCTCCACCTCGACCGCGCGGGCCCGATCGGCGGCCATCCACTCGCCCACATCCTCCTCCAGCTCCGCGGCCGGGCACTCGAAGGCGCGCTTGAACAGGCGCCTGTTGCGCAAGGCGTCGAGCATGGGCGACGGGGCGCGCTGCTCGAGCGTGTGCAACAACGCTTCGTCGGTCAGGCGCGCCAGCTCGCGCACGTCGAGCGCGGCGGTGGCCAGCGCTTCGTCGACCAGGCGCTTGTACATCGCCGTCGCGCTGCGCACGGCGTGGTGCCAGTACACGTTGCGATACATCTGGTACTTGGCGAAGAGCAGCGACTCCAGCGCCGAGAGCCCCTTCTCGAGCACCCCGATGCGCAGCGCCCCGGTCTGCGGGTCGGCCACGACGGTGAGCGAGTTGATGAGGCGGTCGGCGTCGATCGTCCCATAGGGGACGCCGCACATCAGCGTGTCGCGCTTGAGGTACTCGATCTTGTCGAGGTCGAGCGACCCCGACACGAGCCCCTGCAGCGGCGAGGTGGACGTCCCGCGAATCATCGCCAACACTCGCTCCGGTGCGTCAGGCGCGATCTCGGCGAGCACGTCGCCCACTTCGCCGGTCGTGATGAGCGGGCGGGCGACCTCCTCATGGTGCGGGGCTCCGATCTCCTCGAGGGCGTGGGAGAAAGGATAGTGCCCCACGTCGTGCAGCAGCGCCGCGGCACGAACGATCGCGCTCTCGACCGGATCGACCTCCGCCAGCGCCCCGCGCTCTTCCAGCAGCCGCAATGCGACGCCAGCCAGATGATACGCCCCGAGCGCGTGCTCGAAGCGCGCATGCGTGGCGCCGGGATAGACGAGGTACGCCCATCCCAGCTGTCGCACGTACCGCAGTCGCTGGAAGACGCGCGTGTCGACCAACCGCAGGGCGTAACCATCGACGCGGATGTTGTTCCACAACGGGTCGCGGATAATGACGGTCATGGGCAGAAGTTAGCAAACGGCCGCCCGACAACGGCATCATGCCATTGCCGAGCGGCTCGTTTCACTCGTCGTTCGGTTCCCTGCGCAGGCGGGGAGGACGTCCCCGCCTGTGGTGTGGCTAGAACTTCGGCCCCGCTGCGAGGATGGCGGGGTCCACATTGCCGAACTTCTCGATGTTCTTGTGGAACATGGCGGCCAGCTTGCTCGCCTGCGCGTCGTAGGCGGCGCCGTCCTGCCAGGTCGAACGCGGCTGCAGGATCTCGGTCGGCACGTTAGGCACCGCCGCCGGGATCTGGAGCCCGAAGACCGGGTCGGGGGCGAAGGGGATCCCTTCGAGCGCCCCGTCGAGCAGCGCGCGCACCATCGCCCGCGTGTACGAGAGCTTCATGCGCGCACCGGTCCCGTAGGCGCCACCGCTCCACCCGGTGTTCACCAGCCAGACGCGCGCCCCGTGCTGGTCGATGAGCTTCCCGAGCATCTCGGCGTACTTGGTCGGGTGCCAGACGAGGAACACGGCGCCGAAGCACGACGAGAACGTCGCCTGCGGTTCCGTGACGCCACGCTCGGTCCCGGCCACCTTGGCCGTGTAGCCGCTCATGAAGTAGTACATCGCCTGCTCGCGCGAGAGGCGGGCGATGGGCGGGAGCACGCCGAAGGCGTCGGCGGTGAGGAAGACGACGTTCCGGGGGTGACCGCCACGTCCCGACGGGACGTGATTGCGGATGTAGTGCAGCGGGTACGAGGCGCGCGTGTTCTCGGTGATCGTCTGGTCGTCGAAGCGCACGCGACGCGTCTCGTCATCCAGGACGACGTTTTCGAGGATCGTCCCGAACATCTGCGTGGTGGCGAAGATGTCGGGCTCCTGCTCCCGCGACAGGTTGATGACCTTGGCGTAGCACCCGCCCTCGTAGTTGAACACGCCGTCGTTGGACCACCCGTGCTCGTCGTCGCCGATGAGCCCGCGCTCGGGGTCGGCCGAGAGCGTCGTCTTCCCCGTGCCGGAGAGCCCGAAGAAGAGCGCGGTGTCGCCCTTGGGACCGATGTTCGCCGAGCAGTGCATCGACAGGACGCCCGACTTGGGCATCATGTAGTTCATGACGGTGAACATCGCCTTCTTGAGTTCACCCGCGTAGCGCGTCCCGCCGATGAGGATCGTGCGCTTTGCGAGGTGCAGGACGATGAAGGTCCCGCTGCGCGTCCCGTGCTTCTCGGGGGTCGCCTGGAAGTCCGGCGCGTGCAGCACGGTGAAGTTTGGCGCAAAGCTCGCGAGTTCCCGCGATTCCGGGCGGATGAACATGTTCCGCACGAAGTTGGCGTGCCACGCGTTCGGCGTGACGTACCGGACACTCAGGCGGTGCGCCGGGTCGGCGCCGCAATAGAGATCCTGGACGAAGAGGTCGTCGTTCGAGTTGAGGTACGCTCGGACGTCGGCCTGCAACGCCTCGAAATGCGCCTCGGAGATCGGCTGGTTGACCTTCCCCCAATCGACGTCCGCTTCGGTCGAGGCCTCTCGCACGACGAACTTGTCGTTGGGCGAGCGCCCGGTGTGCGGCGCCGTGTTGGCGACGAAGGGGCCCATGTCGGCGATCATCCCTTCATGTCGCGCGATCGCCTCCTGGATGAGCCGCGGGGCGAGAAGGTTCCAGTGGATCGTACCCGACGGTTTGAGCCCCTGTCCTTCCAGCGCGTTCAGGGGTGCACTCGTGGTGGCCATAGTGGGCAGAAATCGGGAAACGGGCGAGCACCCGGCTCGCCCGGTTGCTCACCCTGGTGTCATGTATAGACGATCACAGGAACGAAAACGCTCGCGCACCGCCCGGAGGGGACAGTTCCCGACCCGAGGGGCGCGCCCGTTCCTGCGCGTCCATGACCGCGACCGCGGCCATGTTGACGATCTCCTGCACGTCCGCCCCCTGTTCGAGGATGTGGACGGGCTGGGCCATGCCGACCAGGATGGGGCCGATTGCCGTGGCACCGCCGAGGTCGCGTAACAACTTGTACGCGATGTTGCCCGCGCTCAAGTTCGGAAAGATCAACACGTTGGCCGATTCCTTCAGCGCGCTGAATGGAAACGATTCCTTCAGGATCGTCTCGTCCACCGCCGTGTCGGCCTGCATCTCGCCGTCCACCATCAGCCCCGGATCGCGCTGCCGGAGCAGCGCGACCGCCTCGGCCACGCGCTGCGCCTCGGGGTGACGGACCGACCCGAAGTTCGAGAACGAGAGCATCGCCACCTTGGGGGTCTGACCGAACGCCCGCACGATGCGCGCGGCGGCGTGCGCAATCTGCGCCAGCTGCTCCGCCGAGGGCTCGATGTTGACCGTCGTGTCGCCGCAGAAGACGACGTGCTTTTCGAAGACCAGCATGTACATGCCGGCCACGATCCCCGACTTGGTGTTGGCCCCCACCACCTCCAACGCCGGACGCAAGGCCTCGGGATACGTCGTGGTCATGCCCGTGAGCAGGGCATCGGCGTCGCCCTTGGCGACCATCACGTTGCCGAAATAGTTGCCGTTGACGATGCGCCGCTGCGCCTCGCCCAGCGACAACCCCTTGCGCTGGCGCCGCTCCCACAGGAACTGCGCGTAGCCTTCCAACCGCGGCGAGCGCGCCGGATCCTCGATGGTGATGTCATCGACGCGCACACCGTCCTGTTGCGCCTTGCGGCGGATCGTCTCCTCGTTGCCGAGGAGGATCGGGTGGGCGATCCCCTCGTCGAGCAGCTGGCGGGCAGCGCGGATCATCTTGCGCGCTTCGCCCTCGGCGAGGACGAGCCTCTTGGGGTCGCGCACGGCGCGGTTGATGATGCCGCGCATGATCCCCTTGGCCCGCCCGAGACGGGCCTCGAGCTGCTCGCGATACTCGTCGAGTTCGATGAACTCCTGCGCCACGCCGCTCGCCACCGCCGCCCACGCCACCGCCGGCGCCACCCACAGCAGGACGCGCGGATCGAAGGGGAAGGGGATCAGGTACTCGCGGCCGAACTTGACCTTGCTCAGCCCGTAGAGCGCCGAGACCGACTCCGGCACGTCTTCTTTGGCGAGGGCGGCGAGCGCGCGCGTGGCCGCCATCTTCATCTCCTCGTTCACCTCGGTCGCGCGCGCGTCGAGCGCCCCGCGGAAGATGAACGGGAAGCCGAGCACGTTGTTGACCTGGTTGGGATAGTCGCTGCGCCCGGTGGCGACGATCGCGTCGTCGCGCACGGCCTTCACCTCTTCAGGGAGGATCTCGGGGGTCGGGTTGGCGAGGGCGAAGATGATCGGATTGGGCCCCATCACCGCCACCATCTCCGCCGTCATTGCGCCGGCGGCCGACAGGCCGACGAAGACGTCGGCACCGACGAGCGCTTCCTTCAGCTCGCGCGTGGGGGTGTCGTTGGCAAAGCTCGCCTTGTACGGATCCATGTGATCGGGGCGCCCCTTCCAGATCACCCCGGCACGGTCGCACATGATGATGTGCTCGCGCTTGACCCCCAATCGCACGTAGTGGCCGGCGGTGGCGATGGCCGAGGCGCCGGCGCCGGAGAAGACGACGCGCACGTCCTCGATCTTCTTCTCCACCACCTCGAGCGCGTTGAGCAGCGCCGCACCGGAGATGATCGCCGTCCCGTGCTGGTCATCGTGGAAGACGGGGATCTTCATCGTCTTCCGCAGCGTCTCCTCGATGTAGAAGCACTCGGGGGCCTTGATGTCCTCGAGATTGATCCCGCCGACGGTGGGTTCGAGGAGCTGGCAGAAGCGGATGACGTCGTCCGGATTCTCCGACCCTACTTCGAGGTCGAAGACGTCGAGGTCGCTGAACTGCTTGAAGAGGTTCCCCTTGCCTTCCATCACCGGCTTGCCGGCGAGCGCGCCGATGTTCCCGAGCCCCAGCACCGCCGTCCCGTTGGTCACGACCGCGACGAGGTTACCGCGCGCGGTGTACTTGTAGACGTCGTTGGGGTTCTTCTGGATCTCCAGGCACGGCTCGGCGACGCCTGGCGAGTAGGCCAGGGAGAGGTCGCGCTGGTTGTTGAGCGGCTTGGTCGGTACGACCGCGATCTTCCCAGGCCTGGGAGACGCGTGATAGTCGAGGGCGTCGTTGCGATTCATGTGAATAATCTACCGGCGAAAACGGGCGCGCGAGATGGGGGAACCCCGACCCGCCGTGGGGAAGGCGAGGAAAGGAGAGAACAGGAAAGGAAAGAACTAAGACTCGCCGCGTGGCGTCGCGTTCATGGGTGGTTCAAGCGCGCGTGCTAGGCTGGGCATGGGACATCGACCGGTCACGAACCGATGGAGCACGATCGCATGACACACGGAACGGTAGGGCGGACCTTCCTGCAACGCCTCGGCATGACCGGCGCGGCAACGCTCCTTGTTGTCTCGCTCTTTCCCATACGCGCGACCGCCCAGCGACGTGAAGCGCCGCGGCTGGATCCCTCCCGCGCGGTGACGCCGAACCCGGCGTTCGCCTCCTTCGCGACGGGCAATGCTCTCCCGAGGCCTGACACCGACACGCTGCCGGTGCGCCGCCGACCGGTCGCCATCGAGTACAGCGACTGGTACGGCCGCCGGCTCAAGATCCACCAGGTGGCCTCCTGGGCGATGCTCCCCATCTTCGCCGCGCAGTACGCCGCCGGGCAGCAGCTGCTGGACCACGGGGAAGAGGGCGCCGCCGGGTGGGCGCACGACTGGCATGGGCCGCTCGCCGGCGCGACCGGGGCGCTTTTTGCCGTGAACACCATCACGGGAGGATGGAATCTCTGGGATGCTCGGCGCGACCCCAAGGCACGGAAGTGGCGCACGGCACACGCGGTCCTCATGCTCGTCGCCGACGCGGGATTCGCCCTCACGCCGGCCTTCGCCGAGGATGAGGACGAAGGCTCGGGAGGGGGATCGCGGCTGAAGACGCACCGGACGGTGGCGCTGACGTCGATGGGGATTGCCGCGGTGAGTTGGGTCATGATGCTGCCGCCGTTTCGACGCGAGTGAGCGACGTGTTGCGTATGCGGCGTGTGTCGCGTGTGTCGCGTGTGCGACCGGTGGCGGCGATCGCCGCCGAATGGGGCAGCGTGACCCACGACTGCCCAGCGCGCCGCTTGGGGGGAACGATGGTCCGCGGTGTCTTGCTGCGGGGGGGCAACGCCGCGGCGTCGCGCGCGGCGCCGGCCGCCTCGGCGACGCAGTCCTGCCTCGAACGCAGGGTCCTTGCCAGGTCAGCCTAACGAAGATGCCACGAAACCACGACGACATCCGCGCCCATGCGGCGCACGACTGCAGCGGCTGTGCGCTCCGCACGGGCCGCCGGGAGTTCCTTGGCGGCGTGGCCACGGCGCTGGCGGCGCTGGCGCTCGAGGGGCTCCTCCCGGCCGAGGCGCACGCGCTCCCGGCTCTGGACGTACGCGGCGTTGCGTCTGGCGGAGAGGAAATGCGCTACCCCATCCCGGCGAGCGATGGCGTCTCCATCGACAAGAAGGAGGGGGTGATCATCGCGCGGCATGCGGGGGTCGTCTACGCGTTCGCGCTCACGTGCCCGCACCAGAACACGGCGCTCCGCTGGAACGAGGGGAACAAGACCTTCTTCTGCACGCGCCACAAGTCGAAGTACCAGCCCGACGGCATCTTCATCTCCGGGCGGGCCACGCGGGCGATGGATCGCTTCGCGGTCCAGAAGGACGGGAGCACGCTCGTCGTGAAGCTCGACACGCTCTTCGAGCAGGACGTCGACCCGGCGGCGTGGGGGCGGCGCACGTCGCCGCCTGACCCTCGTCCCGCTCCGGCCTCCGGGGCCGGCGCGAGCGCTGCCTAACGGGACGCGCCGCCCGTGGTCACTTCACCTCGGGGAGCGGATAGGCCTTGCGGAGGGCGTTCACGTAGTCGCCGAAGAGCGCCTTGGTCGTTGAGAACTCGTCCTTCACCCGGGCGCGAAAGTTGGCGTCGGTCGCGAAGTCGGTGAGGAGGGCCGCCATCGCCATCGCGTCGATGCGGAAGCCGGTGTGCCCGACCTCGTTCAGGGCGTCCGCTTCCATCTCGTAGGTGTGGAAGCCCCCGGTGGAGGTGAAGGCGCTGAACCCCGCCCCCGGGATGTCGCGCGAGACGGAGCCCGTCTCCTCGTAGCCCTGCGGCTTCTGCGGTTCGGCCACCACGCGCGTGGCGCCGTACTTCTTGAGGTAGGCGAAGGCGACCTCGTTGAGCGCCGCGGTCGAGATGCCGTCGCGCATCGATCCGTAGTTGTCGATCGCCACCTTCGTCCCGGTCGCCAGCGCCGCACCGCGCGCCGCGTTGTCGATCATCTCGCGGACCTGCGCGAGGTAGACCTCGTCAGGATACCGAATGTAGAAGTCGGCGACCGCGCGGTCGGGGACGACGTTGGGGGCCTTCCCGCCCTCGGGGATGATCCCCTGGATGCGCGTCTCGGGGCGCATGTTCTTGCGCAGCGCGTCGACGTTCTGGAAGAGGTGGATGACCGCGGTGAGCGCGTCGCGTCCCTCCCAGGCCGTCATCTGGTGCGCCGGTGCCCCGGAGAAGGTGTACCGCACGCCATCGATGTTGAGGCAGCAGGTGCCGAAGCCCGGCGCGGGGCGTTGCGTATTGACCGAGGAGTGCGAGCGCACGATCACGTCGGCGCCGTTGAAGACGCCGGCCTGGTGCATCACCGTCTTGGACGGCGGGGGCATCATCTCTTCGGCGGGGGTGCCGTACACTGTCACCGTCCCCGGCGTCTTGCTGCTGGTCAGGAACTCGGCGACGGCGACGGCGGCGGCGAGCCCCACCGGCCCCTGTGCGGAATGCTGGTCGCCATGGTAGTCGCGCGTGGTGCCGCGCAGCGCGTCGTACTCCACGATGATGCCGAGGGTGGGCCCGGGCGTCCCCTTGGTGTAGCGCGCGATGAAGGCGGTCGACAGCCCGGCCACGTTGTGCTCGACGGCAAAGCCGTGCGCCGTGAGCCAGTCGCTGAGGAGCTTTACCGAGCGCGTCTCCTTGAAGCCTACCTCGGGATTGCGCGTGATGTCATCCGCCATCGCCTGCAGTTCGCCGTCCCACAACGCCTTGGCGCGCGCCACCACGGCGTCGCGGCGGGCGTTGGGCGCGCCCGCCAGGCGCGCGGCGAGCGCGAAGGCGTTGATGCGCTGCTGCAACTCCCCCTGACGCCTCACCACGTCAACGGCCGCGGCGCGCTGAGTCGGGGTCTCCTGCGCGGGCGCCGTGCTGCTGACGGCGACCGCACAGGACAGGAAGAGCGGGGCGAGATGGGTGACGAAGCGAGGCATGGCGGGCGTGGGGGGGAAGACGACGGGACGTAGGGGGAGAACGATTTGGGCAGGCCGTCGCTACGGGCTCCCGTGGCGCCCGGCATCGAGCGCGTCGATCTTGGCCACGCGGGGGGCGTGCCGCCCTCCGCCGAAGGGCGTATCGAGGAAGGTCCGGACGATCTCCTGCGCGAGCCGCACCCCGATCAACGTGCCGCCCAACGTGAGGACGTTGGCGTTGTTGTGCTCGCGCGCATTGGCGGCCGTCGTCACGTCGTAGCACATCGCGGCGCGCACACCCGCGACCTTGTTGGCCGTCATGCAGCTGCCGATCCCCGCGCCGTCGACCATGATCCCGAGGGCGGCCGCGCCTGAGGCGACGGCGCGGGCCACCGCGAGCGCGTAGTCGGGATAGTCCACGGCATCCGTGCTGTACGTCCCGACGTCATGCACGCCGACGCCGCGCTCGCGAAGGAAGGCGAGCAGCGCATCCTTCATGG